>CAZPHE010000015.1:12811-35843 GCA_964586315.1 uncultured bacterium | reverse complement strand
GATATAAAAGGTCGTCTTGGTATTCTTAAAGTTCATACTAAAAAACTTATTATAAATCTAATGAAAGTTGATTTAAAATCTTTAGCAAAAGGTACTCCTGGGATGGTTGGTGCAGATATTGCAAATATTGTTAATGAAGCTGCTCTTTTAGCTGCCAAAAAGCGGAAAAAATCTATAGATATGAATGATTTTGAAGAAGCTAAAGACAAAGTTATGATGGGAGTACAACGCAAAAGTATGATACTCTCGAATGAAGAAAAAGAAGTGACAGCTTATCATGAAGCTGGACATGCTTTGGTAGCTATTAAAACAAAAGATGCTGATCCTGTTCATAAAATCACAATAATTCCCCGTGGTAGGGCCTTGGGTGTTACAATGCAACTTCCAATGGATGAAAAACATGGTTATACACGAAAATTTGTTGAAGGACGTTTAGCTATTTTAATGGGTGGTAGAAGTGCAGAAATGCTAATTTTTAACCAGATGACAACTGGTGCAGGGAATGATATTGAACAAGCAACCCAAATTGCGAGAAGAATGGTTACAGAATGGGGCATGAGTGATTTATTAGGACCAATGACTTTTGGCAAGAAAAATGAGGAAGTATTCCTAGGTCGTGAAATACAATCCCATCGAGATTATAGTGAAGTTACAGCAAGAATGATAGATGAAGAAATTTCAAGAATTGTGAGAGACTCTCAAAGGTTAGCAGATGAAATTTTAAGAAAAGATATAGAACTTCTACATAGGTTGGCTCAAGAATTATTAAAATATGAAACTATTGACGCTAAAGATTTAAAAAACATCCTTCATGGTAGAAAATTGACGAGACCTATAAATGGCCAATTCAAATCAAATAAACAAAGAAGAACAAGGCATAATCGCTCAAAAACCGTTAATGGAAAGCAAAATTATCCCAATCGATCAAACCAACGAAAATCTAAAAAGCCTCATCAAAAAATTGCAAAACAAGTTGATAATAAACTAAAATAATATTGGAAGTGAAATTCTGAATTGATTAATTCCATAACTCCATCCTCATTACATAAATGGTTGGAAAATCCAGATCGTCAAAAATTAGTAATGGGAATAATAAATGTGACCCCAGATTCCTTTAGTGATGGGGGGCAGTTTTATAAAACTGACATAGCAGTAGATTATGCGGAAAAAATGATTAAAGATGGTGTTGATATTATTGATATTGGTGGTGAATCCACTAGACCTGGATCAATAGAGATTTCAGTAGATGTAGAATTAGAAAGAACAATACCTGTCATTAAAAGGATTCGAACACTATCTTCAGATGTTTTAATATCAATTGATACAACAAAATCGATAGTAGCTAAAAATGCAATTAATTCAGGAGCAAATATTATAAATGATATTAGTGGACTAACTAAAGATCATAAAATGGCACGGATTGCCTCGGAATTAGAAGTGCCAATAGTCATTATGCATATGAAAGGTAATCCCAGTAATATGCAGGATAATCCACAGTATGATGATATTATTTCAGAAATTTCATTGTTTTTCAATAAACAAATACATATAGCGATGAATGCTGGTATAAAAAAACAAAGAATTATTCTTGATCCAGGAATAGGTTTTGGAAAAACAATTGAACATAATTTTCAATTAATAAATCAATTAAATTCATTTTGCAATCTTGGATATCCAGTGCTTATTGGTCCAAGTAGAAAATCATTTATAGGTTTAACACTTGATTTACCGATCGAAGATAGATTAGAGGGAACTGCAGCGGCAGTTACTGCTGGGATTTTGAACGGTGCATGTATTGTGCGTGTTCACGATGTAAAAAAAATAAAAAGAGTAGTAACTATTGCCGATAGGATAAGGAGAGCAACTTGATATTATTTAATTTAGGTTTTTTAACAGTTACTTTTATTGATATCATTGATATTTTTTTAGTTACTTGGATTTTCTTTAAGGTTTATCAATATTTTAAAGAAACTAGAGCAGGACAGATGCTCATTGGTCTTGTAATTCTTCTTATTGCTTCTTTTATTTTTAATTCTTTGGGATTAATTGCAATGTCTTGGTTATTAAATCAATTTCAAACTGTTTGGGTTGTTGCATTTGTGATTTTATTTCAACCAGAAATTAGAAGATTATTAATTTATGTGGGACAAACAAGGTTTTTTCAAAGGATTTTTCGAATGGGGACATCCCGATCTTTAGAGGCTATTATAGAAGCATCGCTTCAATTATCTGAAAGAAAATGGGGAGCTCTTATTGTTATTCAGAGAGAAACAGGACTACGTTCCTATAAAGAGGCTGGCATTCAATTAAAAGCAGAAGTATCAGGACCGCTATTAGTTTCAATATTTAATCCAGGGTCTCCAATGCATGATGGTGCTGTAATATTACAAAATACTTTGATTGAAGCTGCAGGATGCATATTACCTCTAACAGAGAGTCCTATGATACTACCCGAGATGGGTACCAGACATAGAGCTGCTTTAGGAATAACAGAAGAGTCTGATGCAATAGTTGTAGTAATTTCAGAGGAAAGAGGGACTATTGCAACAGCTGAAAATGGTCGATTTACTAATTTAAAAATAGATGAAATGAAATTGCGCCGTTATCTTAATCAGCGTTTATTTATTTCATCAGGTGATTAATAACAGTATAATTCTCCTTAATCCTACTATAAGCATATTGTAAATTTTTCAATGGAGTTAAATGATTTAAAAGAACAGTTCAATTTAGCAAAAAAGAAAGATTCAGAAATCAGGAGGTATCTTTGACCTTGATACTTTGTCAAAAAATTTAGAAAAATTAAAGAAGGTATCATCTGAACCTAATTTTTGGAATGATAATAAAAGTGCATCCATCACCTTAAAAAAAATGTCGCGCATTGAAAAACAAATTGTTTTATGGAATGATCTTAATCGTCGGCATGATGATATGGAAATATTATTTGAATTTGCTGATGATGGTGAAGCTGAATTAAAAGAAATATATGATGAACTTAAAGCTTATCGAAAGATCATAAATGATATAGAAATGAAACTTACATTGGGTAAATCTGAAGATATCCAAAATGCAATTGTATCAATACATCCGGGTGCTGGGGGAACTGAAAGCCAAGATTGGGCGCAAATGCTTTATAGAATGTATAAAAGATGGTCGGAGAAAGAGAATTACAAATTAGAAGTTATTGATTTTCAACAGGGTGATGAAGCTGGACTTAAAGATATCACATTTGAAATTAAAGGTGACTATGCCTTTGGTTTTCTAAAAGCAGAGGCTGGCGTGCATAGGATGGTGAGAATTTCTCCATTTGATGCTAACAATCGACGCCATACTTCTTTTGCATCAGTTTTTGTATATCCTGCAGTGGATGATAACATTAATATTGAGATTAATAATTCAGATTTACGAATTGATACATATCGTGCTAGTGGAGCAGGAGGGCAGCATGTTAATAAAACAGATTCAGCGGTTAGAATCACTCATATACCATCAGGTATTGTTGCACAATGTCAAAATCAACGTTCACAATACAAAAATAAAAACCAGGCAATGAAAATATTAAAGGCTCGATTATATCAAGTTGAATTAGAAAAGGAGAAAGAGAAAAATAAAAATTTAGAAAACCAGAAGTTGGATATTGGATGGGGCAGCCAAATTCGTTCTTATGTTTTCCATCCTTATCAAATGGTTAAAGATCATCGAACTAAAGAAGAGAATGGCAATGTGCAAAGTATTATGGATGGTAATTTAAATTCATTTATTAGGGCCTATTTATTAAGTACAATTCATCATAAAAAATAGAACATATAGGGAAAAATATGTCAGAAGAACAAAAAAGCTTAAAACAGATAATAGATTATAGGTTGGAAAAGTTAAACATTCTAAAGCGGAAAAATATTAATCCATATCCCTCAAAGTTTGAACCAACTCATTTAAGTAATTCAATAAAGTTTGACTATAATAAATATAAGGGAAAACTTGTAAAAGTTGCTGGGAGGATAATGGCTCTTAGGAAGATGGGTAAAGCATCTTTTTTTCAGATTATGGATAATGAAGGAAAAATTCAAATATTTATTCGTAAAGATGATGTAGGCGACGAATTATATTCTAATTTTAAATTATTGGATATTGGTGATTATGTGGGAGTAGAAGGAATTGTTTTTACTACAAAAACTGGAGAAATCTCTATTCATACATCCATTATTACAATCCTTTCAAAAAGTATTCGTCCTCTTCCTATTGTAAAAGAAAAAGATGGGTTAATCTTTGATGCATTTAAAGATAAAGAACAACGATATAGGAATCGGCATTTGGATTTAATTTTAAATCCAGAAGTTAAAGAAACATTTATTAAAAGATCTCAAATTATTAAATGTATAAGAAAATTTTTAGATAATAAAGGGTTTTTAGAAGTAGAAACACCCGTTTTACAGCCAATATATGGTGGAGCAAATGCAAGACCATTTGTTACTCATCATAATGCACTTGATCAGAAACTTTATCTTAGAATTGCGGATGAATTATATCTAAAGAGATTGATTATAGGTGGTTTTGACCGTGTTTATGAAATAGCTAAAGATTTTAGAAATGAAGGAATGGATCGGAATCATAATCCAGAGTTCACAATGTTAGAATTTTACTGGGCTTATGCTGATTATGATGACTGTATGAATCTTGTAGAGGAGATGATTCGTATGACTGCCAAACAAGTTAAAGCTTTAAATGTAGATTGGGGTGGCATGAATATTGATCTTTCCAAAAATTTTAAAAGGAAATCTTTTTTAGAATTACTTGAAGAAGTAACCGGATATGATTTAGTAAATATTGAACAAGGGCTTTTAAAAAAAATATGTAAAGAAAACAATATTAAAGTTGATGTTAATGCAAATTATGGACAAATGCTTGATGAATTAATGAGTCAATTAGTAGAACCACAATTGATTCAACCTACATTTATATTTGATTATCCTAAAGCTATCTCCCCTTTGGCTAAAACACATCGTAATGGAAATCCAAATCTAGTTGAACGCTTCGAATTATTTATTGGAGGCACTGAATTTGCAAACTCATTTTCAGAATTAAATGATCCTATAGATCAGAGAGCAAGACTTGAAACTCAAGCAAAATTAAAAGATGCTGGAGATTATGAAGCTCAACCTATTGATGAAAATTTTATAGAAGCTGTGGAATGTGGAATGCCACCAACAGGTGGAGTAGGTATTGGGATAGACAGGTTAACGATGCTTTTGACTGGTAACCGTTGGATCAAAGATGTAATTCTTTTTCCTACGCTACGATCTGAATCTGATTAAAAATGTCACTCAGTTTACGGCTGGCATTAAGGTATATGTTTACGAACATTATGGGAAGCTTTTGCCGTTACGCTAGTTGGCTTGCTATTGGAGGGCTGTCAATTGGAATTACAGCATTAATGCTCACCGCCAGTATTATTCAAGGATTCCAAGATGTTATATCTCAAAAATTATCATCTTTTGAAGGAGATGCAAGAATTGAACATATGCTTGGAAAATCAATTTACCTTACGGATCCAACCATAGATTCATTGATGAATTATTCATTAAATGTAGCTCAACCATTTATAAGAGGTATTTGTATGATACGTTCTGGTTCAGAAGCAGAAGGTGTAATTATAGAAGGTACTAATTATCTTCCCATAGCAATTGCAAGTGAAAATTTTGAAAAAATTAATACAGGAGAAATTATTTTAGGGAATAATTTGGCAAATATTTTAAATATAAGAATAGGTGATAGAATATTCTTACAATCATTTGCATCATCTACAGAACTTTCCAATATCCCAATAATAAAATCATTAACTGTAAGATATATTTTTTATTCTGGTCTCCAAGATTATGATAAGACGTTAGCCTTTATCAATTTAGAAGATGCAAGAAAGTTTTTTGGATTTGATGCTAATGAAGTATCAGGCTTGATTGTAGATAAAATAGATTCAATTTCAAAAGATTATACACTAAACTATCCTTATTTTCTCGAGACATGGCTTGAACGTCACTCTCTATTATTTGAATGGATTTCTATCCAGCGTTGGCCTGCATATATAATGTTTGGGCTTATTTCTTTAGTGGGTTTAGTGAATTTAATAGCAGCCATTGCAATGATTATTATTGAAAAATCAGCTCAAATTGGTATTCTTTATTCACAAGGTTTATCAAAAAATAACTTAAAGCTAATTTTTATGTATCAAGGAGGTTTTATAGGCGGTATAGGGAGTTTAGTTGGAGGTTTCCTGTCCATAATTATAATTGGTTTACAACATAGATATAAGTTACTAAATATTCCATCGGATGTGTATTTCATGGATCAAATTCCTTTTACATTTAATTATCCAATATTTATTTTAATTATTATCCTAGTATTGTTTTTTTCGGTTTTAGCATCTTGGTGGCCAGCAAGATCTGTAGATCATTTAAAACCTTCAAAAGTTTTGAGGTATGAATGAATTGGGAAAAAATTATATCTAGACGATTTTATAAATCTCCAAAAATTCAGGGTAGAAAAATTGGCTATTTTTCTATGATAGGGATGGGCATAGGTTGTTTTGCTATGATTATTTCATTATCTGTCATGAATGGATTTGAAACTCTTGTTCATGGGAAATTAAAAGGATTTGAAGGTGAAATTACCATTCTAGGTAAATTTTCTGATATTCCTAATTTTAATATATCCGGTATTGATAATTATATTCCTTTTATAGAACGTCGTGCAGTAATTGAATCTAATCAATTAAAGCGAGTCGTCTCTATTAAAGCAATTGACGAAAAAAAAATGGAGGAATTCTACCAATTCCCTTTTAGAGGGAAGTCACCTAATTCAGGTCAGGTGGCTATTGGTCAGGATTTAGCTTATCGCTTAAGTAAAGATATTGGAGATTTTATTTTTGCTTATAGCCCAATAGATCAAGCTATTGGTTTTGATCTTCCTTTTAGAAAAAAACTAGAAATCAGCGGAGTGTTTTCAACAAAAGTGCTTGATTATGATGACCAATTTGTATTTATTACAATCGAAGATGGAAAAAATTTATTTAAAAGAAAAATTGGATATGATGGTATACATCTTAGAATTGCTTCAGAAAAAGATTTGAAACAAATAAAATTTGATCTTGAAAAGCAGATAAACCATGATATCGTAATAAAATCGTGGGATGAAAAGAATAGATCTTTAGTTGATGCAATGAAAATGGAACGTTTAGGTACATTAATTATTCTTTGTTTAATATTTCTTGTTGCGGCATTTAATCTTGCTGCAAGTCTTACTCTTATTTCAATTCAAAAAATGAAAGAAGTCAGTGTTTTAAAGGTTATGGGTACTTCAAAACGCTCTATATTAAAAATACTAGTCCGGTTAGGTTTAAATCAGGCTGGTAAAGGAGCACTTTTAGGATATTTAGCTGGAATTATAGTTGTCTTGATCCAAAATCAATTTTCATTGATTCCAATTCCATCAGATATATATTTTATAGATACTCTACCTATGGAACTATCCATCAATGACATCATATTAGTTTTTATTCTTTCTTTAATATTTATTTTTGGATCATCATTTATAGCGGGAAGAAAAGTAGCATACTCAAACTTAAAGGATGGGTTGCAATGGGTGAAGTAGTTCTTAGTGCGGAAAATATTTGTAAATCTTATAATAATGGAAGTGGCGAGCTTATAGTCCTTAATAATTTTAAGCTAAATGTACATAGAAATGAAATTATATCAATTATGGGTCAGTCTGGATCCGGTAAATCAACTGCAATGAATATTCTTAGTACTTTGGATAAGCCAGATTCTGGCGTAGTTAAAATTGATGGCATTAATGTAAATAATTTAAATGAAATGTCTCTGTCTAAACTCAGAAATCAAGATATTGGTTTTGTATTT
Source organism: uncultured bacterium (assembly GCA_964586315.1). Lineage (GTDB taxonomy): Bacteria > Fidelibacterota > Marinisomatia > Marinisomatales > UBA1611 > CAZEER01. The sequence continues at coordinate 27,936 of CAZPHE010000015.1, read as the reverse complement.
CAATTCCATCATTTATTGCCTGAATTCAATGCACTAGAAAATGTATTAATTCCCACTTGGATTATGAAAAAAGAAAATATGGAAGCAGAGGCTCTTAATCTTTTTTCAGTTTTAGGTTTAAGTGAAAGAATTGATCATTTTCCAAATCAGTTATCAGGAGGAGAACGGTCAAGAGTTGCTTTAATTCGCGGTATAATTAATAGACCTAAGATTCTTTTCGCTGATGAGCCAACAGGTAATCTTGATGAAAAAAATGCTATAAAACTTATTGACCTTTTAGTTGAAATAAATAGAGATTTTAAACAAGCAATTGTATTAACAACCCATAATCCTGATGTTGCCTCAATTGGTCATAGGCGATATAGGCTTGAAAAAGGTGCCTTAAATAACATATCATGAAACAAAATTTTTCAAAACGTGTTCAACTAATTATAAAAAAATCTAAAGAGGAGGCGATTCGCCTTGGACATAGCTATGTTGGTTCTGAGCATCTATTACTAGGTATTTTAAACTATGATAATGGATTAGCAAAAAAAGTTTTGGATATTTTTGACATAAATCCAGATGAAATGATTACGATGATAGAAGATATGATCAAATCATCTGAAGGTGCTATGACTTTAGGGCATTTACCTCTTACAAGACGTGCTGAAAGAATTTTAAGATATGCATTTAATGAAGCTTCATTAAGAGGTATATCTTTGGCAGATGATGAACATTTATTATTAGCAATGCTAAAAGAATCGGAAGGCATTGCTTTCGATATTCTAAAATCTTTTTCGTTAGATTACGATACTGTTAGTGATTTAATTCACTCTGAAGATGATGATGAATCATCCTTTGAATTAAAACATTCAAAAGAACATCAATCAAAAAGTAAAACACCGACATTAGATCATTTTTCAAGAGATATTACGCAACTAGCAAAAAAAGGGAAATTGGATCCAGTTATAGGAAGAGAGAATGAAATTGAACGTGTAGCGCAGATTTTAACGCGAAGGAAAAAAAATAACCCAGTTTTAATTGGCGAACCTGGTGTAGGAAAAACTGCAATTATTGAAGGCCTTGCACAAAGAATTATTCGAAAAACACTCCCGAGAATTCTTCATAATCAGAGAATCCTTTCGTTAGATTTAGCTGCAATTGTAGCAGGAACAAAATATCGTGGTCAATTTGAAGAACGTTTAAAAAGTTTGATGTTGGAATTAGAAAGAAGTGAAAATGTAATTATTTTTATAGATGAGATTCATACTCTCGTAGGAGCTGGAGGTGCATCAGGTTCTTTGGATGCATCTAATATGTTTAAACCATCCTTAGCTCGAGGTGATATTCACTGTATTGGGGCTACAACTATCGATGAATATAGGAAAAATATTGAAAAGGATGGAGCATTAGATCGTAGGTTACAGAAAATTGCTGTAAATCCTCCTTCTTTAAAAGAGTCCATAGATATTCTTAATGGTCTTAAGGAGAAATATCAAGATCACCATAAAGTTGAATTCACGGATAATGCTATAAAATCATGTGTACATTTATCTGATAGATATATTTCAGATAAATATCTTCCTGATAAAGCAATTGATATAATGGATGAAGCTGGTGCCCGTGCATATATGTATAATTTAGAGGTGCCAAAAAGTATATTGAAAATTGAGATAAATTTGCAAAAGATTAGAGATAAAAAAGAAAGAAAAGTCTCTGACCAGTTGTTTGAAGAGGCTGCAATATTAAGAGATAAAGAACGTAAACTAATGAAAGTATTAAAAAAAGCTCAAAAAGAGTGGCAAGAAAAAGATGTTAAAGTTTTTGGGAAGATCAATTCAGAAACTATTGCTGATGTTGTTTCTCTAATGACTGGAATTCCTCTTTCAAAAATTGCTGAATCTGAAAGTAATCGTTTATTAAATTTGAATAATGAGTTGAATAACTATATTATTGGTCAAGATGAAGCTATCAATAGTTTGGCTCATGCAATCAGACGTTCAAGAACAGGTCTAAAAAATCCAAATAGACCTATTGGTGTATTTTTATTTTTAGGTCCTACTGGAGTTGGAAAAACAGAACTTGCGAAATGTCTTGCAAAATATTTATTTCCACATAATAATGCGTTGGTTAAAGTGGATATGTCAGAGTTCACGGAAAGATTTTCTTTATCACGTTTAATTGGTGCTCCTCCTGGATATGTGGGCTATGAAGAAGGTGGCGAACTCACTGAAAAAGTAAGGCGAAATCCCTATTCTGTAGTCTTATTTGATGAAATTGAAAAAGGTCACCCGGATCTATTTAATATACTTCTCCAAGTATTCGATGAGGGTGTTTTAACAGATGGACTTGGTAGGAAAGTTGATTTTAAAAATACAATTATTATTATGACATCAAATATGGGTACACGTGATTTAGAAAGTAGTGGTTTTGGATTTGGAAATGATGATAAAAATTTTATTATGATTAAGAATAGAATTATGAAAAATGTTCAAGATTTGTTTTCTCCTGAACTAATGAATCGTATAGATGAGTCCATAGTATTTAATCCTCTTACTAAAACAAATGTGTATAATATTATTGATCTCCAAATCTCAGATTTAGTAGAAAACCTATCAAAACTTGGCATTAAATTGAAATTATATAAGTCTGCGAAAATAAATCTCGCTAAAAAAGGATATGATTTTAAGTTTGGTGTTCGTTTTTTGCGAAGGACAATTCAAGAATCTCTTGAGAATCCTATATCTGAAATGTTATTAAAAAATAAATTTAATCAAGGAACAACTATTATAGTTAAATCCTTAAAAAATAATCTAATCTTTGATTATAAAATACCAAATAAGATTAGAATAAATTCATCAAAACAAAAATATAAAATATCTGCCAAAAAGGATAAGAAATAATATATATATCTGCCAAAAATAACCATCAATTGATTTGGTACGCTAGTTGCAAATTATAAATCTGGTATGAATAAAATCTTTATGCTTTATATTTGGAGAAATTTATGAGTAAAATAATAGGTATTGACCTGGGAACAACTAATTCTTGTGTTGCAGTACTAGAAGGAGGAGAACCAGCAGTTATAACGAGTCCAGAGGGTGGAAGAACCACACCATCAGTTGTTGGTTTTACTAAAGATTCAGAACGATTGGTTGGTCAGGCAGCAAAACGTCAAGCAGTTACGAACCCAGAAAATACTGTATTTTCAATTAAACGTTTTATGGGTAGAATGTTTAATGAAGTTTCAACAGAGATAAAAGAAGTACCATATAAAGTAGAAAAAAATTCTAGTGGAGCTTGCGTTGTTAATGCAGGCCAAAAGGATTATTCACCGCCAGAAATTTCTGCGATGATACTTCAAAAATTGAAGCAACAAGCAGAAGAATATCTTGGAAATAAAATCACAGATGCAGTTATAACTGTTCCTGCATATTTTAATGATTCACAAAGACAAGCAACAAAAGATGCTGGTAAAATTGCAGGGCTAAATGTAAGACGAATTATTAATGAACCAACTGCTGCTTCATTAGCTTATGGCTTAGATAAGAAAAAAGATGAAAAAATTGCGGTCTTTGATTTGGGTGGTGGTACTTTCGATATTTCTATCCTCGAGTTAGGAGACGGAGTTTTTGAAGTAAAATCATCTAATGGAGATGGGCACTTAGGTGGTGATGATTTTGATCAAAAAGTTATCGATTGGATTGCAGACGAATTTCAAAAATCTGATGGAATTGACCTTCGAAATGATGCTATGGCACTACAACGATTAAAAGAAGCTGCTGAAACTGCTAAAAAAGAATTATCAACATCAAAGCAGACGGATATAAATCTACCTTTTGTTACTGCAGATGCATCTGGTCCAAAACATCTTCATCTAACACTTTCTCAGGCAAAATTTGAAGACTTGGTAAATGATCTTATTGAAAGAACTATAGAACCTTGCTTGCAAGCAATAAAAGATGCAGGTATGGCAAAATCAGATATTGATGAGGTGATTTTAGTTGGTGGATCAACTCGTATACCTAAAATTCAAGAAAAAGTAAAAGAAATTTTTGGGAAAGAACCGAATAAGAGTGTTAACCCTGATGAGGTTGTTGCATTAGGTGCTGCAATTCAAGGCGGAGTATTATCAGGTGATGTAGATGATATTTTATTATTAGATGTTACTCCTCTTTCACTAGGTATTGAGACCCTTGGAAGTGTCTCTACAACTCTAATAGAAAGAAATACAACGATTCCCACAAAAAAATCACAAATATTTAGTACTGCAGCAGACAACCAGACAACTGTAGAAATTCATGTTTTGCAAGGTGAAAGACAAATGGCTAACGATAATAAAACAATTGGACGTTTCCATCTAGCGGATATTCCTCCTTCACCTCGTGGGGTTCCTCAAATTGAGGTTACATTTGATATAGATGCAAATGGAATTCTAAACGTTAATGCAAAGGATAAAGCTACAGGTAAAGAACAGAGTATCAAAATAGAAGCATCCAGTGGATTATCTGATTCTGAAATAGAAAAAATGGTAAATGATGCTAAAAAACATGAGACAGAAGATAAAGAAAAACGTGAAAAAATAGATATTGTAAATCAGGCAGAACATTTAATTTATGAAACTGAAAAAAATCTAAATGAGCATAAAGATAAATTATCTGATCAAGAAAAAGGAGAATTATCAGAAAAAGTTGAAAATTTAAAAAATGCAAAAGATACTGGTAATGCAGATAACATAAAATCTGCTATTGAATCTTTAAATGGAATTTGGAGTACTTTAGCTTCTAAAATGTATGATTCTAGTCAAACTGGAGATGAAGATTCTAAATCTAAAGAAGATAAGGAACCGAATAAAAAAGATAAAAAAGAAGCAGAAATTGAGGATGCTGACTTCGAAGTTGTAGATTGATATATTAAAATTGGTTTTTGGAAAAAAGCGCTTTTATGAGCGCTTTTTTTTTTGGAACTCACTTTCTAAATTGAAGTTCATATCGTAACCTTGCTATCATACATACAATGAAAAAATATATCCTAATCATAGCTCCAATTTTAGTTATCTATTTGATTATTATGGCTCAGCCATTAATCTGGAATATTTACGTAGAACCAAAAATAAATAAAAAATTGAAAGTAAATGGATGGGACTTTAAAATAGAAAATTCATCAATAAATTTTTTTGGTACAACACAATTAAAAAATGTTATAGCCTCTCATAAATTTGGTTCGGTTGTTAATATTGAAAAATTATCCTTTAATTTGGGTATTTTTTCATCCATATTTGATGTAAAAGTTTTAGATCTGTTAACAGTAGAAGGGTTCGATGCTTTATATGTCGCTGATACAAACTCTGTGAAAACAGATCAAGTTGAAAATCTTATGGTTGATATACCTTACCATATAAAATCATTTTTTATTGATGGTAGATTTACATCAAATATCAATGGTGAAGATTATACTTTTAATGTTATATCGGGTGGTGATCTTAATGGTAAGGAAAACCCAGTATTAAATTTTGATTTAGTTAAAATTTTCTTAGAAAAGAATATAAATTTGGATTGTCATTTTAATCAAATGGCATTAGGCCATAATGGAAAAACATATTTCCTAAAAGATATCAAAGGTGAGTTCATAAACCAACCTATTTCTGGCAATCTTTTCTTCGACCAAAATCTAAACAAAGTAAATGGGACATTAGATTTAATAAATTTTACTATTCCAAAAGATCTTTTTAGCTTGTTACCATTAAAAACTAAATTTTCTAATTTCAACGGAAAATTAAAATTTGAATCTGATTTTGAATTATTTAGCGGTGAACTTGTTCTTGATAATCAATTAGGTTTAGATATGAATGGAAAATTTCTAGTTCAAAAGAAAAGCAATGCAGTCATTTTGAAAAATCTTGAATTAATAGATGATAAATCAAATTTGAAGATGAATGGTTTATGGCAAAATAATGAACGAATTAGTTGTTTTATGAATCTAAATAATTTTGATTTATCACGTTGGATTAATAATCAGAAACCTACACAGATATCAGGGCTTTTTATTATGGATGCTAATTTAACAGATGATATGGCTTTAAATCAGATTAATATGACGCTTGAAATGGTAGAAGCAAAGTTATTTAATCAAGGAGAAATTTCAATTCATGGATTATTAACTTATGCTGATAGTACTCTTTCAACTCTCGATCCAGTAATGCTGTTAGTTGGGGATAGTTATTTAACAATAGATGGTATGAGAAATTTCTCATCAAATAAAATCGAATTATTTATTGATATGGAAAAAGCTGATATAGAATTGGTGAATAATTTTTTACCTGGAGACTTTGTATCTGGTAAAGCTACAGGGAAATTAAAGGCCTCAGGTAAGATAAATTCGCCATCAGTGCTTGCTGAATTAACATGTGATAATGTTAATATTAGTAATTTCCAACTTAAAACGATTGAACTAACATCTCAAATAACTGTAAGCGATACAGTACCATCTGGATTTATAGATATTAAAGCAGGGCAAGGAATGTGGAAAAATAGAAGTTTTGAAAGTGGAACTGTTAATGCAACTTTGGAAAATAAATCAGTCATCATTGAAAACTGTCATTTCAAGTCAGGAAATGATTTTTTACAAGCATCAGGAACATTTAATGGCGAATATCTATATAAAGTTGATAGGATCCAACTCGCATATCAAAATAATTATTTAGTAAATGCTAGACCTATTCAATTTTCTCTTACTGATTCAATTTTACAAGTAAATCCATTTGAATTTCATATAAATGATGGCATGATGGAAGGAGTTATATCAGGAAGTGATCATATGAAAGGGCAATTTAAAATGTCAAATTTTGATGCAGAGATTCTTACAGAATTTATTAATGATAAGCGATTAAAATTATCAGGATTAATTTTTGGTGAAATACAAGTTTTATCTAAAGGAGAAAATTTAGACTTAGATGTCGATGTATCTTTGAAGAAAGGTAAATATATGAGTGAACCTTTTGATGAAATGGTTTTATCATGCTTTTATAAAGATGGAATTCTTCATTTAGATGATATTTCTATGACTCGTGAAGGTCTTTTGGGTATAAACGCACAAGGCATTATACCTATTGTAAATAATAATGTGAACTATAATACTATTGCTTTAAAATCTAATTTTTTTAATATGCCTCTTGAGTTCGTACATAGATTTATACCAGAATTTTTCAAAATTGAAGGTATGGCAACAGGTAATTTTGATTTAAAAGGAACACCTGAAAAGACACAATTTTATTATAACTTAGAAATTGATAAAACAGTATTTGATTTGGTTGAAATGGGTTCTTTATCAAGCCAAGGACACTATGATGGTTATAAATTATTTATTGATAAAGCGAATTCAAAACTAAATAATGGAAATATTTCTGCTTCAGGAATAATACCATTTGACTTAAATATTGGTTCTGAATATTTTGGAAGTTTATTTAGAAAAGATTCAATCAATTTTCAAGTTAATGCGAAGATTAAATCGTTGCCTTTTTTATCACCATATATTTCTGATTTGGATTCTGCGTCAGGTGATTTTTTAATAGAATTATCTTTGACAGGTGAAGCAGGCAATATAACGCGTAACGGAAAGATATTAATTGATAATGGTATACTTTATACTCTGTTATTAAGTGATCCTATTCAATCAATACATGGTTCAGCAACAATGAGAAATAATTTACTAAATATTACTGAATTAAGTGCAATGTTGTATCATCCAAATGGCAAGTATGAAAAACCAAAAACACAAAATACATTTGTAAAAGGTTCAATTGATTTCAAAGAATTTTTTGATCCAAACTATAATTTAGGAATTACATCAAATAATTCATCTTTTAAATTGCTACCCTTTGATATTTCAGGGCAAAGTAATTTGGATTTATTTATAAATGGACAAGATACGGTTGGCATAGAAGGTACAATAGAAACTCAAAATGCAAATATATTTTATGAATTTTCTACAGAAGATGTTGGTACTGCAATTATTGATGAAGAAAGTACAATTATGTTATATAATATAAATATCCCAATTCGAGGTAAAGCTTTTTTTCAAAACTCACAAATAGATGCAGAATTAATAGGCGATTTGAATTTATCGCAAGTAGGTCACCAAGAAATGGATTTTGGTGGTCAAATTATTGTAGAAGATGGTTTCCTATTTTTTTATAAAGATAAATTTCAAAATTTAAATGGTATTGTTAGTTTTGATAATAAAGGTTTTAATCCATCAATTAATATTGGTGCTTATACTACCATAGATGATGAAAGAATTGATTTAAGGATAATAGGTGGAATCAATGATTTAGATATAATACTAGAATCTTCTAGTAGCTTTTCTGAAAGTGATATATTAGAACTTTTATTTTTGGGAAAAAGATTAGAAGACCAAGCATTAACCACATCTACAGGGTTTGGTAATCAAACTGTCTCAATTCTAGGTGCTCTATTAGAAAATCAATTGGAAAAAAACCTAAAAGAATCAAATACAGCCATGATGAATTATGTTGATGATATCAATATATCTGGTGCTGCAGGCTTATTGCAAGGAACAAATGAAGATTTTGAGGTTACGGCTGAAAAAAAAATTGGAAATAAAACTTTTTTAAATTTATCGTATAAAAGATCTTTTTCACTAAATCAAGACCAATCCCAAGTCGGTGTAGAATATAAATTAAATCGCCATTTTTCTGTAGTAGGTAATGTAGATGAAGATGGTAATTTAAACTTTAAATATCGTTATAAGTACGCGTATTAATTTATGATGCAAAAATTTAAAATAATTTCATGCATTTTTGTATGTGTGGGTTTTTTGTATTCTGATACTGATAAGGTTGTAATTAGAGATTTAAATCTTCAAGGGAATGATCATGTATCCAAAAACGAAGTATTATTTATTATTCGCCAACGTCCTCCAACTTTCTTTTTCCGTCGACCACAATTTGATTCCAGACTTTTAAAATTAGATGCATTAACATTAGAAAATTATTATAAATCTAAAGGTTTCCTTGATGCTAAAGTAAATGAATCATATAAAATTAATGATGGGTATGCAGACCTTGTTTTTGCCATTGATGAAGGTAAACAGTATTTTCTTTCAGATGTAGATATTTTGGGTAATAATTTAATTACTAAAAGTAAAATCAGTGAATTACTTGGTATGGATTTAGGTAATCCTTATAATCCAGTAGCAATAAATGAAAACTTATTTTTGTTGGAGAATGAATATCATAATCTAGGTAAATTATTTTTTTCAGTTATAATTCAAGATAATATCTCAGATTCGGTGAACGTTAAAATTGATATACATGAAGGTAAAGATGTCTATCTAAAGAATACATATTTTGAAAAACTTGGTAATATAGATAGTTCTATAGTATGGAGAGAACTTACGTATAAGTCTGGTGATTTGTATTCCAAGTATGAGATTGACCGTTCATCCAGAAGACTAAGAGAAATGGGAATATTTTCAATGGCGAATTTTGTTCCTGTAAAAATAGTTGATTCTGATAGTCTTGTTAATATGGTTATAGAATTTCGGAGGTATAAACAAAGAGAATGGAATTCGACTGGTGGTTATGACCCAATTAGTTTTGCTGAAGGTACTCCTGATTTACCAGCAATTAGCGTTATTTTAGAATGGCGTAACAGATCAATTTTTAATACATCAAACCAATTTTCAACAAAATTATTGGCTGGAATTCCAGTTGAAACAGATTTTATTACACCAAGAATACGATATGATGCAAGTCTTTCTGGTAATTGGTTTTTAGGAGTAAGAATTCCAACTATAATAATGGGATACTATGAAAGATTTATTAGATATGAAGGCAGGTCTTATCAATCATCAATTGATCGTGCTGGTGTAAACCTTAGGCAACGTATGCAATTAGATGAGCGATCTTATTTTGAAAATAAAGTTATTTGGGAATCTTTTAGTGATGAATCGGAAGAAAATATTCAAGAAAGATCAATAGTAATGAAAATTCATTTAGATCGTAAGGATGATCCGCTTTATACAAAACGCGGGTATTTAATTGATGCAATAATAAAATCTGCTGGATTTGGTGGTTCACGGGAGTATAATAAAGCTGATTTGACCTTACAATCTTATTTAGATATAACTGATAATAGTATTTATGCAATGCGAATTCAATTAGGGAGATTATGGAATTGGAAATATGATAATGATTTTTCATTTGAAAAATTCTATTTAGGTGGAAGTACTTCTATGAGAGGTTGGGATGTTTTAATGTTTCAAAATACAAATGATGAAACAGATGGTGGGATTTTACGAGCCATGACAAATATGGAATTACGCCAAAATCTCTATAAGTCATTTGGTATTACATTCTTCGCAGATGGAGGATTATTAACAGATTCATTGAAATTAGATATTATCCAAGAAATTAAATGGGATATTGGGATAGGTTTTACCTTAAAAACACCTTTAGGACCAGCACGTTTAGATTATGCCATTCAAGCTGATGATTTTGATGCAAAAAAAATCCAATTAGGTGTTCAATATTTGTTTTAATATTAATAATTGGAACTACTTTTAGAAGAAAACATATAATCGACCTAATACTTTACGAATAAAGAAACAGGCATTAACTTTTGCAGCTTTTAATTAGAGGAAGAGAATGAAAATTAGACTTTTAATATCTCTGGGATTACTCCTAACAATAGGTTGTGTGAAATCATCAGAAGATCTTTTTGAATTATCAAATGAAAATTTAAAAAATAATGAAGCAGATTTAGCAATTAATGATTTGCAATTGTTATTAGATAAATATCCAGATGATAGCCTTGCATCTCATGCTCAATATAAACTTGCATCAATTCATTTAAATTGGAAAAATGATTTTGCATCTGGGTATTCTTCCTTACAAAATACTGTTAATAAATATGGTAAATCTATCCAAGGCAGACAAGCACAAATGGAGATAGAAGAATTTCCAGAATTTATTATAAATAAGGCAGAATCTCTTCGAAAGCGTAAAATGGTTAAGGAAGCAGTGGATGCGTTAATGTATCTGACAGAGAAATTTAGTAAACATGAGCTTACATCTAAAGGGCAATATATGTTAGGTGATATATATATGAATGATTTCCGTGATTTTAATACTGCAATACAAGAATACAGAAAAGTTATTGAAATATATAGTGGCTCTGAGCAAGAACCACATGCTTTATTTATGATAGGTTATATTTTTGCAAATATTCTTAAGGATACAAAAAGTGCAAAAATCGAATATGAAAAATTTCTTGAAATGTTTCCAAATCATGAACTTGCACCATCAGTCAAATTTGAGATCGAGTTTTTAGGAAAAAGCATTGAAGAAATTCCAGCTTTAAAACATATTACAACCTAAAATTTAAAATGAATGATTTTAGTTTAACGGAAATAAATGAACGGATATCTAAATCATCCAGTTTTGTCAATGATTTAAAACAGCAAATGAATCAGGTAATTATTGGGCAAGAGGAACTCATTAATAAAATAGTGATATCGATGCTTGCTAATGGTCATTTATTATTAGAAGGAGTACCTGGTTTGGCCAAAACTTTGATGGTGAAAACATTGTCTCAATTGGTAAAAACAGATTTTCAAAGAATTCAATTTACGCCAGATATGTTGCCGGCAGATTTATTGGGTACTTTAATTTACAATCAGAAAACTGGTGAATTTGATACGCAGAAAGGACCTATTTTTTCAAATATCATTTTAGCGGACGAAATTAATAGATCTCCAGCTAAAGTACAGAGTGCTCTTCTAGAAGCTATGCAGGAAAGACAAGTAACAATCGGCGAGAACACTTTTCAACTCGCTGCACCTTTTTTGGTGATGGCCACTCAAAACCCTATTGAGCAAGAAGGTACCTACCCACTTCCTGAAGCTCAAGTAGATCGTTTTATGTTTAAACTTATTGTTGATTATCCAAAACAAGATGCAGAAAGAATAATTTTACGTCAAAATTCTCAGGCAATTAATTCAGATGCAATAAATGCAGTAATTGCTCCCGAAAAAATTTTAGATGCTCAATTAGTCATAAATGATGTTTATGTAGATCAAAAAGTTGAGGATTATGTATTAAATTTAATATTTGCTTCAAGAAATCCGAATCAATATGGATTGAATGATCTTGATGGGATTATTGATTTTGGTGCATCTCCTAGAGCTACTATCAACTTGGTTCGAGCTGCTAAGGCTAGGGCATTTACTGAGCATAGAGGTTATATTACTCCTGAGGATATCCGATATATTGGAGCTGATATCCTTAGACATCGAATTATACTTACTTATGAAGCAGAAGCGGAGGAATTAACTCCAGAAGATGTTATTCAACGGTTATTTGAAGCAATAGAAGTGCCTTAAACTTCTAATGATTCCCCGAGAGATCCTCAAAAAGGTGAAACGGATTGAAATTCGAACCCGTGGACTTGTTAACGATATTTTTGGAGGTGAATATCATTCTGTATTTAAAGGAAGAGGTATGACATTCTCTGAAGTAAGAGAATATCAACCTGGTGATGACATAAGATTAATCGATTGGAATGTCACAGCTAGAAATGCATCTCCATTTGTAAAGGTGTTTGAAGAAGAACGTGAGTTAACAGTTTATTTAATAGTTGATATTTCAGCATCTGGGGAGTTTGGTTCAGGCAACCAATTAAAACGTGAGTTTGGAACAGAAATAGCTGCAGTTTTAGGATTCTCAGCAATTAAAAATAATGATAAAGTAGGTTTGATCCTTTTCTCCGATAATATTGAAAAATATATAATCCCAAAAAAAGGAAAAACTCATGTGTTGAGAGTTATAAGAGAATTATTATATACTCAACCCCAAGGGATTGGTACTTCAATTAAAAGTGCTGTAGAGTATTTATTAAAAGTAGCAAAAAGAAAAAGTGTTGTTTTTATTATCTCAGATTTCTTAGATACAGAGGGATACTTAAATTCAATGAAGGTACTAAATAGAAAACATGATTTAATTGCTATCCAATTATACGATCCGGCAGAATTTATATTACCCAATATTGGGCTTGCTAAAATTAAAGATTCTGAAACTGAAGAGGAATTCTGGATTGATACATCATCAAAGGTAGCATTAGAACGTTTGAAAAAAGAGATTCTTTTAAAACAAGCAAACTTTAAAAAAAATGTAAAGAAGATTGGATTCGATTTAATCTCTATTGGAACAAATGAAGATTTTGTGGAACCACTCATGTCGTTTTTTAAAAAAAGAGAGAAACGGTATTAGTGAAGAATTGTCTTATCTTTTTTCCATCAATAATTTTTGCAAAGAGTCTCTCCGTAATATCTGAATTAGACACTACTAAAGGGTATATTGGAGATATTATTGAATGGACCATATCAGTTGATGGGAAAACAAATCAAAATATTCAATTTCCACAACTTAATATTGATAGTGATACTATAACAATTAAGAGTAAATACTCTGATGTTGATAAAATTTCTTTTGAAATAATTGTATGGGATACAGGTACTTTTTCAACACCGGAATATTCAATTGAAATATATAATAATGCTGGTTTTTTGGATTATTCTATAGATGTAGAACCATTAAACTTTTCTATATCATCAATTCTTTCAGCATTAGATGAAAGTGCATTTCGCCCAATGAAAGGCCCTGTGCCAGTAAAAGAAATTATAGAATTAAGAATGATTATATTAAGCTTGTTATTATTTTTTACTGGAATATGCATTGTGTTAATATGGCGTAAAAGACAAAAGCCAATATATGAAAAATTTGATTATTCTATCAAAGAATTACCAAGAGATAAAGCTTTGAGAAGATTACAAGAGCTTGATAGTCTTGGTTTAACAAAAGAATATTATACTGAACTTTCCCATATTACTCGCGAATTTTTTGAGACAAAATATTTTATTAGAGCATTAGAAATGACAACTGATGAAATTGAGAAATCTAGAGCAATTTTTCCAATAGATGATTCTTGTTTTCAAGATTGGGTGAAATTTTTATATCAAGCGGATCAGGTTAAATACGCACGTAAAATACCTAACCCAGATCAATTATCTCAAGATAAGGAAAAGATGATTCATCTTATTAAGCAATTATAAATTCCTATTTGAATCACTATTCAACACATTTGATCAGAAAATGGAGTATAGTAAATTTGTATTCTATAACTTTTTAATAATTTAGGACAACCCATGGCGACAACAGCAAATATTAGAAATGGTGCAGTGATTTTTCATAAGAATAAGCGTATGAAAGTAGTTGAATTTCAACATGTAAAACCGGGGAAAGGTGGAGCATTTGTACGGACTAAGCTTAAAGATATTCAATCAGGTAAAATTATTGAAGAGACTTTTAATGCTGGTCATAAACTTAATTTTATAAGGATAGAAGCAAAGCCAATGCAATTCCTTTATGTAGATGGTCAATCATATATTTTTATGGATAACGAAACCTATGATCAGATCAATATTCCCTTCTCATCAGTAGGACAAGGAAAAAATTATCTTACAGCAGGTATTACTATTGATTTATTATTTGATGGAAATGAAGTACTTGATGTTAGATTACCGGCGCATGTTATCCTAGAGGTCATTAAAACAGAACCTGGATTTAAGGGTAATACAGCAACAGGTGCAACTAAACCAGCTACTTTAGAAACAGGATATACTTTAAATGTACCTCTATTCATTGAAGAAGGAGAAAAATTAAGAATCGATACCCGTACGGGTGAATATGTTGAAAGATCTAAAGAATAAAATATTAAAGGAGATTAGATGTGGCAGGATAAATTAAAAGAAATTATTTACATATTGGAGAATTCCAATATAAATGAAATTGAAGTAAACTTCTGGGGTAGGAAATTTCGTGTTGTTAAAAAATCTTCTCAAACGGTTAATACTGATTCAAATCAAAATTTTCAAGTTACCAAACCACAAAAAAGTCAAATTGATGATCCTCAAAAGACAAATATCGTAGAGAAGAGTGATTTAGAAGATATGCTCTCACCAATGCCTGGTACATATTATTCTGCACCCACACCAGATGACCCTCCATTTGTATCGAAAGGTGATACTGTGAAAAAAGGGCAAGTTCTTTGTATTATAGAAGCTAT
>CAZPHE010000015.1:0-12801 GCA_964586315.1 uncultured bacterium | reverse complement strand
ATGAAAATTATGAATGAAATTGAATCTGACTTTGACGGTATCATCACCGATATTAAAGTGGACAATGGAAAGCCTGTTGAATATAATCAAACACTTTTCACTATAGACCCAACCTAACTTTCCATGTTCAATAAAATATTAATTGCAAATAGAGGTGAAATAGCACTTCGTGTGATAAGAGCATGTCATGAATTAGATATCAAAACAGTCGCAGTTTATTCTACTGCAGATGAATTCTCCCTTCATGTAAAGTTTGCAGATGAAGCAGTATGTATTGGTCCTCCATCAAGTAGAGATAGCTATTTAAATATCCCCAAAATTATTGCTGCTGGAGAAATAACGGGTGCAGATGCTATCCATCCAGGTTATGGTTTTCTTTCAGAATCTGCAAAGTTTTCCAAGATTTGCACTGACAATGGTTTTACTTTTATAGGTCCAAAGCCTGAAATAATAGATGCAATGGGTAACAAGTCCAAGGCAAAAGAGACAATGAAAGCTGCAGGGGTTCCTGTTGTGCCTGGAGGTGATGGAATTTTAAATGGTCCTGAAGATGCATTAGATCAAGCAAATCAAATGGGATATCCAATTATGCTTAAAGCATCAGCAGGTGGTGGGGGTCGTGGAATGCGGCTAGTAAAAGATAAAAATAATGTTATTTCTGCTTATAAGTCAGCAAATCAAGAATCATTGACTGCATTTGGTAATGGCGATATTTATATCGAAAAGTTTATTCAAAACCCAAGACATATTGAAGTTCAAATTTTATCTGATTCTTTTGGTAAATCAGTACATCTAGGTGAACGAGAATGTTCCATACAGCGCAGACATCAAAAATTAATTGAAGAATCACCCTCTCCTTTAGTAGATAGTAAAACCCGTAAGAAAATTGGTGAAACTGCAATAATTGGAGCAAATAAAGTTAATTATGTTGGAGTTGGTACAATTGAATTTTTAATGGATAGTAAAAAAGATTTTTACTTTATGGAGATGAATACTCGTATACAAGTAGAACATCCAGTGACTGAAATGGTCACAGGGATAGACTTAATCAAACAACAAATAATGATGCATGCTGGGGAACCTTGTCCTGATATAAATGGGTATAATCTACGAGGCCATTCAATTGAATGTAGAATAAATGCTGAAGATCCATCAAATAATTTTATGCCATTCCCTGGAAAAATTACAAGTTTTCATATGCCTGGTGGAAAAGGAGTTCGTGTTGATTCACATGCATACGCTGGATATGTTATACCTACACAATATGATTCAATGATTGGAAAAATAATTGTACATGCAAAAAATAGAAATAGAGCTATTATCCGTATGCAAAGAGCATTAGAAGAAACAATTATAGGTGGACCAAAAACTACTATCCCTTATCAAATGGCAATAATGAATGATGAAAAATTCAAATCAGGGGAATTCGATACTAGTTACCTTGAAAATTTTCAATATGAATAATGATAAACCACATAAAAAGGACCAATAATGGATACTCCAAATCATTTATTATATACTAAGGAACATGAATGGGCAGATTTTACAGAAAATGAAATTATTATAGGAATTACTGATTATGCTCAAAGTCAATTAGGTGATGTTATTTTTATTGAATTTCCACAAATAGGTGTTGAATTAAATATGGGTGCTTCTTTTGGCGAGATAGAGGCTGTAAAAACAGTATCAGAACTATATTCTCCTATATCTGGTAAGGTAATTGCAATTAATGAGACATTGGAAGAATTCCCCGAGCTTGTAAACTCTGATCCATATGGTGGTGGTTGGCTTATTAAAATTGAGGCATCTAATATTAAAGAGAAGGATGATTTAATGAATGCTAGTTCATATAAAGAATTGGTTCAATAGATGTCGATATTTTCCGAATTAAATAATATAATTGTTGAGAAAGGTAGTTGCTATATTGTACTAATTGACCCAGACAAAAAAAATGAAAACTCCATACAATTACAAGTTGAAGCAGCAAATAATTCAGATGTTGATGCACTTTTTGTGGGTGGGAGTTTGATGATGGATAGTAAATGTACTGAAAGAGTGAAAAAAATTAAATCTTTATCAGATATTCCGGTAATTTTTTTCCCTGGAGGTACAGGACAATTAAATCCATATTATGATGCAATTTTATTTATGTCAGTTTTGTCTGGCAGGAACCCTCATTACTTGATAGGTGAGCAAGTTATAGCAGCACCATTAATTAGGGATTTGGGTATTGAAACTATTCCAACTGGATATATTCTAATTGATGGTGGTGCTGGTAGTACAGTAGAATTTATGAGTGGGACACGATCTATCCCAATGCATAGAACTGATGTTGTTGTCGCTCATGCATTGGCGGGGCAATATCTTGGTATGAACTTAATTTATTTAGAGGCAGGAAGTGGTGCTAAACAGGCTATTCCACCTTCAATTATAGAAGCTGTAAATGATTCAATTGATATTCCTCTAATTGTGGGTGGAGGCATTCAATCACCTGAAACAGCAGCCTTGGCAGTAGAAGCTGGTGCTTCTTTTATTGTTACTGGAACTGTAATTGAAAAAAACTTCAGTATAATGAGTGAATTTGCAAATGCTATACACTGGAAGAAATAATGCAGAATAAAATAATACAAGATATCCTTGAGAGTATAGCCATTAAAGAAATTATGTTAGATTGTTGTATAGAAGCGATAGAATCAGCAGCTAAAATCATGGTAAAAAGTATCCAATCTGGTGGAAAGATACTATGGTGTGGAAATGGAGGAAGTGCAGCAGATGCGCAGCATCTTGCAACTGAGCTTATGGGCGGAATGACTAGCCATGAGCGTAAGCCAATTCCATCCATCGCACTTACTACCGACTCATCTTTTCTAACGGCTTGGTCAAATGATACTGATTTTATGACAGTTTTTTCTCGACAAATACAAGGGTTAGGAAAAGAAGGAGATGTTCTTATTGGTATTTCAACCAGTGGAAATTCAGAAAATGTTATTGCTGCTATCAAACAAGCAAAATTTAAAGGAATAAAAACCATCGTATTAACAGGGAAAGATGGAGGTATCGCAAATGGATTAGCTGAAATAACAATTAATATACCTAGTAATGATACACAAAGGATACAGGAATGCCATATTATGGTAGGTCAGATTCTATGCAATCTAATTGAAGATGAATTTCTAAAATAAATTGTCTAACGATGTTTATGAAAAATAGGAATAGTTTAGATACATTAATGAAAAAGCGAAAAACAAAACATGAATGGAGAAATGTTGTTAAGCTTATAGAAAACATGGTAAAAAATACATTTTTCCTTGAATACATAATTATGCTTGAAGAACGAAATTTATCACCTAAAACAATTGAAGCTTATTTATCAGATATAAGTCGATATTTAATTTTTATCATAGATGAAGGTATAAAAAATATTACTGAAATAAATCAAAAGCATGTAAGTAATTACATCAGAGCTATAAGTAAAAAAGGTCTTGCACCTTCAAGCATTGCTCGGATGTTATCATCCATTAAATCTTTTCATAAATATTTATGCGATGAAAATAAGTTTGAAGAAAATCCAGCATTAGTTTTGTCAATGCCTAAAATAGCTAAAAAACTACCAAATGTCTTAAGTCAAGAAGAAATTGAGTCAATTACTAATGCAATAGATAAAAAATCACAATTTGGTAGAAGAGATAAAGCAATTATTGAAATGCTTTATTCATGTGGTCTTAGAGTTTCGGAACTCTGTAGCCTAAAATTATCTAATATATTTTTTGAAGAAGATATAATACGCATAATGGGTAAAGGTTCCAAAGAAAGATTAGTTCCTATTGGAAGGATAGCAAAAAAATATTTAAAGGATTATTTAACTCATTCCAGACCTAAATTTTCAAAAAAAAACCAATCTAGCTCAATTTTCTTAAGTAGAACTGGTAGACCTTTAACGCGCGCTATGGTAAATAATATATTGAATAAATGGTCTATCAATGCTGGAATGACTAAATCAGTAACTCCGCATACCTTGCGTCATTCTTTTGCTACAGAATTATTAACCAGAGGTGCGGATCTTCGCTTTGTCCAGCATTTATTGGGTCATAGTGATATATCCACGACTACGATCTATACGCATTTAGATAAAAAGCATTTACAAAAAGTTTACAAAACATACCATCCAAGGAGTAAAAAAAATTCTTTTTAGACTCTCACCAGAAGCATTAGTTTTATTAATACCTACTTTAATGTTTGCTTTGTCCTTTCATGAATTTGCCCATGCTTGGATGGCTTCACGTTGTGGTGACAATACGGCTTCTAGGATGGGTAGATTGACACTTAATCCTATGGCTCATTTAGATATGATGGGATCACTCATGATTTTATTTGTTGGTTTCGGGTGGGCCAAACCAGTACCTGTGGATGGACGAAATTTAATGAATCCTCGTGTTGATATGATGAAAGTTGCAGCAGCTGGTCCAATTTCAAATTTATTATTAGCTATGTTGGCTGGTTTATTATTGAGGTTTTTAAATGGTACTACTTTCCTAACAGAACCCATTTACATTTTGCTTCTTTATTTTACTAGGATTAATATTACTCTTGCAGTATTTAATTTAATTCCAGTTGCACCATTAGATGGATCACAAATTTTCTCAGGCTACCTTATGAAAACAAATCCTGAATTAGCGTGGAAAATTCAATCGTATGGTCCTCAAGTTCTTTTTGGGCTTATTATATTCGGATACATTACAGGTTTCTCGATCCTCTGGTTGATAATGGAACCTTTTGTAAACTTTTTTATGGTCTTATTTTTACCTTAATGATTTTCAGATGAATTTTTTCAAAAGAATTATACCAAATCGTAGAGATAAGGTGAGATCCCTTTGGTCAACGATAATAATGCTAATTATTGTTATGTTTTTTATAATATATTTAAATAAGATCGCCTATAATTGATTTATGTTAAAGCTTATTGAATGTGTTCCCAATTTCTCTGAAGGTAGAGATAAAAATAAGATAAATCAGATAGTAAATCGGATTAAATCAGTAGAACATATTACAGTGTTGGATGTAGATCCAGGAATTGATACCAATCGTACAGTTGTTACTATAGTTGGACCCCCAAAATCAATTCAAGAAGCTGCCTTTCAAGGTATCAAGATTGCATCTGAAATATTAGACATGACCACGCACTCTGGAACACATCCTAGGATGGGTGCTACCGATGTATGCCCATTTATTCCAATTAATGGAGTCACCGATGAAGAATGTGTTGAAATTTCCAAACAGGTAGCCAAACGAGTTGGTAAAGAACTAAATATTCCTATATATCTTTATGAAAAATCTGCCCAATACACTTTTAGATTAAAATTACCTGACATAAGAAAAGGAGAATATGAAAATCTAGCTGATAAGTTGAAAGATCCTAAGTGGAAACCTGATTTTGGACCTTCCAAACTGAATGTAAAAGCAGGAGCTACGGTTATGGGCTGTCGTGACTTTTTAATTGCTTATAATATTAACCTCAATACGAGAGATACTCGTCTTGCAACTGATATTGCCTTTGAACTTAGAGAAGTAGGTAGGAGCAAAAGGATTCCCAATCCAAAGTCTAAAAATCTCTTAGATGGAGAAATTGTAAGAAAGAGTGATGGAAAACCAGTTAAAGTTCCAGGGATTTTTAAAGATGTTAAAGCAATAGGTTGGTATGTTGAAGATTTTAAGAGAGCACAAATATCAATAAATTTTAATAATTATAAAAAATCCACTATTCATGATGTATTTGATGAGGCATGTCGTTTAGCTGAAGAAAGGGGCATAAGAGTAACAGGAAGTGAATTAGTTGGTTTAATTCCCCTAGATGCAATAGTTATGGCAGGTAAACATTACCTGAAAAAACAGAATAGATCAATTGGTGTTCCAGTTAGTCAAATTATAGAATGTGCGGTCCAGTCTTTGGGACTGGAAGATGTAATATCTTTTAACCCTAAGGATAAAATCATAGACTATGCTGTAGACAAAAATAATGAAACAAAACAAGATCTGTTTGATCCTGATTTTTTAGAAGAATTATCAACAAATAGTCCTGCACCAGGAGGTGGTAGTGTTTCTGCACTTGCTGGATCATTAGGTGCTGCCTTATCATCAATGGTTGCTGCACTGACCCATGAGAAAAAAGAATTTCTTGATAGTAAACCACTAATGGATAAAATAGGTGTAGAAGCACAATTACTTAAAGACCGTTTGGCTGAATTAGTTAAAGAAGATACAGATGCATTTAATAAAGTTCTTGAAGCAAATAGGTTTCCAGAAAATAGTGATGAAGAATTTCAAATAAAAATGGATGCAATTGATTCTGCTAATAGATATGCTATTGATGTTCCTTTACAAACTGCACAAAATTGTTTTCAAGTTTTGAAACTATCGGAAGTTTTAGTGAAAAATGGCAATCCTAATTCTGTTTCAGATGCAGGTGTTTCTTCTGAAATTGCTTATGCAGGTCTTAGAG
The DNA here is from genome assembly GCA_964586315.1 of uncultured bacterium. GTDB lineage: Bacteria > Fidelibacterota > Marinisomatia > Marinisomatales > UBA1611 > CAZEER01. The sequence goes on along the minus strand of CAZPHE010000015.1, from coordinate 6,305 downwards.
GTGCATATATGAATGTAATGATAAATTTATCTGGCTTAAATGATAGGATTTATACAAAAAATCTTGAAAGAAAAATCAATGATCTGATGAAAAAAGCGGATAAACTTCATAAAAAAATCTTTGAAAAAACAATGTTGGTGATAAAGAAATAATCTAAAGTTTATGATTAAGGCATTATCAGATGATTTAAGAAACAAAATTTCTGCTGGTGAAGTCGTTGAACGGCCTGCTTCTGTCGTTAAAGAACTAATTGAAAATAGTTTAGATGCTGGTTCTACGGAAATATCAGTAGTCATTGAAAGAGGTGGTCATCAGACGATTCAGGTACGAGATAATGGAAGTGGTATTCCAGCTGATCAATTACCATCTGCTGTGATGCGTTTTCATACCAGTAAAATAGAGAAAATATCTGATTTATATTCAATTAATACACTTGGTTTTCGAGGAGAAGCACTTGCTAGTATCTCATCTGTATCGGATATGTCAATTTTATCAAGTAATGGTGCTAATGAAGGTGCTGAATTACCAATTATTGATGGAACTCCGGGACAAATTCAGCCTGCTGCAAGTATTGATGGGACTGAAATTACGATTCGAAATCTTTTCTATAATATACCAGCCAGAAAAAAATTTTTAAAAACTCCTCGAACAGAATTACGAAAGATTGTTGATGTTGTTCGTTGTTATGGATTGGCATATCCAGAAGTTTCTTTTAAACTGATTGCAGATAATAGAAATATTTTTCATATTCTACCTGAATCATTAGATAGAAGAATAGATAATCTTTTAGACCCTACATATTCTAGAAATCTATTACAATTAAATGTAACAAAGGGTGACTATGCATTTTCAGGGTTTGTTGGAAATTTAAATCTGGTGAGATCTCGTCCTGGAGAACAGTATTTATTTTTAAATAGGCGTTTTATAAAAGACCGGCTTATGAATAGAGCAGTCTATAATGCATATGAATCTTTAATAAAAAGGGGAGAATATCCTTTTTTTGTAATAAATCTTATTTTACCAAATGACCAAGCAGATGTAAATGTACATCCTATGAAGACGGAGGTTCGTTTTAAAGATGAATGGCGAGTTTTCAATGTTTTAAAATCTTGTGTTAATGAAGCCCTGAGTTCCATTCTAGATACAGTTCCTGGATTTAATCCGTCATTTCAACAACAAAGTATGCCGAAGGGTAATGATAAGGATTCTTTTGATAAAGTTTTTCATTTACCAAATGAGACAGTCCCATCTAATCCTAATCAAAGCTCTATGGATCTAGAAATTTCTAATTCAATTACACCATCTAGTGGTAAACTTCAACGTGCTAGAGAATACGTATCGCAGTTAGCAGAATCTCCATTTAAAGAATCAGAAACAATAGCTACAGAAAATATTTGGCAGGTTCATAAAAAATATATCATTTCTGAAATTAATAGCGGTTTGGTAATTATTGATCAGCATGTAGCACATGAACGTATCTTATACGAAGAAGCTTTGAAAGCATTTGAATCAACATCTTTAGCCTCACAGACTTTACTATTCCCAGAAACAATCGCATTTTCCCCAGATGATTTTGATGCGCTTCTAGACGTACTTCCTTATCTTGAAAAAATTGGTTTTAAGATAAAAAAGAAAGATGAAACCTCAATTAAAATAGATGCCATTCCTTCTGAAATGGCAATTGGAAATGAGCGAAATGTCATTCGAGAAATCTTAGATAATTTTTTAAAGGAACAGAAAAAATACAGTTCCTTTCAAGAAGGACTTGCGGCAATGTTCGCATGTAAAGCAGCTATTAAAGCAGGAGACACATTAATGAGAGAAGAGATGCAAGAACTGATTAATCGTCTTTTTTCTACAAAACATCCATATTATTGTCCTCATGGACGCCCAATTATAGTGCAGATGTCACTTGATGAATTAGATGGTCGATTTGAACGACATTAATCCAATTCTTTAGGCCTTACTAGCCAAGCCAATTTCCCTAATCCAAAATTGATATGTTTCCATTGATTTGTTTTAAAATCAATTCTAGCCATGGAAGCTGTTGGAAACCTAATTTCTTTTGAATTAGTAGATTGTGAAATGAAAGATGAAAAAGTTGGTTCATGCCCAACTATGCATATCATATCTAATTCAGGGTGTTGTTGATGCACAATAGATAAGAGCATTTTTGTTGAAGAATGATAAAGATTTTTATTAAGGCAGATATTGATATTCCAATTTCCATATGTTTTTGCAAGTTCTACTGTTGTTTTAGCTCTTAAGGCTGTTGATGATAAAATTTTTTCAGGTATTTGATTAATGTTTGACAAATAATGGCCCATTTTTATTGCAGCTTTTACACCTCTTTTTGCTAAGGGTCTATCATGATCTGATTCATAAATTGCATCCCAATTAGATTTGCCATGTCTAAATAATATAATAGATTTCATCTTTATACTTAGTCACTGTCCTTCTGATGAAAATTCATTATGATAGTTTTATTTAGGTTTAATTAAATTTACTTTTAATCTATCATTCAATATTTGTTTTGTATCCGGTAGTGATTGGATTTTTCTAACTATATCCATACCAGAAATTACCTTTCCAAATGCAGAAAAACCTTTTCTGTCTGGGTTGCGTTTTCCTTTAAAATCAAGGCTAGGCTGATCATTTATACATATAAATATTTCTGAACTTGCGGTTCCCGTTTCCAATCTTGCCATAGAAATAGTACCATCTAAATGTTTAATACCTGTTAATTCGGTTGTCTCATGTGAAATGGGTGGGAGTTCATCAGAATGTTTATCAAACCCTAGTCCTCCTTGTATGACTTCGATCTTAATGTTATTATTTGGTTGGTTATTCAAATGTACAGTACGATAAAAGTGAAAATCTTTATAGCGATTTTCATTTACATATCTTAAAAAGTTACTTACAGTTCTGGGAGCTTTTTCTGGGTAGAGTTCCAATTCAATTGTACCCAATTTAGTTTCCATATGAATCTGAATAATTTTTTCCTTTTGACAAGATACTAGAAAAAACAGTAATATAATTAGAAAAGGTTTTGTTATCATGGGATTAATCTATAAATAATTACTAATAAATGGATTAAGGTTTAAGGATAATAATAATTTTAAATTATAGTATGCCAACAATCATACAAATTCAAGAAGCACATGATAGAATTAAGCCATTTATTCATCGCACTACTGTTCTTACTAATTCAAGTTTAAATAAACTTGTAAATGCCGAACTTTATTTTAAATGTGAAAATTTTCAGAAGGCAGGGTCTTTTAAAATGCGAGGTGCCACTAACTCAGTTTTACTATTATCGCAAGAAGAAATTAATCATGGTATTGTTACTGCATCATCGGGTAACCATGGTGCTGCACTATCGATGGCTGTATCAAATAGAGGTGGTAAAACAAAAGTAGTAATGCCCAAAAACACATCAAAAATAAAGGTAGAAAATGTAAAACGAAATGGTGGGGATATTATTTGGTGTGATCCATTTCAGGCTTCAAGAGATTTAGTTTTGAAGGAAGTATTGGATGAAACAGGGGCAACTCTAATACATCCATATAATGATAAAAGAATTATTGCAGGGCAAGGTACTGCTGTTAAAGAATTATTAGAAGATTACCCAGATTTAGAAGTGATAATCTCACCAGTAAGCGGTGGTGGCTTGTTGGGCGGAACACTTTCTTATGTAAAAGAAACAAATCCTAATATTCTTGTTTTTGGGGCAGAACCAGAGGAAGCTGATGATGCCTATCGTTCATTAAATACAGGGATAATTCAGCCAAATAAGACAACTAATACAATTTGTGATGGATTAAGAGCGCAAATTGGTACTATCACTTTTCCAATTATTAAAGAAAAAGTTGATGGTATTATTACAGTAACAGAAAAAGAAATTATTAATGCCATGCGAATGATTTGGGAAAGATTAAAAATTATTGTTGAACCTTCATGTTCCATCACTTTGGCTTCTTTAATTAATAAGAAAGAAATATTTAAAAATAAAAAAGTAGGACTTATAATGTCTGGGGGAAATGTAGATCTAAATAGTTTACCTTGGTAAGGTTCAAACTATTGTAGCGATTTAGTAATCCAATCACTATAAGGTTGATAAATTTTATAAATATCTAAAGCGTATAATGTTGGTATCTCATAAGAGTGAATGTCGACTGTTGCCTTTTCTAAATCGGAGTATTTATCCAAAGTTGTTTTAATAATAATCTTAAATTCATCAATATTTTCAATTTTATTAATCCAGATATAAAAACTCTCAATATTTGAGATTTGAATGCATGCAGCAAGTTTTCTTTTAAGAATAGTTTTAACTATATGCCGAACCTCTTTTGCACTATCTGTTGTTGTGATTACTATTCAATCCTTCCCTGACATATATATAATCTTAAAATAAAATTTTGATGATATTTTGTTTAATTTTTAGTTGAATCATGAACAAAATTTTTACAATCATTGGACCAACTGCAAGTGGAAAAACAACCTTATCTATTCAATTAGCAAAAAGATTAAATGGAGAAGTAATTGGTCTAGACTCAAGGCAAATATATAAAGGAATGGAAATTGGAACAGCTCAACCGATGAAAAAAGAAATGAATGGAGTTCCTCATCATTTATTTGGATTCCAGGATCCATCTAAACCTATTTCTGCTGGAAAATTTGCGAATATGGTGAAGGACACAGTCCATGATGTTCAAGATAATGGTAAAATACCAATTATTTGTGGTGGTGCGGGTCTTTATTATAGAGCGATTTCAAAAGGTATTTTTGAAGGTAGTTCAACTGATACTTCTATTAGAATTAAACTGGAACAATTATATGATGAAAATCCAATAATATTAATGGATCGCCTTAAATCAATTGATTTTGAATATTCAGAAATTGTTCATATCAATAATAAAAAAAGATTGGTTCGTGCCTTAGAAATTTTTGAATCTACAGGGATGTCACCTAGTGAACATTTTCAAAATCAAAAATCACAATCTTCGAATTTTTTGAGTCTATTTACTATTTTATTGAATTGGAATAAAAATTATTTAAACCAAAGGATTATTAAACGTACAAAAAAAATGTTTGAAGATGGCTGGATAGAAGAGGCTAGAATGTTAATTAAACGACAGGAAAAAGAAAAAACTTTATTACCAGCATTAGATTCAATTGGATATAGTCAAATTTGTTCTTTTTTGGGAGGATCAATTACTTTTGAAAACATGTATGAAGATATCATAATAAAGACTCGACAATTTGCACGACGTCAGATTCAATGGTTTAAAAAAGAAGATATTAATTTATATTTAGAAATGGATAATCTTGATTCAAAAACACTTAATGAAATACTATATTGTTTTTTTAAATCATTAATATAACTTCCACCACTTTAAGACCCTTTAAATTGGTCCTGTGAGGCTAAGAAGGGCAGAGCAATACCTCCGCGCTAGTAAGTTGAACTCTGCCGGGGGTTTTTTTCATCATATAAGGGAAACTTATTTGAAAAACAAAATCATTATGGATGCAGCTGCCGTAGAACGGTCTATTACACGTTTAAGCCATGAAATTCTAGAAAACAATAATAATAATAATAAAATAGTATTAGTGGGTATTCATAGGAGAGGTGTTCCATTAGCTCTCAGGATAAGAAAAAAAATAAATGAAATAAGTGGCTTAAATATTCAGCAAGGATCTTTAGATATAACATTTCATAGAGATGATTTCAGGGAAAGATTGGTGGTACCTCAAGTAAGAGGAACTGATATCTCCTTTTCTTTAGATGGTAAAGTGGTAATCTTAATAGATGATGTGTTATATACAGGACGTACTATCCGGGCTTCTCTAGATGAATTAAATAGTTTTGGAAGAGCAGCCAAGGTCCAATTAGCAGTACTTGTAGACCGTGGACATCGAGAATTACCAATTAAAGCAGATTTTATTGGAAAAAGTATACCTACGCATGAAGGAGAGCATGTAAGTGTAACTTTAAAAGAAACTGATAAACAAGATTCCGTTATACTTATTATAAATAAGGAATAACTATGCTAGTACAAAAACATTTACTTGGTTTAAGAGATTATCCTGAACAAGATATTCAGACTATTATAGATACTGCTTTTAATTTTCGTGAAGTTTTGGAACGTCCAATAAAAAAAGTGCCATCTTTACGAGCTGTGACCATAGTAAATCTTTTTTTTGAAAATTCAACTCGTACTAGGATGAGTTTTGAATTAGCCCAAAAACGATTGAGTGCAGACACAATTAATTTTTCTGCAGCATCAAGTAGTCTAAAAAAGGGG
>CAZPHE010000014.1:0-36701 GCA_964586315.1 uncultured bacterium | reverse complement strand
ATTAATAATAGGGTACCCCCCCATTTCGTTCTGTGCCTCAAAATCATCAAACGGACCTAAATATTCCCAGCCAATCATTTCCACACCTTTTAAAATACCTATTTCTTCATATCCTCCTTTTTCTTTAAAAATTTGAGCTATTGTTTTTAATTTGGGTACACCTTCTAACCATTGTTTCTTTTCTTTAAACTGTTTTTCTAAGCGCTGGAATTCAAGATTATGTTTTGCAAAATAATAAATAGATCCATCTTGGGTTTTAATTTTGACATAGTCCAAATTAACATTCACACCAACTACCACATTAGAAGTAAGCGTCCAAGGAGTTGTCGTCCAGACTAACAGATATTCTTTTTCCCTATCTTTAATGGGAAAGCGAACAAATACAGATGTATGCGCAACAAGTTTTCTCCCTTCAATAATCTCCATTTGGGAATAAGATGTACCCGATCTCCCGCTCCATGGGACTACATCTGTTCCTCTATAAATTTTACCTTCTTTCCATAATTTTTTTAAAAATGACCAAATTGTATAATTATTCTCATCAGACATCGTAAAATATGAGTTATTCCAATCCATCCAATAACCTAAACGTTTTGATTGATTCGCCTGAATCTTTGAATATTTTTCTACGCGCTCTTTACATAAAGAAACAAATTTTTCAATTCCATATTCTTCCACATCACGTTTTGATTTAAAACCTAATTCTTTTTCTACTTCTATTTCTACCCACAGACCTTGACAATCAAATCCATTTTGATATCTTAATTCAAAACCGCACATAGATTTATAGCGATTATAAATATCCTTCAAAGTTCTTCCCCATGCATGATGAACTCCCATAGGATTATTAGCAGTAATGGGTCCATCAATAAAACTCCATTTGGCTTTATTTTTATTTAGTGTACGTCTTTTTTCAAAGATTTTGTTTTTTTTCCAAAATTCAAGAACATTATGTTCGGATTTAATAAAATCAATCTTTGTATTTACTTTTTTTATGCCCATTACTTATGTTTAATGTATATTTTAATGGAAAACCTTATCCTAGTTTATAAATTATAGTCACGAATGTTTAATTAATAAAAAACGCTCCTTTTGGAGCGTTTTTTATTAATTAATTTTCATAATTAAGTGTAAAAAATCTAGATCCTCCGCCTGGTTTTTTAACTAAAATAAGAATAGCACCTTTATTTTTAGATTTATTTACTAACTGATTAAATTCTTTTACTGACTTGACTCTTTCTGTGCCTACATTTTTGATTATATCTCCTTCTCGAATACCTTTCTTATAGGCCTCACCATTTGGGTCAATATCAATGACTATAAGAGGTTCACCATTTTCATCAATATTATATTTTTTCCTTAATGATTCTGTAAGCTTTTTCAATCGTAATCCAAAGGTAGTGTTATTAGATTTATCTCTTGTTAAGAACTGTTGAGGATTATCTGGTAATTCTTTTAGTACTACATTCATAATCTTAGAAGACCCATTCCTCACTACTTTCACTTTATTCGTACTCTCTGGTGCGGTTAATGAAACAACATTTTTCAAATTTGCAGGATCCGCTATAGATTTTCCATTAAACTCTACAATTACATCACCTTCTTGGATACCAGCATCTTCTGCAGGACTATCTTCAACAACATCTGTAATTAGCGCACCATTCCTTGTATCAATATCTAGGGCATTAGCTGTTTCATTATCAAGTTCTTGAATAAAGACACCAAGCCAAGCACGAGTTACATAACCTTTATCTATTAAATCTGTCATAATTCTATTAGCCATATTAGAAGGTATAGCAAATCCTACTCCTCGATTTGCTTTTTCATAACCGCCTGTTGCGATAGCTGTATTAATTCCTACTAATTCACCATCCATATTAAGCAATGCACCTCCACTATTGCCTGGATTAATAGCTGCATCTGTTTGAATAAAATCTTCATAGCTCTGTGCATTCATAATATTACTTCTTCCTAATGCAGAGACTATTCCAGTAGTTACAGTGTGACTCAAATTCTCTGAAAAAGGACTACCGACAGCCATAACCCATTCACCTACTCGTACTTTATCTGAATTTCCCAAAGCAATATCTGTTAAATCCATAGCATCAATCTGTAAAACTGCTAAATCAGTTTTTGGATCTTTACCTATGACAGTTGCATCAAATTCTCTTTTATCAATTAATTTCACTCGAATGCCATCCATATCATCAACTACATGATTATTTGTAAGAATATAACCATTCTTAGCATCAACAATCACTCCAGACCCTAAAGCATTAGTCTTAAATTCTCTTTGACGAGGCATATTTGGTTGATAAAAGAAAAATCCAAAATCATCAAACTGATTCAATGAAACCATTTTATCAGTAATAATTGTAACGACAGCGGGTTTAGCTTTTTCTGCAACATTTGCAAAAGCTTCGCTAAATTGCTGGACAACAGAGTTTTGACCAATGATTACACCGTAAAGAAGAATTAAAAAGAGATATTTTTTCATTTATAAATTCCCAATTAGTTTACTTCAATTAATGCAATTTAAATTTTAAGGTTCCAAAAAAGTTAATAAGCCCTGTTAAGAACATAACAAAGCTTATTAATAAAATCATTCTAACTGATTACTATTTTAGGAAAAGCATCTTTTTAATATCTTGATATTGACCTGCATGAATTGCATAAAAATACATTCCAGTAGATACAAAATTACCAGAGTCATTAGTTCCATCCCATATTATTGAATGATATCCAGATGTCATCTTTGCTGAATGAAGTGTTCGAACCTTTTGCCCAACCATATTGTATACCGAAAGGATTACATGATCATCTTTAGGTAAATCAAATCTAATCTGAGTAGATGGATTAAAAGGATTTGGGAAATTTTGACTTAAGGAAAATTCAACAGGGATCACTTTTACATCAGTCTCTGGTATCCGGGAAACAAAATTAATTAACTCCCCATCTGCACCAGCTAATTTAAAGTTTTGTAAAGACACTGAAGCGGTTTGATACTGATTACCATTGAAATTTATTGGAATAATAACATATGAATTATTTTCATTCTGAATTAGTCCGGAGTGAAGATTTACTGCGATAACTTTTATTATACCATCATTTAAAATATTGTTTGATATCATCACATTTTCTTGAAAAAATGATAATCTTGGATAAAATACCTCAATCAATTCCGAGTTATATTCTAATTCAAATTCTAAACCTCTTATTGGACCATCATATTCAATATCAACTGATAGATATGAATTTTCATAATCAGAAATTAGATCAATATAAGCTATTTCATTATCAACAAATTCTAAGGATCTTGAATTCCCTCCAAAAATAATATCAATCATCATTATTACATCGGCAATATTTATTTCTTCATCCATATTTACATCGACATTTCTGAACTCATCTTCAGTTGGATAATCTTCTTCTAAAATAAAATCGACTACTGTAAGAACATCATTTATATCTGTATCACTATCAAAATCAGCATCACCTGGGGCATATGGAACTGTACAAGCATCATTAGAATGTCTTGATTCTAATTCCCCATAATTTTCAGTACTCCAATAAGCTGAAACATTATAGCAATATTCAACATAGTTTGGAGATGCAGTTACAGTTGTAAATGTGTCTGTTGTGGAAACTATATATGTCTCATTACCCTCTATATCAACGCCATAGACACGATATTCAATCAAATCATCCCTATTAAGGTCAACAGAAGATGGGGTTTCTGGAATATACGGCTGATCCAAAAGTATTATATTATCTGGATTTTCATTTTCTATTTGATTATCAATAGTTGAATTAATATGATTGGTAATAACACCTGATGTTACAATTTCATCATTTATTACATCACCAGTAGCAGTTACTGCAAAAGATCGTCCGGGAGCTCCCAAAAATTGAGCAAGGATACCAAAATTTCCAGTAAGACCTGGATCTCCACCAACAATTTCATTAATCGTCGCCCAAGTCACACCATCAGTAGTAACCCAGTTCCGATCATATAATTCCGGAGTTTGAGGCTCTATATCATTTGCAATACCTAAAAAGCCACTTCCATTTTCATGAACTACAACATAAATATCACCACTATTTACTTCTACCCCTGCTCCTGTTACATCAAACTGGTATTGTACTAATTCACCTGGAGCAGATAGATCTGCTGATGCTATTAAGTTAATAGGGTCACCTATTGGACCTCCCAATGAACCATCTGGGTCAAGATAAACATCCACTACAGCAGCAACTGCTGACGCTCCTCCTTGAAAGGATAATACCAACCCAGTTAATAAAGCAGGATAATTAGGTACTGTAAATCTTACTCCAAATGAGCAAGGCGCTCCACAACCTATTTGGGCTTCAAAAAACTCATCATAATAAGCCATGTCATAAAGAGTCAAACCGCCAGGTTCACGCCATTCTAGATAAACTTGTTCATCTAATGGATATGCATTTAACCCAACAGGGTTAGGCACATCAGGACTCATAACAAAATTTTGAATTGTTGGATCTGCCTGCGCAAGGACCTCTACATCTTCCGTGGTAGTGTAAAAACCAGATCGACGTACCTGTACTGAATTAATACCCACATCAAGATTCCAAAGCGTATAGATACCATCTGCCCCTGTAGTATCAGAAACATTTCCAGAAGTAACAATAACACTGTCAATTGTAGCGCCATTTGGATCTGTTATTGTACCTGTTACATCCCCATAGACATATACAGGTTGAGCGGTTACATTAACTGGATCACTTTCATAATTCTCTTCTCCTTCAGCACCTTCATATAAAGCCGTAACACCAAAGACATATTCGAGTTCATTATTTAAATTATATACAGTATAACTTGTAGAGTCAAAAATATCATTATTATTTAGAACACCATCCACATAGACATTATAACCCATAAAATCATATTCATTACGATTTTGTCGACCATCTGATGTGACTGAAAAGTTATCAACAAGCCACCAATTTATATCAAAGGTAGTTGCTCCATAACAATGAAAACGAACAAAAAGATTCTCTGATAAACCTGAAATATCATAATTATAATTAGTAAATAAAAAACCATCACCTGAATTTGAAAATTCTTCTAATACTGTCCAGTCTACATCATTACCAGTTTTATATTCAGCTGCAAGATATTCAGCTCCAGTCGGTGACCAATTATCAAACTCCAAGTCAAATGCAACATTAACCTGAGTTAGATTACCAAGAGGAATTACTGGCGCATAAAGACTTTGATCATAATTAGTTGACGTAGGACTCCAATTAAATCTAAAAGAAGGTTCTGGATTACCTGCAAATTCATCATAATACCAGTTATCACCATCCACTAGCCAAAGATCCAATAACCCGCCTTCATCAAAACTTTCATAGTAAGGCACTCCTAAATTATTTACTTCTGGGGCGGTCCAGTAAAGCGATACTTCTTCATCCCATACTTCAGCATAAACATTGGTCGGAGGCATTGGATCAAAAGTACTTGGTATGCCACATACAGTTTCAGTAGCCTCAGATTCCCCTTCTGTATAAATGGTTTTCACATAATAACAGTATTCATTTCCATTATCCAGATTTCCATGTGTATAACTTAGATTTGTTGTTTCACCTATCACTGAATTATCTACTCCATTGTATAATCTATAAGTTGAAAATGTACCGCATTCTTCAGGAATTTCCCTTGATGTATTTTGATTAGCAAAGCGAAAAGGATCCATAGCAATTGCAGTGTAGGCATCAATCTCACTTTGCGAAAAACCTGTTTCTAACATTTTCAACAGTTCTTGTTCCCAGACCGTTTTGATTGAATTATTGATATAACCATCTCCATCTCTTCCACCAGTAATACTAATTGAAATTTCATAATTACCTGTTGCACCACCATAACCATCAACAACAACGTAATATTGACCAGGTTGTAATGTTACAGCCCAGAGGCCACTCGGTGGATAAGGTGCAACATAGTCAGGACAATTAGTATAATCATCATCATTATAATTTCCAGTTGAGACAGGATTGGTACAATCATCATTATTAGTAAATATTTCTAATTTTGAATCATAATCGGTCACATTTGAACATAGTGTGAAATCATAGGTAGTCGTTTGACCCACATTCAATGTATAAGCTACATCTTCACCCTGCGAACCTGACACAGGCCAATCATCGCCCATACCTGAATTATTTCCCTGATCGGTAAAAGGCATTTCATTTACTGCAAAATCACCACAACCAATATTCCCGACAGGTTCTCCCCAAGAAACAATGTTTTCTTCATTGCCACCAAAAACATTAATACTGGCTGGTGGACACAACTCTTCATCCTGCGCAAATGAATATTGATTAAATGTAAAAAGGAGTAATAAAAATGTTAGCCTTAATTTCACGATATTTCTCCGGATAAAAGATTATTAAAAATTCTTAAACTGGCTTCAGTATAGTCAAACTTTACCTATTTGAATTTAGGAACTCTCTCGAGTAATTCAATCAATTTTCTATAAACTCCTCTGAAAACTAAACAACCATTTATTAAACTTATATTCTGATGGTTTATTTTCATAAATAAATAACGGATAATCAATTCTAAGATAAAAATCTTTTTCAAAAAAACGAGTGTTGAAGCGCACTCCAAGACCTGCATCTGCTAATGTTCTTTTATTAAAAAAATCAGTTGATTTACGATCCCAAAATATTCCACCATCAATAAAAGCTGCAAATTCAAAGTCAATTTCTGTTTTAGGGATAGTTTTAAGTAAACTAAGTTCCGTAGAAGTGGCAAAAAGTGCTTCAGCACCACCAACACCTGTACCAATGAAAGCCCGTATATTTCCTTCACCAGGCATATGGTATTGATTAAATAAATCATCATTACCATAAAACTGATCTACTAGATAATATTTTCTTAACATGTCATTTGAACTATTACCTTCGATATTATAACCTTCTTGACCTGGAACTCCTAAACTATCTGTCCATATCTTGCCTGTAATAATTCTTTCTTTAATTTCTAGCGAAATAAATCCAAGTTTCTTCTTCTTATTGAAATTTCCTGTAAACGTTAAACGGTTAAATTTCCATGTAGACAGATGCCCTATCGATGATGCACCATTTAGATTAATAGCAACTGATCCTATATTTGTATCCCAATTGAGATACCCAACAGAAAGTTTACCATTGGGATTATATCCAAGATCTATTGCTCTTGCCAAATCATAATCTGGTTGAATGTAGAACCCACTTGTAAATACGTGTTTTGGAGTTCTTCCATATATCCTATTCCATTCTTTTTTTAATTTTAAGCCATATTCTTTCACTCCTGGACGATTAAAACCCCAAAAATATAATGTTGTCCTTGGAAAAAAATGGACTGGTCTGCGCCAACCATTAATGTGCCAATAAATATTTTTTGATTTAAATGCATAATGGGCACCAATTGTTGTACTTTCATAAAACCCATAATCTTTATTAATATTAAACCCTGGTGCAAAACCTGATGTTTCTCTATGATAATAAAGATTAGGCATCCATCGATAAAGCATTTCATTACGTGGTCTATAATCAAGTCCTGGCCAATCAAAAAGAATTCTTTTTTTCAGATCTGTTGTATTATTTCTATAATCAAGGTCAACAGTTTGAACATCAGGATCCAAAGTAACAGCAATTGGTTTTATATCAACTGAAAATCTGAGCGTATCTTGGTATCGCCAGAGATGATTTTTCCACCAAATCCTATCAGTGGTACCATCTTCGAATTCTGTCTCAATCAATAGTGGTAAAAATCTTGAAGCATTGTTTTTTATTCCTAATTCAATGTCCCATAAACCATCTTCATTTAATGATTTTTTAAAAAAGGAAATCCCATAATCCAAATGCCGAGTCGTATGTAACCAAGGTCCAAAAAACCATTCTAGTTGCTCTCCTAAGTATTCTTCCATTGAATCAATAAATCTTGATTCATTAACATGCTTTAATTCCCATTTCTTATAATAATGCTGCATAGCAGAATAGTAAAGTGAATCCCCAAGAATATATTTTAATTCAGTGAGCATTAGCGATGGTTTTGTATAAGCATTCCGCCCATAAGATGTACCATTTTTATAAAGAAAAGAAGGTCTGCTAATATTTTCATCATGCCCGCTAAGCATATAACGAATGGCACTCCACTGGCTTGAAGCCAAATCATTTTCCAATGGCCAATATTTTTTTGGAAATTTGTCATAACCTTCATAAAGGGTTAAATCAAAACCATGATCACCATAACGATTCATCATATAATCTCTAGTCTGTTGTGTAGTAAATCCTTCGTCAAGCCATGCTTCATTAACTTCATCATTTGCAAGGATTCCATAGAAATAGATATGACCGTATTCATGCACTATCAAACTCTCACTATCGCGTCCATTCATTACAAGCATGGGATATTCCATGCCTCCATTTTTGACTCTATCAGTAGTTGTAATTTGTGGATATGGATAATTACCAAATTTTTCTTCTAGCCAATCTATTGCATTTATGGATCTTTTAAGAACAACTTTAGTCCAATCTCCTCCTCTATTCTTATCATAAAGTACATGTACATCCGTCTCACCATCACCGCTTACACCACCTTCGTATAAGAAATCTCTGGAAGCAACCCATGCAAAATCATGAACATTCTCAGCAAAAAATGTAACTTTCCTTCTAAGATTTTTATCTAGCTTTACATATGTTGAATCAAAAATATCAACCCAAACATCAAAATCAACAGATGTATCAACCTTAACAGACTCCCACCCTGGATTACCTTCAGTTACAACTCCACTTGCTGCAATTATAAATGAATGAGGTAAATCAAATTTGACCTTAAAGTCACCAAACTCTCCATAGAATTCACCCTCTGCGTGAAAAACAATAGGATGCCATCCTTTCTCATCATAAACAACCATTTTTGGATACCATTGTGCCATATTATACTGACCTTGATAGTATCCAGCACGTTCTACCATTTCTCCTACATGGTGTGTCCAATCAAGATCAATTCTAAAAGTTTTTCCTGGGGGTATTTTTTGTAAAAGTTTCGCTTCAAGAATTGTATCATCTATTTTGAATTCATCTAGTATTGGAATTTTATGAATCCAAGATAACCCATCTTCCGGTAAAGCAACAGAAAACTGATGAATATCTATTTTACTTGTAAATCCTTCAAGCTTATCTTTAAAATATTTTGCTCGCGAAGGTCTACCTGCATAGCCGATATATTCCCTGTATTTGACAGATCCAATCTGAAATGCATTAGGATAAAGATGCATATAGAACCGATCTAAAGAATCTGGAGAATTATTTGTATACCTGATTATTGTTTTTCCCGAGATTTGTCGAAGTGAATCATGGAGAGTTATTTCCATATCATAGTCTACTTTCTGCTGCCAATAATAGTCAATTGGATCAGCAAATAAAAAAGTAAAAATGCTTAAATGAATAAGAAAAAGTTTATGATTTTTTTTCAAAAAAGTAATGTATTATAAATATGTTTTTAAATTTTTAAAAAAAATTCCTTCAGATCTTGGTCCTACATATCGGTGTCGAATATATCCTTCTCTATCTATTATAAAAGTGGTTGGTATACCCGTAATTCTTTTGCCTGTCGCCTGACCATATAAAGCAGTTACGGTTTGAGTCTCGTTACCTGTTATATCAGTTAAAAGTTTATAATTGATACCCCATTGCTCAGCAAATGCCTTAATATTTTTTGGAGGTCCTGATGTTAGAGTAATGCCAACAATTTCTAATCCATTCTTTTTATATTTTTTTGAAAGATTTATAAAATCTGGAATTTCTTTTCTACATGGTCCACACCAAGTTCCCCAAAAGTTTAACAAAACCACTTTCCCCTTAAGATCACTTAGGCTTATATTGTTTCCATCAAGATCAACAAGCGTAAAATCAGGAGCAAGAAGTTGATTACCATTATCTACCCGATTGCTTTTTACATCATTATTTTTTTTTGTAAAGTTCTTATTTTTTTCTTGAGAAGTATTTTCACATCCAACTAATAAGGTAATTGATAGATTGAAAAGAAAACTATAGTTAAATATTAATTTTTTCATTTGGTTGAAGTTATAATCTCTCATTATTGGTCCTTTTGATAATAGGCAGTAATGCCATTTTTTAAAAATTCAGCAAAACCATTAGGAATGTAACCGCCAGTATCGGCTAAAGTAATCTCATTATTTGGATCTAAAATAACATAATAAGGTTGTGTTGCTTGCTGATAACGTTCGAACTGCATTTGAGCATAAACTTGACTAAGTGAATCTTTCTTATCCACATACAATCTGGTTAAAACCATTTTATCGAGTTGATTTTTTACTGATTTTTCTGGAAAAACTCTGCGTTCCATAACTCGGCAATTAGCACAATATACTCCTGTAAAATCAATAAAAAGAGGCTTCCCCTGATCTTTTGCGTATTCAATTGCTTCATCATACTGATCAACAAACCATCCTTCTTTTCTAGCGAGTTCATCTTCAGTTGGAGGAGGAGGGACAAGTGCTTCTATAAATTCATCCATTATCCTAGGCATCTTAGCATAATGATATGTTGGTGGGTGAGCTAGAGACATTCCTATAGGATAAAGAACTAATAAAGTAATTATAATTGCAATTATTCTCCCTTTCTGTAATTGAAAAGGCTTAATATTTTCAGTAGAACCTATACTGAAAAAACCTAATAAATATCCAACTAATAAAAAGCCAATAAAAATAAAAATTGCAAGCACTATATTTCTTTGTAAAAAACCAAAGTTCCATTCTAAATCGGGTACCCATAAAAATTTTATTGCTGCCGCTATTTCTATAAATCCAAAACTTATTTTTAAGGTTTCCATCCAATTGCCGGAATTTGGTAATCTTTCTAGAGCTTTTGGAAAAAGGGATAGTCCGACAAAGGGTAATGCAAATACAAAACCATAGATAACCATTCCATATAGACTTGTAAACATCCCCCCAGCAGTACCAGTTGCAGCAACTACTAAAAGTGTTCCTACCACAGGGACAGTACAACTAAAACTTGTTACTGAGAATGCAACTCCTAAAAGCAAAGACCCTAAATAAGCACTTTTTACAGATTGACCGGCTTTATCTGTTTTATTAACTAATTTCCCTGCTATATTTACATTAATTAAACCAAACATCCACAAAGCGAAAAATATAAAAAGGATACCTAAACCAAGATTAATCCAAGGATCCGTAGCAATAAAATTTCCTATATTTGCATATCTAGATTGAGCAGCCGCATCATTTACTCCCCAAGAAAGAATACCAACAATAA
Organism: uncultured bacterium; assembly: GCA_964586315.1. Classification (GTDB taxonomy): domain Bacteria; phylum Fidelibacterota; class Marinisomatia; order Marinisomatales; family UBA1611; genus CAZEER01. The sequence continues at coordinate 25,379 of CAZPHE010000014.1, read as the reverse complement.
GTCCAATAATTACAAAGGTACCTGAAATGCCTATACCATAGAAAGTAGCAATAGTAACCTTACCGACATTTTTTTCTTCAGACATTTTACCAAAATAAGATATAATTATTGGAATCATGGGATATACACATGGCATTATCCAACTAATAATTGCGCCCCCTACAGCTAATAATAAAATACCCCACAATGTATTATTTTTATCATTAGAATTATCATCAGAAAAATTGTTAACCAATGCAAATGAAGTACGATTAGAACGCGGTGCACCTTCTTTAACTTCTATAAAAACTGTGTCTGACTTTGTTATTGGTGGATAGCAGAGCCTCTCATTACAAACCATATAATATACATCAACTGTAATTGAATATTGCCCAGGCTCAAGATTACGTTTTATTTTAAAAGAAAAAATAAATTTAGTATTTCCCTCATGATAATATGTATCCGTATCAAAGCCAGGATCAAAGACATGCTTGGGTTCAGGCTCTCTTACAGGCGCTAATCCACCTACTGCATTCCCTCCAATGGTAATCTCAGTAGGAAGTGGCCCTTCACTAAGCTTATATATTGAGTAGATATGCCACTGATCTTCCATTTCAGCAAGGATATTAATATTAACGACTTCACCAGCTCTCACTGGAGAATCTATAGTAGCAGAAATAGTAACAGGATTCTCAAGAGACTGAGATCTTATAATCCCTACAAAATAGAAAAATAAAAGTGAATTTCTCAATTAGTAAATACCATTTTTAGGTTGCTAAAAATAATTGGATTCATTCAGGAACTCAACCATTCTTTAAATCAATTAATTCATTCTTTTTTTTATTTATTTTCTTTTGAAGCTTGTCCAATGAATTCTTTGCAGCAATCTTTCCTTGTTCAAAAAGAGCTACTCCTTGGTCAAAATCTGACCATTGCATACCCAAAGTATCTGGTCTAATTACAAAATCTGCTTCAGAAGCAAGTAGTGTTTTTAACCTATTTGAAGTTATTATCTCTGACCGTTTTTTAATTGATATTGCATTCAGATTATTAAGCTTTTTAAGATTGTATAAGCCAATATCAACAGCTAAACAGAATTCACATTTATCTTTTATTACCGGTATTGGGATAGGCATACCTACACCTCCATCAACGATTACTTTTTTCCCAGAGATTTTAGGTCTCAATATACCAGGAATTGCAGAACTTTGTAGTAATGCATCTATAAGTTGACCATTATCATATAAAATATCTTCTCCAGTTTCAAGATCAGTAGCAACTACTATCAAGGGAATTTTTAATTCTTCAAATGAATTAACAGGTACTAAAGTTCGAATGGTTTCTTCTAATGGTTTTTTATCAATAATTGATGTAGCGTGAAGGCTCATCATCAAAATTGTATGATCAATAAAACTATTTCTAAATCTTGCTAAAAAAGATTCAGGGTCTTGTTTATTAAAAAATTTTTTTGATGATACTTGAAATGCATCTGATTCCCATATAATTTTAAATTTTTCTTCTATCCAAAATGGATCCATCGTTGCTGCATACATTGCTGCAATAACAGAACCAGCACTTACACCCGAAACAATTCCAATTTCAAGCCCCGCCTTATGCAATTCTTGTAAAACGCCAATATGGGCTGCACCTCGAACACCTCCGCCACCAAAAGCAACCCCGAGGAAGGGTTTGGTCATTTATTTCTCTTTTCTAACCTAACTTCCATTTCTATCCTTCGATTGGGGTTATCTCTAGAATCTCTCGGTAAATCAATTATTTGATCTATAATTTGAATACCTTCTATTACTTGACCAAAAACTGTATATTTTCCATTGAGATGTGGTGCATCGTTCGCACAAATAAAAAATTGACTACCACCACTATTAGGACTATTTGAACGAGCCATAGATACAATGCCTCGCTTATGTTTAATACTGTTAAATTCAGCGGGAAGATTCCACGTAGTAGGCTCATCCTGATTGCCAATCCCATAGTATTTAGCAGAATGCCCTCCTGTACCATATGTTTCCTTATTTTCAGTTTTTGTTTTGGGGTCACCTCCTTGAATCATAAAACCAGGAATAACACGATGAAATAAAGTACCATTATAATAACCATTTTTTGCATGAAGCTTAAAACTTTCCACATGTTTGGGGGCATTACCCTCAAAAAAATCAATAACCATTTCACCAAAATCAGTTGATATAATTGCAACTTCTTTTTTTGATATACCTGAATCTTTAGCTAAAGATTCACTATTCAATGATTGATTTACTTTATCTATTTTATTATTCATGGGATTTTCCTTTTTTGAATCTCCACATTTAATATTTAAAAAACTAAATGTGAGTAATATAGATATGATGTATTTCATAATTAGTATCTACTCCCAGGTTTTTGTATTGGTATTATAGCTAAACTTTTTGGAATATTTCCTTTTGCATAGCTAACTACATCCAAATTTATTATTGAAAATTGATTTTCATGTAATTTTACTGAACCATTACTACGATCAACGAGAACTCCCAAACCAATTATTTCAGCTCCTAATGGTTCAATTAGATCCATTACCTCTTTGACTGATCCACCAGTTGTTACAACATCTTCAACAATCAAAACCTTTTCTCCTTTTTTTATATCAAATCCTCTACGAATTACCATTCTACTATCTTTTCTTTCTGAAAAGATAGTTCGACAACCTAGTTGGGTACCTACCTCCGTACCAAGAACAATACCACCAATAGCAGGGGAAATTACAACATCTGGATCTTGTTTTTTAAACTCATCCGAAATTATTTTTGAAAAAGAAATTAAATATTTTGGATATTGTAAAACCTTTGCACATTGAAAATATGTATTACTATGTCGCCCAGATGTTAATACGAAATGACCCTCTAATAAAGCATTTGTAGATTTAAAAATATTAATTATTTGATCTTTGTCTATCATTTATATCATTGATTCTTGCATTTGTTCCACATAGTTTGCAGCTGTTTTGTTAATTGCATTAGTGCACAAATTACCAGCAAAATTTATCGATCTAGAAATATTGATTAATGCGGCACCAGTTCTATTACCAACCTTTACACTATGATTTAGATCACCACCCTGAACACCAATTCCAGGGATTAATAAAGGAAATTCAGGTACAATATTACGAATTCTATCTAATTCATTTGGCGCAGTAGCTCCAATTACCAAACCAATATTATCATTATTATTTAATTCTTTTGCCATCTGAACCACTTGCTCATAAAAAGGAACTCCATTTACAGAAACATCCTGTAACTCTTTAGCAGATGAATTTGATGTTCTACACAGAACAAAAGCCCCCTTTTTAGGGTTATTTAAAAATGGTTCAATACTATCTCTACCCATGTAAGGGCTTAGAGTAACACAATCAAATCCAAAATGAGAGAAAATGCCTTCTGCATATTGTTTAGCAGTATTGCCTATATCCCCTCGTTTTGCATCTGCTATTTTAATATAGTCTAACCCAATATAATCGACAGTTTCTTCAAGCCAAGAAAAACCTGCTGCACCCCATCGCTCAAAAAATGCAAAATTTGGTTTATATGCAACGGCAAACTCTCTTGTTGCATCGATAACTTTAAATGTATGGTTCTTAAGATCAATAAGATTTTTAGATCCTATTCCTTCAGGGCTGATATCAAGACCTACACAAAGGCAAGACTTACGTTCTTTTATAATGGATTTTATTTTTGAATTTAAAGAAGACACAGAATGTTAATTTACCACAAGCTAAATGCATTCAACAATTCCATTTAGAAAAATTTTATTTTACCTATTTTATAAATACTAACCCTAAACTTTGTACATGGACGATCCGTATTTACAGCAAGAAGACGAATCCCGAACAGGGGTTATTGCTTTAAGTGGACCATTTCAGGTTGAACGAATAATTTATGTTGGTACCAGTGAGTACAAAGCATTAATTGACATTTCTGAATCTTTAGTTGAAGAATACGGTTCAGCCGCAAAACTAACTCCAAATACTATTCAAACCTATTTTAACAGACAGGAATCACTACCATTTGTCGCTAGATACCAAGGAATTATTATTGGTTATATAATTGGTCTTCCTTTAGAAATATTAAGTAAAGAACCTTGGGCACGACTTGATATAAATTATGGTAAAAAGAATACTATTTATACATATGCATTTGTTATTCAAAAACAATTTAAAGGCAATGGATATGCTAAAATTCTCAAACGTATCTACCTAAACTGGGTTAAAAAACAGGAGAACATTTGTTACATAACAGGACATGTAAAGCAAGGTATATCATCAAAATTTACTGGTAATATATCCATTGTTGATCGAATTGATAACTGGCAAGGTACTGGCAAAACATTTGAGTATTATCGACGAGAGCTAGACCTAGAAACAATTTAAGAAACTCGATTGAGTCATCTACTGTCACAAGAATCTAATAAAACAGTTAATCTTAAAAATAATTATTTTAATAATAGCATTTTTTTAATCTGCCGAAACTCCCCTAAATCGATCAAATAATAAAACATTCCAGAGCTCATCATCTAACCACAATGATTCAATTATCATCAAAAAATTGCTCTAAAGATTCAGGTTGCGGTGCAGGAGTTATTAAACTACCTAGTACTAATGCCAATATTGAAAGTCCTGCTGCGGGATAGGTAAGTTCTTGAAGGAATGGATTTAATTCTGCATATCCTGACCAGTTTGGTAAAAAATAGGTCCAGATTATTGTGATAGTTGCACCTGTACATATGGATGCTATGGCACCTTGGCTTGTGGCACGTTTCCATAAAAATGCTGCTAGGAGTGCAGGAGTAATAGAAGTTCCATAAATATTATACGCTGTAAATGCTGCATTTAGTACTGTTTTAAATTGGCTCACTAAAAGAAAAGCAATCACACCTAAAATTAATACTAGAGAACGGCTAATCAAGAGTATCTGTCTTTCTGTAGCGGCTGGGTTTATATAACGAGAGTATACATCACGTGTAAGGTTTGTGGCAGGGATAAGCAAAAATGAATCAGCAGTAGATACAATTATGGCCATCATGGTTGAGACCAAAAGAAGCCCCAGAAAAAGAGGTAGCCCAGCATGTCGTGCAATAGCAGGGATCACTGACTCACTTCCTGACTGCCTAGCTTCGAGCAATGCAGCTAAGGTCGGTTCTGCGACATTTGCCATTTCATTAGCAACAAGGTCTGGGATAATACCTTTGCTAGCAGCAACAGCACCAGTAAGACCCAGCATCGAAATAACTGATTCTAAAATTACAACACCAATAATCCAAAAAAAAACTGCCTTTTTAGCTGAGCCTCCATCTTGAGCACTAAAAATACGCTGATACATGTTGGCATCTCCCATAAGAAGAAGCATGGTTGGAACAAAAAAACTGATTGCTATAATCGGACCTGATATATTACCAGTTCTTTCTGCTGACCAATTTCCAAATACCTGCCACTTCCCTACTCCTTCTGCAATTAAAATTATCTCTCCAAGACCGCCAATCTTAAAAATTAGAAATATGAGTGCTCCTATAGTTCCAATAGTCATTAATACTCCATTTACAACATCTGTGTAGACTACTGAAAACATTCCAGCTAGAACAGTATAGGTTATTGCAAATACAGCGGTGATAATAATTCCAGTCTCCAAAGATACCACACCATCTGATACCATAGACAAAACCTTACCACCACCCCTAAACTGATAAGAAACAATAGTGGTATAGGCAATAACGGTGGTTATCGTTGCAAGAATAGCTGCCAATTGTCCATACCTTGCTTCAAAAATATCCGGGACAGTGACCTTCCCAAAATTTCGAATCCTACGTGTGATAAAATAAATAAGAGCAATTCCAAGCCAAGCACCACCGCTAGACCAGAGCCCCGCCAAACCATTCCTATATCCAAGTCCTGCACCACTAAATAAAGATCCACTTCCCATCCAAGTTGCCAACAAAGTACCTACTAGTATATACCAAGGGAGAGTTCTTCCAGCCACCATGAAATCTTCACTGTTTTTAACTGACCGAATTTTATAGAATCCGACAGCAACTAAGATAGAAAGATAGAAAATTATTACGGTTAAGTACGTCATCGCCTTTTAAGTTAGAATTACCATTACAAAGATTTAAAGTTAATTATTTTTAAAGTTTGGTACTATCTGCGTAAGATAATGAATTAAACACAAAATTATAATTTATATTTATCAACTGGATTTATTTCTTGAACTCGCCCTTCAAAAAAAGAGTCATATATAGTACAAGTCAGCCAATCTTTTTCAGTCTCAAGATCATCAAACCTGACACTCTTATACCAAATCTTTTGTTTGTTATTCCAACGATATTTATTACCCTTAATTATATCTTTCTTGATAGGATCATATTCAAAATTGTCTGCAAAAATAATAAAGTCCGGGTTCTGTGCTTTTTTTATTAATTCAGCAAGAGGTTTATTCTTGTTGTAAGATTTATGGGTTAATAGATGTATCAGTGCATCTACATCATTCATCGCCCGATGGGCATCAAAATAAAACCCATGCCAGTGGCATAAAAGTTCCTGTTTTGAGCTTGAAAACCCTCTGGATAACCAATCTATATCATTAACAGAACATCCCCATATTTTATTAGGTGACTGGGATGAATATCGATCTAAAAATGCGCGATCAAAACCTGCATTATGAGCCACAATTATATCAACCAATTGAAAAATATTATCCACCTTTTCCCAATCAATAAACTGACCTTCAACCATATCGTTATTGATGCCAGTCAAAAGAGTTATATCATTTTTTATTTTTTCTTCTGGATCATTAAAAGATTCATATACACTATCTATAGATACTATTTTACAAGATGATTTTTCAAATTTGACTAGTTTGATCGCCAGCTCAATAATTTTATCTTCACTCCTATTAATACCAGTTGTCTCTGTATCAAGGAAAGCAATCAAATTGCAATCTTGATCAGTAATTAACAACTCAGGCGCAGGCGAATCATATTTTTTTAAAGTAATCTTTTCTGATGTATTTTTAATTAAATCGATAAATGACATTTCATGATTCCAACATTGATACAATTTCATTCCTCATATATGGAGCGACATGAGCATCGACCCCATTGTCTTTAATGTGTGCAATAACCTGATTGCGAACGTTTAATCCATAATATTCTTCTAAAAGATATCTGTATAGCGATAATTGCAAAGAATAATGATAAAAATTACAGTCCATTACATTTCTTGTAGCATCATGGTTTCCAGTTTTATATCCATAAGAAACTGTTGTGATTTTTTTTGAGGTTTTCCAATCAATAAGTATGTATTCATCTGTACGGTTATCTTTTGCTATAATATCAACCGTTCCTGCAATTCTAAGTTCTTTACTATAAATGATTATCTCAGATAAAACATTTATACTAGATTTTAATTTATAATTTTCCAGCCAGTTTTTACCATTAATTGATTTTAACTCTTTTGGCTCAATACCATTTTTTATCCAATCTTCTATCTCATTATGTACCTTTGTCCCATATTCTGCAGCTCTATTCCACTCTTCCATAAGTGATTCAATAGTGTATTCTGAATATTTTGCATAATTATTTACAAGTTTAGTAGCAACTTTTTTTGCATCAAATTCATCAAAAAATTTTCCTACATAGGACGTAACACTTGTGAAAACTAATTCTGGATTTGAAATTAATTTATATTCATGATTATCTTTATTAAGAATAATATTTTTATCTAAAATTGCGTTCAATTTTTCATCTATTATTTCAACCTATAAATTTACATTGATATAATATTAAATTATCATATCAACCTATTATAATTATATTTTTCATAAATATGTCTTAATAATTCATTAATATGTCTTAATAATTCATTCTAATTTCTATTTTGAAGTTTCATCGTGTATGAAAAAACTAATATTTATTCAAATTTGTTCAATTTTTATTTGGACCTGTGCTAATAAAAATATGAGTAAAGATTCAAAATCTAAAAATCGACTTGCGGGATCACAAAGCCCTTATCTTTTGCAACATGCATCTAACCCAGTCGATTGGTATCCATGGACTGAAGAAGCATTTGAAAAAGCTAAAAAAGAAAATAAACCCATTTTTTTATCAATTGGTTATTCTACTTGCCACTGGTGTCATGTAATGGAACATGAATCATTTGAAGATTCTACCATTGCTTCTCAGATGAATCAATATTTTGTAAATATTAAAGTAGATAGAGAAGAAATGCCAGAGGTAGATCATCTTTACATGTCTGTCTGTCAAGCAATGACTGGGCGAGGTGGATGGCCGCTTACAATTGTCATGACTCCAGAAAAAGAACCGTTTTTTGCTGGAACTTATTTTCCCAAACAAGGACGTGGACAACAACCTGGAATGTTGCAATTAATTCCTAGTCTAGCGAATGCATGGAAGCTAAAACAAAATGAAATTCGTGAATCAATAAATAAGATTCAAGATTACTTGATTCGCATTAATACAAGCGTTCCAGGAGATGCATGGAATGTAAATATGATTACAGATGCATTTAATCAATATACAAATACATTTGACCCTCAATATGGAGGTTTTGGAAATGCACCTAAATTCCCATCACCACATAATTTAATTTTTTTAACTAGATACAGTAGATTATACAATAATAACACTGCTTTGGAGATGGTTGAAAAAACTCTCACTTCTATGAGATTAGGTGGATTATTCGACCATATTGGACTTGGGTTTCATCGCTATTCAACAGATCACAGGTGGTTTTTACCGCACTTCGAAAAAATGCTCTATGACCAAGCAATGCTATCTATGGCATACATTGAAGCATACCAACTTACAGGTAAAAAACAATATGCAAATGTAGCTCGCGAAATATTTTCATATGTCTTAAGAGACATGACCCATGAAGAAGGAGGTTTCTATTCTGCTGAAGATGCAGATAGTGAAGGTGAAGAAGGAACATTCTATATCTGGACGGAGGATGAGTTTGTAGAGATTTTAGGTCCGGAACATGGCAGAATCATTGCGAAAGTATATGGATTTTCAAGATCTGGTAATTTTCATGATGAAGCGACAGGTCAAACTAATGGAAAAAATATCCCTTATTTGAGGGAAAATCTTGAAGCGATTGCAAAAAAATTCAATCTATCATTAAATGAGTTAAATGGTATTATTGAAATATCTAGAGAACAATTATTTATGGTACGGGAAGAACGAATTCATCCATTGAAAGATGATAAAATTTTAACAGATTGGAATGGACTTATGATCGCTGCACTTGCAACTGGTGGAAAAGTATTAAATGAACCTAAATATATTCTTGCAGCAGAAAAAGCAGCCAAATTTATAGAAAATAATCTTCAAGAAAAAAATAGATATTTAATGAAGCGATATCGTAAAGGTGAAGCAGGGCTGTCACCACATCTTGATGACTATGCATTCATGATTTGGGGATTAATTAATCTATATGAAGCAACCTTTAAGGTAGATTATCTATCACAAGCAATTGAACTCACAAAAATCATCAAAGAAGATTTCTCAGATGTTAACGGTGGTTTTTTTATCGGCAGCAAGAAAGCAGAAAAACTTATAGTTAGAGCTAAGGACAGTTATGATGGTGCTATACCATCTGGAAATTCAGTATCTGTTTTAAATTTTTTCCGATTAGGAAAAATCACAGGTGACATACATCTGATTGATATTGCCAATAAAAGTTTAAAAGCATTTACAAATCAGGCTAAACAATCGCCTACTGGGTTTTCACATATGTTAACTGGCTTTATGTTTGATTTAAAAGATCCAAAGGAACTTGTCATTGTTATGGATCATAAAAATCTAATTAAAGAAGAGATAATTCAAAAAATCAATAAAGTATATTCGCCAAATTTAGTTGTACTTATTAAAGACAGTTCTAATCAACGCGAACTTGTAAAAATTGCCCCTTGGACAGATGCACATACAATGATCAATAAAAAGCCCACTTATTATGTATGTGAAAACTTTTCTTGTAAGCAACCTACAACAGACCTTGAAATAGCCTTAAATTACCTTGGTGAGTAAATTAACATTAATCCAAATTCATTATGCGTCAGATAAGATTTAATATCGAATGAAAAAATAAAATTATAATGAAAAAACTCGCACTTCACTGGCAAATCATTATTGGACTTATTCTAGGTCTTATTTATGGTATTGTAGCAACTAATTTAGGTTGGGGATTGTTTACATCTAATTGGATTGCTCCATTTGGAACTATATTTATTAATCTTTTAAAACTTATAGCTATGCCACTTGTCTTAGCATCTCTTATTACTGGAGTAGCTTCTCTTTCAGATGTTAAAAAACTGAGTCGAATAGGAGGAAAGACCATTGGAATTTATATTGGTACTACCACTTTTGCCGTTACAATTGGACTAGTATCAGTCAATATTCTAAACCCAGGAAATCAAGTACCCAGTGAAATGAAAGAAAAGTTACAACTCACATATGAAAAGGATGCATCAAAAAAGGCCATTACAGGTCAAGAAGTGAAAAACCGTGGTCCATTACAACCGATTGTTGATATGGTTCCTAGTAATTTTTTCAATTCTACATCCAGTAATAGAAATATGCTTCAAGTTGTATTCATGGCTATTTTTATTGGTATTGGAATAATAAAGGTCCCAAGAAAAAATGCTAAACCTTTGAAAAAATTTTTTAAAAGTTTAACTCATATAGTTATCAAACTTGTGGATTTAATAATGTTAATGGCTCCCATTGGTGTTTTTGCTTTAATTTCACAAACAATAAATAAAGTAGCTGGTGATAATCCGACACAAATTATTGAGTTACTGGGAGCACTTGGATATTATATGTTTGCTGTAATCTTAGGATTATTTGTACATGTAATGATTACCTATACAGGACTAATGAAATTTTTTACAAAAATGTCATTAAAGACTTTTTATAAAGGACTTGCCCCTGCACAGTTATTGGCTTTTTCAACAAGTTCAAGTGGAGCCACCTTGCCAGTTACTATGGAACGCTGTGAAGAAAAACTAGGCGTAAGTGAAGAAGTCTCATCATTTGTTCTACCTCTTGGTGCAACTATTAATATGGATGGTACGGCACTTTACCAAGCTGTCGCAGCGGTGTTCATTGCTCAAACTTTGAATATGTCACTAGATATTAGTGCACAGATTACCATTGTACTTACAACTGTGCTTGCATCTATTGGGACTGCAGCAGTTCCAGGTGCTGGTATTGTAATGCTTGTTATTATTCTAGAATCAGTTAGTGTACCTAGTGGAGGAATTGCCCTTATACTTGGTGTTGATAGAATTTTGGATATGATCAGAACTACAGTAAATGTAACAGGTGATGCAACTGTAGCAGTAATAATCGCTGATTCAGAAAATCAGCTTAATACATTAACTAATTAGTTTTATTTAAAAAAATGCAGAATAACTTTATAAAAATTTTTTAGAATAATACATGATTTGCGGATAGGTTCTGAATTTTTTTGGATCTATACTCAACTATTGGGTACTGTACTTCAAGTTCAAAAAACAGGCCTTTTCGTTTTTCACGGATCAAGGAAGTTTGCTGTATTTGAGAGGTTCCCTTCATTTTTTAAACAAAGAATGATCCCAAAAAAACAATCTATCCGCTCTTTTTTAGCCAATTTGTGATAGGATTTGATTAATCCTAGGCCTGCTACCTCTAATTTTCAACCTTAAAGTTTGATCTTCATAAATTCGTTCTAGGACTTTAACTCCTTTTTGAGCATCTGCAATTTTTTTACCACTATCATATGGAAGTTCTATTTCAATAGTATGATAATTTTTTTCCATATGCTCTAATATTTTTTTCTTTAGTCGTGATAACATTAAATGATGCTGAGCTGAAATGGTGATTGAATCGGGAAAATTGCACTGAATTTTCTCGATCAATTTTGTATCAGAGATTAAATCAAATTTATTTAAAACAATCAATCTAGAAATATCATCTGCACCCATTTCTATTAATACATTATTTATTGTTTCTAAATGATCATAAATATGCAATGAAGACATATCAAGAATGATTATAATTAAATCTGCTTCTAATACTTCTTTTAAAGTACTTTTGAAAGAAGCAACTAAATTATGAGGTAACTTTCTAATAAAACCTACCGTATCACTGATTAAGACATTATGAGATGCATCAAGATTTAATTTACGTACAGTTGTGTCCAATGTTGCAAATAATTGATCACGGATATAGACATTGGATCCTGTTAATGCATTAAACAATGTAGATTTACCAGCATTAGTATAGCCTACAAGAGAAACTCGGAATTCAGAATTTCGACGAAGACTCTGTGTTTGACGTTCTATTTCAATTCTATTTAAATCTTTTTTAAGACGATTGATCTGGTTTCGAATTAGACGTCGGTCAACTTCAATTTGGGTTTCACCCATTCCAGCTCGAGTACCAATACCTCCCATTTGTCGTTCTAAATGTGTCCATTGCCTTGTCAAACGCGGAAGTAAATATTCCAAATATGCTAAATTGACTTGAGTCCTAGACTCCTTAGTTTTTGCATGTTTTTGAAAAATATCCAGAATTAACCCACTTCTATCTAAAATTTTTAACTTATTTGATATTTTATGATAATTTTTTATCTGTGCAGGAGTCAATTCATTATCAAAAAGGACTAGTTTAACATCCATTGCTTGAGCTTGATCAATAAGACTTTCTGCTTTGCCTTTTCCAATAAGAGTTGCTGGATTAATTTTAGATATTTTCTGAATTACCTGACCAACAACCTCTGCACCTGCCGTTTTTGCTAATAATTCAAGTTCATCAAGATGGTCTTGGATAATCAAATTATTTGTTTTTGGCAGTATGACTCCTACTAATAACGCTTTTTCTTTATTAATTGGGATCTGTCTTATCAATTTTGATCATCTTTCATATTTTTCAATTGAGGTCTTCCAATTATTGATTCAGCCAAAAGAAAAAGTAAAGTTAAAAATAAGAAAATTTTCCAGAGTGATTTCCCATGTCTAGTTTCAGAAAATATAGAAGAAAACTTATCTTGAATAGTAAACCATTTAGTTTGATCACTAGGAAGTAAAAACTCAATATCACTTTGATTTATTGATGATTTAATAAATTCGTTATAATCTAGACGGGTTGGAAAAGATGTGAATATTTCACCATTACTATAAACTTGATAAAAACCTAATTCATTAGTATTAATAATTTTTATACCTTCTTGATCATATTCTGGTACAATCATTTCTACTTTACCAGATGGAAACCACACCTCCCATTTATTCATAAGTTTATTCTCTTCCACAGAAATCCATTTAGGTTCATTTACCAAAACAGGAGCAGTATTAATAGCATCTGTCCCGGTAAGTACAATTAAACGGTAAATTAAAGGTACAACAATAGCACGAATTGGGAAATCATTCCATCGAAGATTTAACAAAGTTGGAAAATAGAAAATCTTACCTGTACCTTTAGAAAATTCAAGAATCAGAGGATCATTATTATTCAGTTTCCAATGTATATCATGATTAGATTCTAAATTTAGTTTCATGTATTTATAAATTTCTGGTAATTCTTTATCAATTCTTCTTATTTGGATATCATTTAATAAATCTGATTCAAGATTCTCAATTTTTGTAGTAAAAAACCCTTGTCCTGCATTAATAATATTCTCGGCTTTAGGAAAACTTAATTTTGTTATCAAATCATTATGAAAATTGGTCTGGTCTGATTCACCTTGGAACCAAATTATTCCACCTCCTTCATCTAAAAATCGAGCCAAATCATCAACTCCATCTTTAGAGATACCATGAATATTATGAATAACAACTACATCTACATCATTAAGATATACACGTTTTAAATGAGGTTGGATACTTGATTTCACAGTTAAAAAATATTTATCAGGATCTATAGCTTTAAAAATCATTTCTAAAATAGAAATATCATTAGAATCTGCACCTATAATTTCACACCTTATCTGTTTCATAATTGGTATTGATAAGTGCCAAGCATTATCCAATGCATAATCATCTTTTGGCAAAATAATTTTACTTTGCAGTATCCCTACTTCTTCAGGATATGCTTGGAAAAGAAATCTTTTTTCTTTGTCAGGTTGGAACTCACTAATCACTTGCCCTACTCGTTGATTATTAAATAATAACTCTAGTGCAACATTCGGTCTTTTTAGTGATCCTGAATTCTGTACTTCTGTATTTAATTTTACAAGTTGTGATAAAGTTTTTATTCTATTTATTGAAGTCACATCTAATATTGCTAGATTATTAAAAATTGGAGGAGATTGTATAAAATAAAATTTCCATTCATCTAAGTTATCTATTCCTTTAATCAATAAAGAATCAGGCGCATACATAAGGTCACTGAATACAACACATTCTTTTATTGGTTCATTAATTTTTTGATTAGTAATTAAATCATGGATGACGTGCCAAATATTATCATAAGATGCAGTGGATTCTATCGATTTAATTGAATTTCTAAGTTCTGGTTCATGAGTTTTTCCTTCAAATAATATTTTTGGAGGACAAGTTTGAGCAACCATAACCTGTGTATTTTCATTGAATAAGGGCATCAATGACATAGCTTCATTCTTAGAACGTTCTAAGTTTGACTTTTTGTTATTTAATGCGGACATACTGGCAGAATTATCAATTATTAATATCAGCCTTGTATCTTGCTCTGCAGCTAACCAACCAGGTAAAAAACCCTTCGTAACTGGTTGTGCAATCATCATAACTAGCGATGTAATACAAAGAATTCTTAAAAGTAACAGAAGTAGTTTTTTTATTTTCAGTCTTCGAATTGAACTGGATTCTAATTTTTTAATAAATCTCACTGTACTGAATTCAACCTTATTCAATTTTAAACGGCTTAATAAATGGATTATAATTGGAATAAATATTGCACCCAATAGCCAAAAAGCGGATGGATATAAAAAAGTCATAATATATAAAGATTAATCATCATTATTATTGCAGAAAAATTTGGTATAATTAAATTATCATTAATAGGTAATGGTACCAGTTCTATAACCATAGCCGAGATGGCACCTATTATAATTACTATTAGTGGTAGCTGCTGGTTTATTAATATTACAGCGATAATGGATGTAATAGTTCCAGCAAAAGTGCCTGATAAAGACTTATCCTTAACTTTGAAAATAGGATACATTTTCCCAATTATTGCGGCAAACGAATCACCCACAGACAGGAAAAGTAAAGCAGGCACCGCAATATATTTTGGGAAACAAAATATTGTAATCGTCCATCCAATTAGCATCCATGTAGCACCAGTTAAATTTCCTTTTAATTCTTTATCCCTAAGCATAAAACCAAAGTATCTATTAAAAATTATTCTGGTTTTTTCTGATCTATTTCTAGCAATCTCAATTATAATAGCTATCGTACTTAATATGAATAAAATAAAACACATTATACCTTTATCTTTAATAATCCATAAATATAATAGAGGTACAATTGACGAAAAAATATGTAAAATTTTACGCCAAATCTCATTAGAAGTGATTTGAATCACTGATCAATCATCTGGTTAAAAATATCTTGCATATCGAGGACACTTACAGTTAAATCGATCGCAATTGATTTTTCTAGAACAGTCTCAGCTACAATAGATTGATCTAGAACTGTATAAGGAATTAAATCCTCATTCTGACGATAGAATATTTTACCAAGCTTAAATCCTGCTCTTTCCAAATCATTAATAGCTTTTTTCTTACTTAATCCAAATAAATTTGGAACTTGAAAAAAATTAGGAGGGACACCTAAACTAATGGTTAAATGCAAACCATTGCCTTTATTTAGCATATCACCACCCTTAGGATATTGCCAGGTTACATTACCAGAGGGCACATCGGAATTATACTCTTCATAGACAGTATCAATGGCAAGACCCATTTGATTTAGTGCTAACTCAGCGCTCCGAAGAGACCGACCAATAAGATCCGGGATTGAGACCATTTTCTCAGGATGGGCAATTTTTAATCTTATCGTTCTACCTTCTTTTACACGTGTATTTGGCTTAGGGTATTGATCCACTATTATTCCAGGTTCATAGGAAGCAGAGAAAAGTGTATCGGCAACAATACTTTTATATCCTTCTTTTTTTAAAATCCTTTCGGCATAATCTAGTTTTTTATTAATAACATTAACCATATATCTTCCCGAACCCATTCGAACATATAAAGGCATAAAAAAATTATCAAATGTTAGAATCAAGAAAAAAGATAGTACCGAAAAAATAATAATATAAAGTGTTATATTTTTTATCATAATTTTTTTAATCTAGCAGCAAATATGCCATCAACAAGATGAATATGGGGCAATGTTTTTAAAACACCTTTATCATCAATCCAACTTTTAGGTATACTTGTTGGCAGGCGATCTAATACAAAATCATCATTTATTTTAATGAATTTTTCTATAATGTCCCAATTTTCTTCAGGTTCTATCGAACAAGTTGAATAAACCATCGTTCCACCAGACTTAAGAAAGTGAGAACAATGATTAATTATATCAAATTGTAAACTAGATAATTTTTGGATATCAGTAGGTTTACGTACCCACCGTATTTCTGGTTTTTTACCTATTATACCCGTTCCAGTGCAAGGTGCATCAATTAATATTCTATTCACCCGAGGATATGTATCTTTTCTTGCATCTTTAATAGACCAATGAATATTTTTTTTCCTATGTCTATTCATATCTTTTCTTCCACGTTTTACTCTTTCTAGAACTAAATCTGAAGCCCAAACATATCCTTTTTGACCTACCAAATTAGCTAATTGTAAAGTTTTAGTTCCAGGAGCAGCACAAACATCTAACACGATATCATCAAGTTGCGCACCTAGACATTCTACTACAGCTGCAGATGCAGGGTTTTGAATCGAAATTTCACCAGTTTGAAATAGTTTTGTTCTTAGAATTTTACCTGGACCTGATTTTATTTTCAGAAATGTTTTTGAAAAAATTTCTGATTTAATACCTTCATTATCTAAAATTTTTATAATATCTCCTATCAAATAATTTTGATTATCTAACCTTATGAAAATTTCAGAAGGTTTATTAATAATTTTGACTAATTTTAAAAACTCATTTTTTTTAAATTGATTTTTCCATTTTTTCTGTAACCATTCAGGAATAGAATTCCAACCAATTTTTTTTTTTAAAGGATAGTACCATTTTTTGTCCGAATCCATTATTCGAATTAATTTTCTAAGTATTGCATTAGTAAAACCTGCTGCTTTTTGATTTAAAATATTACGGGTTAATTCTACAGAACAATCAACAGTTGCATAATTAGGTGTTTTACTATCTTTAATTATTTCATAAAAACTAATTCTTAAAATCGATAATAATGACATATTTAAACGTTTAATCGGCTTTCCAGAGACAAACTCAATCATTAGATCTAATTTCCCTTTCAACCTTACAACTTCATTTATCAAAACATTAGCTCTTGATTTGGAGATATTTGTTGGAGAAAACCGTGAAAAAATAGTATTACGGATTAAATTAAGCTGACCTTTATTGATTTCAAATTGCTCTAAAATTTTTAATGCAATAAATCGAGCATCCTTGTTCATGTCCCTAAAGTAACTCCATGACTTAAAGAATTTCCTTTAAGAAATTCTTCTGCTGACAATACTTTTTTCCCTTCAAGCTGCACTTCTAAAAGGCTGAGAAAACCATGCCCGGTTGAAACAAGTATTTGTTTTGGTTTTATATTAACAATTGTGCCAGGTTTACCTGCAACACCTTCTAAAGATTTCGTTTTAAAAATACGGAAACGTTTATTATTTAATAATGTCACCATTCCAGGTTTAGGAGATAAACCTCTAACCCAATTATGTATTTTTTTTGATGGCCATCTCCAATCAATAAAAGTCATCTCTTTTGTAATCTTACTTGCAAATGTAGCTATTTCAGAGTCTTGGATAATACTTTTGATATCACCATTCTCTATTTTATTCATAGCCTTAATTATTAAATTTGATCCAGCATCACTTAACCGCCTTCCTAATGTGAACATATTATCATAATTAAAAATTTCCATTTCTTTCTGAAGTAAAATTTTTCCAGTATCTATTTTATGATTAATCTGGAAAACAGTTATACCAGTTTTAGTGTCTCCATTCATAAGTGCCCATTGAATAGGCGCTGCACCACGATATTTTGGAAGTAACGAAGCGTGAAGATTAATAGCTCCATATTTAGGAAGATTAATTAAATCAACAGGTAATATTCTAAATGCTACAACAACAAAAATATCTGGTTTCAGATCCAATAATTCAGTTTTAAGTTTTTTTGACGATAAAGAATTTGCCTCAATTAAAGGAATACCTTGATGTTTTGCAAAATCCCCAACTGGTGTTGAAGATAAATTTTGTCCTCTACCTATTGGTTTTGATTCATTTGACACAATTGAAATTAATTCATGGTCAGATTTCTGAATTGCTTTCACTGTCGGAATAGCAAATTCAGGGTTACCCATAAAAACCACACGCACTTACAGCACCTCCCAACTATTTAACTTTAAAGTAAAAACCCTTTTTGCTCAGTTTTTAATTTCATCAAATTTTTAGAATTCGTTTCCAAAGTTTTTAATTGGTTTTGATACTTGATTCTTTCACTCGGTGATATTCGATCTATAACAAAAATACCATTTAGATGATCAATCTCATGCTGGATTGCTCTAGACATTAATCCTCCAAATTCATTTTCATGCCATTTTTTATCTAAAGTTTGATATTTGATTTTTACATATTCTGGACGCGTTACATCTAGTGCAATTTCTGGAAGAGAGAGGCAACCTTCCTGATATAGTTTTTGGTTTCCATTTTTTGATATGATTTTACTATTTATAAAAATATTTACGTCGTTTGTCTCTTCTGTGTGAGTAATATCAATGATAAACAAATTCATGTCTAAACCAACTTGATTTGCTGCCAAACCAATACCATCTTTCTCGTACATAGAATCAAACAAATCATTGATAATATCATTTAATCCATCAAATTCCTTCACGGGATTACATTTTTTCCTAAGAATTGGGTTCCCATAATGAATAATATCTAATACAGCCATCTAAACCTGCTCTAAATCCTGATCTTTCACTTTTTCAGCAAGACCTGCTATTGCAGTTTTATTGATAATTAAGTTCGTATTATTATCTACTTTAATAACGACTTGTTTGTGTTTATCCTTAAAACCTTGAACTGTTCCATATATCCCCCCCATAGTTATAATTCTATCACCTTTCTTTAAACTTTCTCTCATCATATCTTTTTCTTTTTGTCTTTTAGTTTGGGGACGAATCATTAGAAAATAAATGATGATCATAATAAGTATGAATGGTAGGAATGCAGCAATTCCGCTTCCACTCTGTTGGGTTTGACTGTATAATATTTCCACTTTTTACCTATAATAATTCAAAGGAAAATTAGCTCTGAAGTATAACATATTAAAGACTGATCTCTAAGGTAGTTCCATATTCACTAGATGAATCAATCACTGTTAAATTTCCATCATGTATATCCTCTACTATACGATTTGATAAAGATAACCCAAGACCCCATCCTGCCTGCTTTGTACTAAAACCAGGACGAAAAATATTTTTCCAATCTTTTTTGGGAATTCCTTTCCCATTATCTATAATTCTAATTTTAATACCACTTACATCCTGCCTAAGTGAAATATTGACTTGTCCATTTTCTCTTTCAATTGCATCTATACCATTCCGTATAATATTCTCTATAGACCATGCTAATAAAGATCCATTTGCTGTAATCATAATTCCTGGCTGAATATCATTTATTAATTCAACTTTTTTTCCTAAAGAAGGAAGACGTTTATTTAAATAATAAACAATCTTCTCTATTCTCTCAGAAAGATCAAATTCTTCAAAATCTGATTGTGAACCCATTTTACTAAAGCGACGACTAATTTGTTCTAATCTCTGAAGATCTGCTTCCATTTCAGGAATAATTTCTGGTGTCTTTTCAGGATGGTTTTTTAACCAATCAACCCAACCCATTAGAGCAGAAACTGGTGTACCTAATTGGTGAGCTGTTTCCCTTGCCATACCTACCCAGATATGTTTTTTTTCATTATTTCTTATAAAACTAAATCCAGAGAAACCAAGGAAAATAAATATCCCAATTGCAATAATTTCAATAAAACTCCACAACCTTAATTTTTCTACTATAGAAGAATCTCCATAATGCAAAAATCCAAAAGTTATTTCACCCACAATATTATCTTTATAGGTAAGTGGGATAGGTAGGTTATATTGGTCTACTGTCTTCAAAAACTTAATAATTTCTTTTTCAGTTTTGACAGATTCTGGTAGATTTTTCCACATTTGTGGAATATGTTTTATATCAGTCTGAATTAAAGGGAATTTTACTTTTTGAATTATATTTTCAAAAACAAAATCAAGATTTGCATCATTATCATCTTGGACTACATTAGCAATAAGATTTGCATAAAGATGTACAATTTCCCTGTTATCATTCCGTAATTCACCTACTAACTTTTGAGTATAAGCTAGTAGTCCAATAACCAAGGCAACTCCAAGAATAAACAAAGATGCTTTTATATTCCCAGCATGCCTATAAAGTTTCATATTATTAACCTATTTTTTTTTCTATCTTTCCAAAATAAACTCACAATAGACATTAATACAAAGAAAAATGAAACTCGAGATAAAATCCGTGTTTTTTCCCAAGAAGTTGAATCATAAAAAAAACTTACATTGACATTTCCAGGAGGAATGACCACAGATCTCAGCACATGATTTGTTTGGTAAATTGGAACCTCTTGACCATTTACAAGAGCTTTCCATCCAGGCTTATAATAGATTTCTGACAGTACCAACAGACCACCCGTTTCTGAAGACGATAGTAGTTCTATTTTATTTTCCCTGCGAGATTTAACAGTAACTATCCCATTTGCATCATTAGAAATTTTAGGACCATTATAATTAACTACTACAGCAGTATTTTTTGGATTAAAACTACTTAAGAGAACTTCCATAAGAGATTCTCTTTGGGTATCAACAGATTTGATATTCCCAACTATCCAAGATTTTGGTAGTACATTTTTATTTTCATATAATCCCGATATATTTGATATTGGTATGAAATCGGGGTTTTTAATTTTTCGATTTGTAATTACATATTTCACATTAAGCATATCTAAAACTTTGGGCAGGCTAAATCCTTTCGCATCCATGATATCTTGATAATGCCTAAGTTTTATTGGGCGATAACCTCCTATACTTTCAATATTCCAATAACTATAGTAATTAGACCCCAATTGATCAGCTGGAAAAACACGAAAATGGTCAAAATTATTTTCAATATATTTGATTGCTGAATTTTTTTTAAACATCATATCCATATTCTTCGGAGATTTAATATCCATAAATTCAGAATTCAGTAACCATAGGTCGAATAAGGAAATAATTAATACTCCATAATAAAAAAAAGACTTATTTATTTTATTATGAATAATACCCAACATAAGACCTAATGAAACTAAACTTATTGTCAAAGTAATCAGTAATCCTTTATTGAATAGTGCTAATCTTGCAGAATGTAATTTTGAAATAAATCCAGGATTATTATAACGAATATCTCCAGAGCTACTAAAAGAAAATAAAAATTCACCAAATATAAATAGGATTATTGTTCCACCCACAATACATCCAGTAACATAAAAAACCTTATTAATAACATCATCTTTTTCATAATAACATAAAAATGTATCTAAACCTCTAGCAGCCAAAAAAGGTATAGTAATTGCTAAAAGCATATAGATCATTGAAGGAATTCTAAATTTGGAAAAGAATGGTAGTAACGAATAAAATGTTTGATATAGCAATGGGAAATGAGAACCAAAACCAGTGACCAATATCAGAACTGTAACGATCCAAAATATCCACTCCAATCTATCTGGTTTTTTAAGTAAAGCCCCAAGTATAGCAAAAATAATTGCCACTAGTCCTAGATAATGAGTTGACTGAGTAAAAGGCATGTAACCCCAATATGCACCACGTTCAAGATTATTAGTATTTTGCAAACCAAAGTGATAGGGATAAATAAAAGAAATTGCCTCAAGTGGATGAAAAGACCATCTAGTTGCATAATTCCAATCTGTACCTGTTTTTGTTTGATCAGATTGATCTAGTACAGACTGAGCACCTCTATTAGAGTAATTTTGAAATTTATAAATATCTAAATAAGGGTCAGATACCATAAAAAGAGCAATCAGTAGAGCAATAATTATCCCTCCAAATGGATATAAAGAAGTCTTTATAGATAACGTTTTAGTTTTAATAAATGAAACAATCATCCATGTATAATAAAAACCAATAATCATCCAAGTGTAATAAGCTACTTGAGGGTGATTTGCCCATAACTGGAGCGCTGTGGAGATTGAAAGCAATAGAATAGCCTTTATGGATATTCTATCAATAAGATGTATTGCTGCAGCTAGTACCCAAGGGATATAAGCCATAGCAAAAATTTTATTAAGGTGTCCTGCATTTATTAGACCAAATGTATAAGGTGTCAATGCAGAGATAGCACTACCTATTAATGCAGAAAATCTGCTGACTCCTAAATTGGTCATAAGGATAAACATACCGATTCCTGATAGTCCAAGGTAAAACCAAATTCTTAAACCATTATTAAATAATATATTGCTGCGAAAATATTTTGTGGGATCCCCAGTTGTATAAATATAACCACCATATGAAGGCATACCCGAAAATAGATTAGGATACCATTGTGGAATTTCTTTATTCTCAGTTAGGTAATTATCTCTCCACTCATTTATAGGATGGCGCTCAAATTCATCATTTGTAGTAACAATCTCACCAAAAAAGACCATACGATAAAGAAATAAAGAAGGCAACACCGAAAGAATAATTAATTCTATTTTTTTATTTTTTAGAAAATTCATTTAAGTGTTTTTTCTATTTTGGTAATGAGATCTTTCCAGTATTGAACATCATTTCCTTTTTCAGATCTCCAGTGAAATACACCAGAACCATACATATGAGTCATAATTAATTCATCATTAAAAAAATATAACTCATACAGTTTTGCTAGCTCAGATTGAGTCCCAGTACACTCACCAGAAATATCACTACTATAGCGTGCATGAAAGTTTAAAGCATCAAAACCTTCTTTTCTAAAAGTCTCTATAATCTCCCTTCCTGTATCTGGGCTTGTTACTCCTGTGATTTTTTCTAAACACCTAGCGATATTACGAAGTCGTTTACTTTTATCAAGTTTTGACTTACTTGTAAGAATGCCTAGACGTGTAATCTTACGGAAAACACTATTCAGTAATTTTAAACTTAGATTTGGAAAAGGATAAAAGGATTTATGAAAATTTACAACCTGTTGAGTTCGAAAAAACATAAATACCACACTAGGATAATCATGTACCTTACCAAGTTTCCAAGATGGATAAGGTGCCCCTATAACCATTTTATCAAATTTATTCATTTCTTTAATACAAAAATTATCCCAACCATTTTTGAACACATGTACATCAGGATCAATAATAAGAGTAAACTTAGTTTTTGAATATTGTATTCCAAAATCCAAAGCAGCTGAATGCGAAATTGATCTTTGGAGTCCTTCACCATTATACATAATAAATTGAATTTCAAGACCATTGGAAAATAATTCATTTAACTCTTGATCTGTACCATTAGTATTATCAACTACTATAAATTGTAAAAATTCAGGATTATCTGCCTTTTTATTTAGATTTTCAAATAATCTTTTTAAATGTTTTCCAGATCTATAGCTAGTTGAAAGGACTGTAATTACTTTTGCATTTTCAGACACTAATTTCACACCTAAAGTAAAGAATAAAGTTTTGATTCTAATTGAATAATATGTTCAGGGTATTGTACTTCTTCCCCTCTTTGACTACTGCTAATAGATCTATCAACAAATTGGTCAACAATTGTTGGATTCCAAGTCCTTTGAAGAAAATCAAATAGTGAATTGCAAGTTGAAACTGGGTTAATCAATAGGTCTTCAAATGAACAATAATGAATAGGTAAACAAGATACGTTACAGAATTCAAACGCCTTTTCGGTATAACTCTTCCATAATTCAAGACCTTTAGCTAAAGGCAATGCATTACGTTTTTTTAATGATCTTGCAACAGATGATGCTTTTCGAAGAACGAAGATAATTTTAAGATCATTTGATAAGTTCAATTGGGACATTATATCCACCCAATATTGTATAGTCAGACATGTACGAGGGTCTTTCCAACCCCAATCATCGTACAGAAAATTATAATTTTTAACAAGTTTTCTCATTTTGGAGAGTAACCTATCATTGATTTTTAGTAATGGGATCTTCGTTTTAAATGATTTCACATCATAATTAGATAATTTTAATATTTTATCATTGATTTGCCTAAAATCATAGTTTTCATAAAAACCTTTTGGATTTTGGTTTAATGGACGTGGCCAAAATGTTTGGTAAGTACCCATAATTACTTTATTCATATGAAGCACTCCTGAAACAGTAGATGTACCACTGCGATGCATTCCTAAAATAATAACGATCATTTATAATAATTCTTTTTAAAGCCTATTAATACAACTTCATTAAATATAAAACGTCTTATGAACGCTTGCAAAAACCCAAGTCCATAGCCGAAAATCTGTAGGGGAATAACTAATAATAATAGTGCGAACACTCTCAAATCTTTTTTATTATATGCTCCAATTAAAGAGAGTATAGATAATGGAGAAAAAAATAAAAAAAATATTTGTGATTTACTCCAGCCTAATTGATAGGTAATTATTAAAATACATAAAAACAAAAAACACGCAATTGAAGGTAAAAAATGTATGGGCTCTAACAGAGCTTTATCAATTTTTCCTAGATTAATTCTAGCCACACCCCAATTGAAGACTTGCTTAATAAATTGCTTTAAAGAAGTTCTTCTTCTATGATACACTAAAGCATTTTTAATAAACTTGATCTTTGCACCAGATTTAAGAATACGATGACTAAACTCAATATCTTGACCATGCCTCAAATTTCCAAATCCACCCACCTGCTCATATATCTTTCTTTTAATACCCATATTATGTGTACGTGGATAAAATTTTGATAACATTTTTTCACTGTGCCCACGCATTCCGCCTGTGGTAAAAAAAGATGTCATTGAATAATCTATAGCTTTTTGCAATATTGTGAAATCTTGTTTTCCACCATCGGGACCACCACAAGCATCAAACCCATATTTATTATATTCATCAATGATTGTTTC
>CAZPHE010000013.1:0-36825 GCA_964586315.1 uncultured bacterium | reverse complement strand
TGTAATCTTACTGTTTGAGTTAAAGGGGAATCCCACCACATCATATCCTGAGATCCACTTACCATGGAGCATACTATCCGATCCAAAATAAATTTGATTTAGTGAATTTCCATAAAGGTCAGTAAATAATAATACTCCTTGAATATTTAGATCATCAATAGGATATCCCTCTTGATAATAACCAAATGGAAGAAAAATTTCAGATTCAAAAGAATAATGATCAAAATTTAAATTACTTGGAAAATTTCCTGAGATATCTGCAGTAATAGTAAGACTAAAAGGAATATTACCAAATGTCATATCATCAGAAGATGTAATTATAAATTGACAATCAAATGTATTTCCAGATCCCACAATTGAATCATGAACATATTCACCTTCTAGTACAGTTAATAATGTATCATTGGTTGTAAGATTTGCCACAATATTTTCAGTAGGTGCATAACCCGATAAACTTTTTATTGATATCAAAACCGTTGTAGTATCTCCAGGTAATTGCATTCCATTTTCATTAAGAATAGTAACATTTTCTACAGAAAATTCTGGTTCAATGTTAAAGAGAATAGCCTGATAAATGTCTATCTGACCAGCACCAAGTAAACCTTCCAAACTCTCATCACCACAGTCACCATCCATATCGTTAAAATAAGAGGCACTCAGTAATATTTTAGATCTTAACATAGTGTTATCAGCATATGGGAAAATTGATTTAATAAGTGCTATACTACCAGAAACAATTGGACTTGAAAATGACGTTCCTGTGACAGTATCATATAAATTGGAACTGTTAGCAGTAGTAATTATATCTTGCCCAGGCGAAGAAATATCTACCGTTGTATGAAAATTGGGCCAACAATTAAAATTATTTCCTGGGCTTGTGGCAGTTACAGAAATAACATTATCGTAGGATGCAGGATAATGAGGTTCATTAACACCATAGTTCCCTGCTGCTGCAACTAACATACAGCCATATTGATTATAAACTGTATTTACAATAGCTTCATTGGATTCTAAATATGAGGACATACCCCAACTACAATTAATTATATCAACTCCCATATGTGCACCTGCGAGAACACCTTCATAGCCTGAAGGTAATGTTCCTCCAGAACCTGAATTAATGCCAACCAATTTGACCGACCATCCAACAGAGGCTATTCCTTCAAAATTATTTGTTTGTGAGGAAACACAGCCTGCAACAAGGGTACCATGCTGTTCTCCAGTATGGGGATCATTGTCATCTGAAAAAACATCATACCCTATGAAGTTATCTATATATCCATCTCCGTCATCATCTACGTTATTTATATCTTCTGAATCAAAAATCCATTCTCCATCAACATAACTAAGTACATCACCATCTCCATCAAAATCTTCACCAAGATTCCTCCAAATATTATTAATTAGGTCAGGATGATCCCACATAAGACCAAGATCTACGATTCCCACTAAAATCTCATGATTATTTAGATAGCCTGGTATTTCACCACCGTCAATATCCCATAATTCATATGCGACATCTGCCTGAATCTGTCTAAGTGCATACTGCTCTTCCCAAAGTTCATCATTTGGAACATAAGATGGATATAAAATTGGAATTTTTTCGGCAATTCTTACTATAGATAAGTTTTCAAATTTGATAATGGTTTTGGATATATCAGGTTTATGGGATTTAAAATCAATAATATAATATCTATTTAAATAAATATTTCCCTCTCGATCATTTACTCTAGCCCTTGGTAGCCACTTTCGAATTTGATTGGCATCTTCATTCATTAATAAGGAATTCATTTCTATATTATTTGTGGTGATCTTATCCTTACCAATCCTAAAGTCTAAAATATGGTTATCAATATATATTATTATTTGATTTTCTTTGAAAAGACCTCTGGCGAAAAGCACGTATAAAGAGAATATCACAAATATAAGTTTTTTATCAAACATGATACTATATTTTATCGATGAATATTAATAATCCCACCAATAATTATTTCAAACTCAATATTTATAAAATCAAAAAGCCCTACAATAATGCAGGGCTTCAATAATTGATTAGAAAAATAATTTATTTTAAAAGAATCATCTTTTTAGTTTGCTTAAAGTTTCCAGCCTGGATTGAATAAATATACATTCCTGCAGAAACGGATTCTCCCAAATTATTAGTAGCATCCCAACGAACAGAATGGTAGCCAGAATCCATATTTTTCGATAGTAAATTATTTATAATTCTACCCATGATATCATATATTTTAATTTCTACTAAAGATACCTCAGGTAAATCATATTTAATTTGTGTAGTCGGATTAAATGGATTAGGATAGTTCTGATGCAAAGCAAAGTTTTTTGGAATCAAACCATTTTTAATACCTAAACCGTAGGATACAACCATACTGGCAGGGTTATTCATTAACTGTCCATCATTCCATTCCCAATTATTCAATGAAATTATTGTTTCATCAACAAAATTATCAGATACGTGAAAGATTATAGTAGAAAAAAGTCCAGTTCCCAAATCAACATTACCCCCTGCAGAAGCGATCATTATATTACCAGGTATACTTTTATTATATTCTAAAAAATAGCCTGAAAATTCATCAGCTAGTAAAAGAGTATCAAATGTGAAATTATCTGGATCATAATTTATACTACCTCTAAATCCAAAAATATTTGAGCCATTAATCATATTAATAGGAATTTCCAGCGTCATTCCTGGGAAAATACCCTGATTTTCCATAATAAGCTGTCCAGTACCGGTATATTGTGCACCGGCATCAAGTGGTAATTCATTCACTAATCCAACAGCATATTGCAATATTAAAGAAGCATCAAGTGTAGATAATGTATCATTTTCACTCACATCTCCTATTTCAATCTGTAATTGTGTCATTGTTTGAATATCTACTAAATGTTTTAAAATGAGTGATGCATCAAATGCTTGGGTAACTCCATTCCAGCTTACATCTCCAAAAATTGTATCTACCTGAACCATTGAAGGATATGAAATTGAATCAACCAGACCAAAGCCATCTTCAATTCTTAGAGCGACTTCATATTCACCAGGATAGATATATGTAAATGATGTGTTTTGCTCCGAAGATACTGAATCATTTCCAAAACTCCAGTCCCATATATCTATTGAAAATGTTCCGCTGGTAGATGTATCAGTAAAGGTTACGGTTAAAGGATATGCCCCAGTAGTATTTTCAGCTATAAAACCTACTTCTGGACCCCATACAACCTGTAAACCACCAGGAATTGCGTTGAAGTCAGTATAATCTTCATCACCGGAAAACCCTGTAATAGTAATAGGGATAAACTGAGACTCTAACAATTCTGATACAGCAAATTTTAATTTTAGAAGCGTACCAATCGTAGAGATCGGGCTTGTACCAGCAGAAGCAATAAGTAAACTGTCTTCAGTATCATTAAAAAAAGTGACCCAATTATTTTGGCCAAATAAGGTTGTGTTATCAGTTACGACATCAAGTAATTCTAATGTACCTTGATACCCTTCTATATTTAGGTCAATAGCTATTAGTGGTACTGTAGATATGTTATTAATTGATAAAAGAGCTGTATCTCCATGGATTGTATATACAGTATCAACTTCCAACCGATATTGACTCCTCCCTAATTGGTTTTCTGTAGCTCCTATATCTGGAGTAGACCCTTCAGGATTTGGTCTAGGGTCACCATTAATATCCTCTTCCGGAGCCATATAAGTCCATCCTCCAAGTATTCCATTGGGACTACCATCACCGATTCCTACAGAATATCCCATTAAACCAAAATTTGAATCATCATAATCTATATCTGGAGCAGTATCTATGTTATTTTGACCCCATTCCAGATTTGAACTTTCATTAATGTATATCGAATTTTGTCCATTCGTAATAATAGAATAGTCAATAAAAACGCTATCACTTTGGACTCCTAGATTATGTGGGGAATTATCATGGAAAATTGAATTAACAACTCTAGCTCTACTACCGCTATTACTTACATCAAGTCCAGAACCTTGTTCATCACTCCATTCTGTTATATTTTGTAAAATTGTAGAATTTAAAAATGCTGCATCGGCATCCATAAGCCAAACTCCACCCTGATAATGAGCGCTATTTCCTTGAACAATAACATTTTCAAATAATACCCTGTTATTTCCCCAATTATTTTGCCAGAGCACTACACCACCGCCTTCATGAGAAAAATTATTATTAATTACAGTATTTATTATTTCTGAGTCTACACTATTATCTCCATTTTGATGCATTATTAAAATTCCACCTCCTAACCCTCTTTGACTATCTTCTTCATAAGAAATATTCTCTTTAATTATACAATTTTTTATTGAAACTGATCCTCTTCTTGCAAACACTCCTGCACCATAGAGGGCTGTGTTATTTTGGATAATTAAATTTTCAAGTCTTGCAGTCACTTCCCAATCGTTCCAATCATCCCTATTTATAAATACCCCACCACCAGCATGATTATCTCCATTTGGCATATCGCAATTTCCACACCATTCTCCTCTCCCACCAGTAATTATAAAATTTTTCAAAAGAGAGTTACCTGAATTGGTCATATTAACTACAGATCTCAATCCTTGACTATCATCGACTGTTAAAACTGGATATTCCTGATCATCACCAATTAAATATAGTTCTCTATTCTGCAATTCAACTCTACCTACATATGTACCTGGTGCCACTCTTATAGTATCATACCAACTGGAATTATCAATAGCAAACTGGATACTAGGAGCATGTTCTGGGACATGAATTACATCTTCAGGAATTAAATAGCCAATTCCAGTAAGGTTAAAAGTAAAATTATAATCTTGGCTCCCATTAGATCCTAAAAGGTTAATGGTACCAATATTTTCACCTGGTTGATCAGGAGAATATTCAAGCCACATTTGCCTAACATTATTTATCCAGGATGAAGAAAAGGGTTCAATATCCATAGGGAAATAATTATTGTTAATATCATTTTGATAATTATTTACATGAAATTGATTATCTGTTGTTGTCCAATTTGATAAAGATATCGCCTGACTTCCATTATTAATGATATGCAATTCAAATGATCGGCTACTCCTACCCACACCTGCATATCCCATATAAAAATCATTTAAATTAGTAGCATAAAAATCCTGGTCATCATTCCACGTATCAGGATTTTGCCCACGTATATAAAGAAAAATGCCCTGTCCTCCATCATAACCAATATCATTCCTGCTTCCATCCAAATCGTTATGATAGCCTGCAGGATTTCCCCAATCAATTGCAGGAGAACCATTAAGTAAATGAAAATTATTCTCACTCATACTTTCAAATAAGGGATCTTGCACGGCTTCAATATTCCCCTCACCCCATAGAATCCCTGTGTCATAGTCATTTAATATACCAGCTTGATCATTTTTTATTATAGAATAGTTCAAAATTATACTGTTTTGCTCACCCCACCAGTTTGTCAGGTAAATACTATGAGTTTGAGATCCTGAACCCCATATTATTGAATTTTCTATAAGGAGTTTTGAATTATCAATGACTATTATTTCTGAGCCACTTTCTTCATAATTTGATTCTAAGCGATTATTAGCTACAGTACAATTTACAATCATAGGGTTAGATGTACTCTGGCAGCGAATTCCAGGTTCTGAGCCACGATTATTAACGATCAAAGAATTACTTATCACAGGGCTCGATCCAACAAGATAGATACCTCCATTCTCATTATCAAATACGTTAAGATTACTAATTTGATAGGGACCACTATAATGTGAAAAGAAACCCGATTCGCTATTATTTGAACAAACAACATTAGAAATTCTATGTCCAGAACCATGATTGACATACAAACCATGACCTTGATTATATTCAAATTCAGTATTATTGATCACAAAAGGATGTGAGTTTTCAACCCAAAACCCTCCTCCTTGATTGTTCCACGAAATATTATTCCTAATTATAGAATTTTCTACTGTAATTTTTGTATCTTTAGACCATAAACCACCACCTTGATTTCCTGTAACATTATTTTCTATTGTACATCCATAAATTCTAACATGAGAATCTCCAGAATTAAAATGCAGTCCTCCACCTTCATTATCGCTAGTATTATTGTTTATATTAATGTTAATTAAAGTAGGACTTGACCCACTATAACCTGCAATTCCACCGCCATTATTTCCATAATTATTGGTTATTGTAAGATTTTGAAGTGTAGGACTTGCCATATTTTCTAAAAAAATTCCACCACCAGAATCACTGCTACCATTTGTAATGGTAAAATTTTTCAATAGTGTGTTATTGTCTTCATGATTTTCAAAAACAACAACATTGGATTGATTTTGAGGATAATTAATCATTAATTGATAATCTCCAGATTGTCCACCCCAACCATCAACAACAATAAAATATGTATTACCAGCCAATGCATTAATATTATAAATACCACTCAACCAATTTTGATGATTATTAGAGCATGCATCATCATTGCAGGCAATCTCACCAGCTATGGTCTCAGCAAGATTACCCACTGTATTTTCATAAACAAATAATTTAGTATCATAATATGATCCATTTCCGCATGTGGAAACATTAAAAATTTCATCTCCAGAAGGAGTGTAACTATAGACTACATCAGGTGATGTACTAACACCGTCATCTTCATCACATTGTTCTTCATAATTATCCGTATAACCTTGAGTATTCCCAAAATTTGAATAAGGTATTGAATTTAAAACTACAGCGTCTTCTACTGTATCCCCACCCTGCCGAGAACGATCTGGATAATCCAGTGGATTGTAATCAATAATTCCTTGGTCATATTTATTTGATACAAATATTTCACCATTCACATTCATCTGAAAATCATCTATATAAACCGCACCACCGCCACCTATATAAATCATACCAACTTGAACTATAAGATTATCATCAGGTACAGTGCCACTTACAGATCGTGTTAACCATGCATCCATGGAGTCTGATGTTGTTATTTCCTGTGAATAATCAATTCCTAAAAAATTCCAATCATTATCAAAATATTTAATAAAAATATAAAAATTGGATCCTTCTCCGATATGATCATCAGTTGCCTGGTAAACCATGGCAGTTAGATCAATTTGAGAACCAGACGAAATATCATAAAATTCCTGATATACGTTCCACTCTCCACTAGATCCCCACATTTTCAGTGCTGCAGCACCCTCATATGTATAAAAAGTAGAATCTGATTGATATACTGATTCACCGTTAAAGGAAATCATATAACAGCAATTACTAGGACCTGAATTATTACTTTCCCATGTATACCAATCATGCGGCAACAATTGCCAATCATTTTCTCCTTGATAATAAGATTCGAATCCACCATTTAATACTCCACCGGAATCTATATCTTCAGTGCTGCCATCAATAATGGTCGTGGCCTGATCTTCACCCACAACCTTAATACTCTTCCCAAAAAAATTGATATTCTCATAATAAGTCCCCGCATCTACTGCTATGCTGTCACCATCTCCAGAAGCATTGATGGCTTCTTGGATTGTTGAGTAATCTCCTGGAACAGATATTGTTGAACCGTATATATAGCTTATGGAGATTAATAGACCAATAAAGGATTGTCTTATTTGTTTCATAGGATAACTCCTGTAGTCTTTTGAGCCTTGCAACATTTAATTATTTAAGTAAAATCATTTTTCTAGATTGAATATAATTGTTGGCCTTTATCATATAAATATAAACCCCTGCTGAAACTGTTTCACCTTGCGTATTGGTTGCATCCCAATTTATATTCTTTACACCGGCATTTTGATTTCCATGTATCAAATTTTTTACAATTCTTCCCATCATATCATAAACCACTAAATCAACAAAAGAATTTTCTGGTAAATCATAGCTAATATTTGTCAGAGGGTTAAATGGGTTTGGATAATTTTGATGTATGGCATAGGCATTTGGTAGATATAGCGCATCTACAGATAGACCAACTCCTATAGTCATTTCAGCCGCTATTTCAATGGGATCTTCTTCATTCCATGAAAAATTTGTGATAGAAATTGTAGTTTCTTCAGTAAAATTTTCATTAACATTTAACTCAACTTTATAAACTGTCCCTGTTTCTCCTAAAACCTCAACACCAGACGCTGATATTGTAACCATCCCAGGCTCTATCATATTCAAAACAGTTATGTAGCTATTTGTATTTCCTGAAAATTCCAAGGAATCTAATGATACAATATTCGGATCATAGTTTATTGTACCAGTAAATCCATAGATATTACTGCCACCAGATAGTCCAACAGGAACATAAATTTCCATTTCTGGTTCTGCATTTTGATTTTCTAAAATAATGTCACCTGTTGCTTCTGCCCAACCACAGCAATTAGGTGGTGGCAGCTGCACAAACACTCCTTCTAAATAAAGAAGTGCTATAGATGCATCTAAATTAGAAATCGCATTATTTCTAGTAACATCACCAACACTTATAGAAAGAGAATCAAATGCTATTATACCAACCGTATATTCTAACATCATATAAACATCGCTCAAATCAACAATAGTATTAAAGTCAACATCACCATATGTAGTATCGACTACTATATAATTATCTAGAAGCATTGAATTATTTAATCCAAATTCATCTGTCACGGATAATTCAACATCATAATGTCCAGGATATTCATAGACAGTTGAAACGCTCTGCCCTTCATCTGTATATCCATTACCGAAGTTCCATTCCCACTGGACAATTGGATATGTACCTGATACAGAATTATCTTCAAAAGTTACTTCTAATGGATAAGCTCCTGATGTGATATCTGAGCTAAAGTTAGCTTCAGGAAGCCATAAAACATGAACACCGCCAGAATAAGATATATAATCAAATAAATCTTCATTACCTAAATAATCGGAGATATTGACATCAATTGTTTGTGATGATACCGTATCATGAACAAGAAATTCTATTGAAAACAATCTTCCATTCCCTATTATATCTTCAGAACCTGCTGCAGCTGTAATTAGTAAATCATCTGTATCATTATATTCCATATACCAGCCCTGGGAGCCCATCAAACTCTCATCATCTAGCAAAACATTAAGGACTGTCATTTTATCTTCAAACCCAGAAAATGATAAATTGATAGATGACAAAGGCACACTAAGATCATTAATGTGTATACCTACTAATAAAGAATCTCCATGTATAACATACTCTTCGGATGAACTAATTTGCAGTGGAATCATCATTTCACTTGGGTAAATAAATGTACTCGACCACACTGATGGAGTTTGCCAAGCATTATCCATATTTATGGGACTGCATGCCAAAACACCTTCGCGACCATTACCATCATTATCATGAATTGTAGGCTCAATCGGTATTCGATCATTATTCTGAAATAGGTAAATATTATCTAAATCACCAGCGATTTGATTTAAAGGCAGAACCGCTTCTATCGTATATGAATTTTCATTTAGGTTAAAGACATAATTTCCTGATCCAGAATCGTACTGTAATCCATTTTCATTAAAAGTTTGATTTTCATACATATAGTCTTGTAGAAAAACAAATTGATAATCAGGATCATTTCCTCTTTGAAATTCCCAATGTCTCTCTCCTGATTGATTATAGAGACCTAAAAATAATTCAAAAGCGTCATGCTCCCACCAGTTACCATCTCCAGAATAACCATTATATTGATCATCTTGGATATGGGCAGCGATATATAGGTTGTTTTGATCAATACCCATATAGAGAGTACCATAAAGATCTTCATCTCCATCAATTTGCCCCCAGCTCACGTTAGGGGTACCCCATGAATTATAAGATGAACCTATCTCGAATGGTAATATTGCACTACTATACCATTCATTTAAATTACCATTCACGACTAGATTTTCAGGAATGGATGTACTTGATATAACTGGTATACCTCTTGCAGAATTTGTAAAACTGGATCCAAGGATACTTAGCTCACTAACATTCCCCCAATTATCTATACATTCAATAGCATAATAATAGGAAATACTTTCATCATTAATGGGAGCATAGAGATAATGAATAACACCATTTGTATTTTCAGGGACTAACGCAACAACTTCAGATTCTTCACCAGATAAATCATTTGGATTCATTGAAGCATATATTCTATAACTTTCATTTGTTTCATTTGGGACATCATCCCACAAAATAAAATTATAATATTCACCATCAACAATACTTAAACCAGTTGGAGCTTCAGGCGGGTCGGAATCTGATAAATTTTTAAGGCTGAAATCATCAAATATAATTGTTCCATCAGCATAATTTCCTTCACCCGATCCCGCAATCGAAAATTCAAAATGAAAGCCTCCAATTGCATGTGTCTCTAGTGTTCCGTTTCCATTATCACCTACCCATCCTGTTAGATTAAAACCATTCCCTTCCCAATCGTCAGTTCTTTCTAAAGGGATATCAATTGTGTTCCATCCTGGTTCATTATCTAATATATAATGAAAAGAGTAATAATACTCACCTAGACCAGTATAAGATGGATCATCAATCTCTGCATAGTCACTGAGATTAATGCGCATATGAACCGATCCAGATTCACTAGATGAAACCATATTATAATAGGTAATTGATAAAGTATTATAATTTGACCAGTCATAAAAACCACCATTATTTATATTGGGATGCATATGATATATTTTAGCATATCCACCCCATGATTCAATATTGTGCACACTGTAATCTATTTGCATTGCGCCTGAACCTTCAAAAACTGGATCCGTTATTATACTATGATTTATGTAGCCTAATGTTGGATCATTATTTTCACTGGTTTCAAATAACCAGTATGATTCATTAAGGGGAATATGCATGTGAAAGTCATCCAGTATAACTGGGCCATGGTCATCGTTCGTTGCCTGAGCATACATTGCACCAACCTGTACTATACTTGCTTCTTCTGGAACCTCACATGAGACGTATACATTTTGCCATTCATCACCAACAGCATTTTCTGCATTGAATGGATCAGAAGTATTCATCCCTAGCGAGTCCCAATCCGCGGTAAAATATTTTGCGAACAAAACAACATAGTTATTACCATTCCCAATAAAATCGCCTGCTGGAGACATAAGCTCAGCTGATACATCAAACTGTAACCCAGGTCCTAACGTGCTGTCATACCAAGTCTGGAAAATATTATTTTCCGTATTTTCACCATCATAAAGTCCCCACATTTTTAGTCCTGCCATCCCATCATATGATGTGAATATCCCAGCACCAAAACCAAGATCTTCACCATTGAGTACAACATCCATATTATTCATATGAGGATATCCTTCCCAATTGTTGGGAAGTTGTTGCCAGTCGCTACCTTCAACAACATAGTAATTTTCAAAACTGGAATTATTGAGTGCATTGTCTGGATCACCATCAAAATCATTAATTGAAAAATCAGTGCGATTATTAACTATATTATTAAATGAATTATTATTACTGATTAAATCCTCGGCCAAAATAAAAGGACAAATAATCAAAGTCAAAAAACTCAACTGTGCTATATGTTTATAATATCTTTTGATATTCATAATGATTATTTGAGTAGAATCATTTTCTTAGTGTCATGAAATTTTCCAGCATGGATAATATACATATATATACCCGCTGAAACTGTTTTGCCCATTGAATTTGTTCCATTCCATCTAATAGAATGATATCCAGCTTCCTGGTATTGATTCATAATAGTTTTCACATGCTTTCCCATCATATCATATACAACGATTGTTGCTTGAGCATTTTCAGGCAGATCATAACTAATTTTTGTTATTGGATTAAATGGATTAGGATAGTTTTGATGCAAAGCATATCTATCGGGTATTGCACCACCAGCTATACCAAGCATATAACTCACTGTCATTTCTGAGCCAACCTCTAATATTGCATTTTCATTTATCGTCACGTTCTCTAGACTAATTGTCGTTTCATTATTAAATCCTTCCAGGACCTCAAAAGAAGCAAATGCCAAAATCCCTTCGCTATTCTCTGGCTGGTTTCCTGTTGCCGCAATCTTGATGA
The DNA here is from genome assembly GCA_964586315.1 of uncultured bacterium. GTDB lineage: Bacteria > Fidelibacterota > Marinisomatia > Marinisomatales > UBA1611 > CAZEER01. The sequence goes on along the minus strand of CAZPHE010000013.1, from coordinate 24,750 downwards.
ATCCAGGTTGAGACTCATTATACTCTATGAGATATCCATTCAAATAATCTCCAAATACAAGACTATCTAATGCTAATACAAGCGGATCGTAAACAAGTGTAGTATTAAAACCATTCATATTTTGAGCATTCTCTATTCTTATTGGTAGATTCAGTATCATTCCTGGTTCGGCTTCAGCATCATCCAACACAAAATCTCCATAAGCACCTGAACTTTCTTGTGGGTTATATGGTAAGTTGTCAATCAGACCTACCATATACTGTAAAATATAGTAGGCATCCAATGTTGAGAGCGTATCATTAAGACTAACATCTCCTATTTCCAACTGAAGTGAATTCAATGGATGAAGATCCACCAGATACTTCAGAATAATTGAAGCATCATATGATTGAACTAATGTATTAAAAGTAATATCACCAAATAATGTGTCAACTTGTATCATTGAAGGATAAAAAAATGTATCGGTCAGACCAAAACCATCTTCTATCATAAAGGATATATCATATTCCCCGGGATAAAGATAGGTAAAACTTGTATTCTGATCTGATGATGATGAATCATTTCCAAAACTCCAGTCCCAAGTTTCTATTGGAAATGTACCGGAAATAGATTCATCTGAAAAATTAACTTCTAATGGGTAAGAACCTGAAACTAAGTCTACATTAAAGGCAATTTCTGGACCCCATACCGATTGTACTCCTCCTGGAATCACATTGAAATCTGTATAGTCTTCATTTCCCGTAAATTCAGTAATTGTAATAGGTACGAATTGAGATTCTAAGGTGTTTGGAATTGCAAGTTTTAATTTAAAGAGGCTACCGCTTGTTGTTATTGGAGCAGATCCAGCTGAAGCTATAATAAACGAGGTATCGGTGTCATTATAAAAAGTCATCCAACCAAGGCTACCAAGGCTGGTAGATTCATCATCTATAAACTCAATAAAATCGAGAATACCCTGAAAGCCTGAAATTCTCAACTCTATAGATGACAATGGTGTCACTGAAATGTTATTTATAGAGAGAATTGCAGTATCTCCATGGACGTAATACACAGAGTCAACTTCAATGCGATACTGACTCATGCCTAATGAACTTTCAAATGCTCCTATATCAGGATTTGTTCCTTCTGGATTTGGTCTGAAAGATCCATTAATATCAATAGAAGGAGCAGTGTAACTCCAATCATCCAATATTCCTTCTGGACTTCCTTCTCCTATTCCAACAGAGTATCCTAATAAAGAATAATCATCATTTAAATCAGCAGCTTGATCGATGTTCCCATCACCCCAAATTAATGTACCTACATCATTTGTTATGATAGTACCTTGTCCTCCATTTACAACAGAATTAGCAATATGAATTACATCGGTATATTCACTATTGGTAAAAACTCCTATATCATACGGTGTATTTTCAGAAAAAATTGTATTTACAATTGTTGCACCACCATCATTCGAAGCATAAAGTCCACCAGGTTCCGTACTATTTTCGGTATGATTATTTGCTATTGTCGAATTAATCATGTCAATTGCACTTGTAGCAATATGGATTCCAGCTGCACCCCATTGAGAGCTATTATCAGCTATTAATACATTTTCAAATAAGACATTTTCTCCATTTTGAAAAAAATGCACTCCACCTGATGAACCTGCAAAATTTGATATTATTTTTGTATTTCTAATCTCAGTCCAGTGTTCATTACCAGAATGCATAAAATACATTCCACCACCTTTGATACCCTGATCACCGTATTCCCCACCATACTCCCCTGTTGTATTGTCCTGGATAATGCAATTATTGATCCTTGGATTTGATTTATTTGAAAAGATACCACCACCGTATCCTGCAGAATTTCCTTCAATAAGAAGATTCTCCAATCTTGGTGTATGCGGATCATTGTACTGGTCATGCCAATCCCAAATAGTTATTCTAATACCTCCACCAACGTAATTATCCCCTTCAGGTCCATTATCTCCACCAATCCAAGATCCTTCACCCCCAGTAATGATAAAATTTTTAATTAAAGTATTATGGGTGCTATATAATTCCATGACAGAGTGCTTTCCATTTATTGGATCATGGATAATGGTAGGCCAATTCTCATTATCTCCAACCAAGTAAATTTCTTTACTGTCAAGCCAAATATTTTCTTGATAAATACCTGTAGCAACTTTCACTGTATCATACCAATCTGCATGTTCCAGAGCAAATTGAATATTTGGCACATCCTCGGGAACATTAATTATATCTTCTGGAATATCATATCCGTATCCTTGTAAAGTTAAATCTGCATTATATGATTGATCACCAATGGAGAAAGAAAGAGTAATAATTGAACTTGCATCTCCAGATATTGTGGGAGAATAATTTAGAGCAATATTTCTTTCATTATTTATATAGGATGAAGAAAGCCCACTGATTGTCATTGGTAAATATTCCAAGTTATTAATTTCTTCATTTGAATAATCATTATCCCAATAACTGATTTGGAATTGTTCATCAGTTGTTGTCCAATTATTAAAAATGAAATCTTCATTCCCATTATTAATAATGTAAAAATCATAGTTTCTCGAGCTGTGCCCTACTCCTGAAAAGCCCATATAAAAGGGGTCAAATTGAGAAGTACTATAGTTTTGGTCATTGAATCTTGAATACGATTCAGGATTAGCACCTCTTGCAAAAATGAACAAACCTCTTCCACCCTCAGATCCAATATCATTCCGAGTACCATCAGTATCATTATTTAATGTATTTGGATTTCCATTATCGATTGCTGGCGATCCCGATAGAACTTCAAACTGATTGCTATTGGTATCAACAAATAATGGATCACCATTACTAATATTAGCAAAAAGATTAATGTTGTCTTGAATCATCTGGATATCATTCGTTCTAAGAATAGAATACCCAATCTTAATGCGATTAATATTATTATCCACATTTTCTAAATTCGGATCATAAATATCAGCGGGGCTACCTGAATTTTCTCCCCAAACTATACTATTTTCTAAATGTAATGTAGAGTTACCGGCAATACGAATCTCTGTTGGATAACCATCTGACCAACCATCATTATAAGCTACCACGCAATTAACAAAGTAAGGTCTTGTATTCCATAATTGTATACCTCTCCCATCATTATTAGCAATTATTGAATTAGTAATTAATGGGTTATCTCCATCAATACTAATACCAATTTCATTATTGAAAATTTTTAATCCAGTAGCCTGCCATCCATCTGTCCAATAACAACTAAGACCAGAAAAATGATAATTATCATCGATATATATATTTGAAAATTTATGACCTCCACCATGCTGTATGTGGACACCACCACCTGTGTTGCTATTCACATTTGAATCTTTAAATACAAATGGTCTTGCATTTTCAATATAAAGACCACCACCTTGATTATCTGCAGTATTGTCATTGATCCATGAACCTGTGATTGTCACGTTACTTTCATCCCTCCCATAGACACCTCCACCAGAGTTTTGAGCATAATTATTACTCACATCAGAATATTCAATCACCGCATTACAATGGTTATGTAAGTAAATTCCACCTCCATTCCCATTTGTATGATTATCTCGAACTGTAATATTTTGAATTAAAGGGGAACAACCATCCTGCGCACTAATTCCTCCACCATGATTTTCGGCGAAGTTATTTATTACATCTATATACATTAAAGTCGGGCCTGAACCATTCACCATCATAATCCCACCACCCTGATTATCTGGCCAACTTCCAGATGCATGTCCATTAGTAATGGTAAAGTTTTTCAGTAATGCTTCTCTTGTTTCACCATTTTGAAATTTCACTACATTCCCATAACTACCATATACGATATCCATACTCGATTCTAGATTGAGAGCATCAATATAGACGGATCCATGGTCATCAATGGATGCATGATAAAATTCAACACCAACCCACAGACTAGATAGATTATCGGGAAGGGTTACTGTGACAGTCCTACCCAACCATTCACTCTGCGAATCACCTGATTCCATCGTTTCTGAATAATAGGGTAATTCATTATTTATATAAATAGCTAATGCAGCCCAGTTTTCACCTTGACCAATCCAATCATCTGCATGTGACATCATCACACCATTAAACGTAACGGTTGCACCTGATTCCAAACCCATTTCCTGCCAATTTAAAGATCTCCCGATCCATGATGTGTTATTATCACCCTGGTATAAACTGCCCCACATTTTAAGTGCTAGCTGACCTTCATACGCTTCAAAAGTTTCATCTGAATTATATATGTTGTTTCCAGTATTGTCGATATGATAGTTATTATTAATAGAATACTCAGTCCAACCCTGCATCTCATTTTCAAATCCACCATTAGGAAATTCTGTCACTCCCTCACCAATAGAGCCATCTATGAATGTTGAATTGGCATCATCACCAACTACCTTAATATTTTTTCCTAAAAAATCAATATTTTCGAAATATGTTCCAGGAGCTACTGCAATCGAATCACCATCAGAAGATGCATTAATTGCTTCCTGAATAGTAAAATAATCTGTTGGTACCAGTATAGTGGCAGCCTTAATAGTGGAAAAAAGTAAAAATTGTAATTTAAGTAGCCTGTATAGGATTTTCATAACAGTCCTTATTTGTATGACTTATAAACTTCTAAATGCACTAAAAGTTAACAAATTTTATTAAAAATATTGTTACAAGAGGAGTTAAATATTTATAGAATATGAATAATCTTATCTTTTGTGTTTCAGATCACAAAACATTTAGTTCATTTTGGAAAATGAGGAGCTTTTAGACTGCTCATTTTTGTACAACACTTGCCAATAACAAGGGCTGCCTATTCAAGATTTGATACTATTAATTTATTTAATGAATAACATCTTTCCACTATGAATATAATGATCTGACTGAATACAAAAAAAGTAAACTCCTCCAACCACTTCCTGACCAATATTATTCGTTCCATCCCATATTATTGAATAAACTCCTGCAGGTTGTTTTTTATTAATTAAGGTTTTTACATGGTAACCCTTAACATCATATATTGTGAGATTTACAAAATTATTTTTTATCAGTTTATAATTTAACCTAGTAACTGGATTGAATGGATTCGGGTAATTAGAAATAATCCTAATATCTGCACTAATTAAATTATTATCATCAACTATTACTGTAGTTTCGGTAGAAAAGTATAGATCAACAACAATATTCTCATTTGGATAGTATAAATCAAATAAATCAATCTGAACTTCACCGCTTCCCACTCCATTTGACCATACCAATACACCACAAACTGTAGAATCACCTCCAAGAAGTTCATTTGCAACACTATCTACAGTTTCATTATAACATACAGAACCTATACATATAGACGATGTCCAGCCATCTGGGAGATCGTTTATCCGTCTGACGACATTTATAATAATTATATCTGATGAATTGTTATATATAACACCTGTAAATGAGCCTACAGAATCTTCTCCAATAATTATATTAGTACTATCAAATATAAAATTAAATGAAGGATCTAAAATTTGATTTTCATTTATACCTGCAAATAGTAAGGAAAAAGAAAATAATACTGGGAAAATTTTCATAATTATTGATCATTCCCAATCTGCAGACCCATATCCTACAAATACTGCGCCACCATCAAATAGCTTCATATCATGATTAATACCAGAGACCGCACCATTACTAAAATATTTATCAAAACATGATGCACATGCTGCATTCCACTCAACCCGAAATTCAGAATCAAGTTTTGTGACTGCATATCCAGACCCCATAAAATAGCCACCATCATTAGTAGGCCCTATCCATCCACCACCACCTCCAATGTAGTCATCATATTTATTTCTCCATAATTCATTTCCAAGGCTATCAGTTTTAATTAAAGTTGCGTATGGTGGTGGATCTGAATAACAAAAAATCAAGTATCCACCATCATCTTGATTAATAATATCTAATGGTCCCATAGTACTTGGTTCATTATATAGTTGCGTCCATATTACTCCACCTTCAGCATCGACTTTTATAGATGCAACATTATCAGAATCGCCAAGAGCTAACAACGCATATCCGCCCTGAGTATGTATAATCTTTCTTGCATTACCATATGGTAAATCAATTGTTGAAATAACACCACCGGAATTATAATCAATGATTGTCATTGAAGCGGGCATCCATCCACCTGCTAAGATTAGATTTCCATCTTCAGATTCTAAAATCTCAACATTTCCTGAATTATAGGTAAGATTATCATCAGTATAATTCTCACTCCATATAATATTTCCATCAATGTCAAACATCGTAATAACAAGTCTGTTATTTCCTGGCGATCCAGGAGATAATACAACTAGATCTCCTTGAGATGTTTGTAAGAGTGAGTTCCCTATATCTAAATAATACTCTGCTATACCATCACTTGAAATTTGAATTTCTTTCTCCCAAAGAATTTGACCTTCACTATCCAGTTTTATAATATCTCTTGAACCATAATCCTTAGTGTAGCAACACCCACCCCATTCAATACCATCAAAATTTCCAAAAACCATATAGCCTCCAGTTTCCAACGGTGTTACAGAAGATGCAAGATCCCAGAGGCCACCATGCATATACCTTTTCCACAGTAAATTTCCATCATCCCCTACTGCATAAATAAGCATATCAGCAATATCTTTTGTATTTCCATAGTCTTGATCACAAATTGGATAAAAAGAATAAATATCATTCTTAATTTTTCCCCATTCGTATGAGACAATTAATCCATTACTACTTTCATATTCCAAAATAAACGCGCTATCACCCTGTAGAAATAACTCACCATTTACAATTTCAATTTTTTCATTAGGTAGCACTATAAAAGTATCTGGTGAAAGTTCATATAATTCAAAAGAATCTTGAATATAGCACTCAACCGTATCATCGCATCCATCGCTTAACAAATCAAAAAATATAATTCCATTATTATCAATTGTTGCATATTGAATATCCTGACCTCCACAGTCCTGATCATCATAGAGATATGTTCCATAATAAGAAAGCGATTCTAAAGGAGTATTATCTGAATCAGATTCAACTGGTTCTTGTGAACAAGATGCGATTATAAAAAGTGAAAATAAAATTAAAAAATAATTTTTATTCATAGCTCTCAACGGTTTGTAGTAGTTTGAAGGTATATAAATTTACTTTACATAAATATTTTATATGGAGAATTCTGATGTTTCCTAATCAATACCCCTATATTTTAATCTGTATTTTATCATTAATTATTTTTTCTTGTGAAGAGAACGATACAGCCGATGAAAAATCATATGATGAATGGACAGTCACTGGTGATGGTCTAAATTCCTTAACAACAAAGAATGTACTTACAGAGTTTGTAGGCTCAACAAACTGCCCTTACTGCCCACAGAGCGACGCTCTTCTCCTAAGCTATTTTGATAATGAACATGAAAATTTTGTAGGATCTTCAATCACCAATAATTGGTATTTGATCAATTACCATACATACTCGCCTAGTAGAGGAGATCCTATGTATGAATTTCATCGTGGAGCTACAGCGGAAGAAGACTTCTGTTATATTCGTTTTGAAGAAGGCAACTGGTATACGATCTATGGTGTCCCAACTACGTTTACAAATGGGTCTTCAAGTTCTATTAACTCAGAAATGGCTGTCGGACCAATGTCAGAGAATACACCCATTCAACTGGATCTGAGTGGTACGGTTATTGATGGAGCAAGTATTAGGGTACAGGTATCAATTAATAGCTATATCGATATGGAATCCAGTGACTCTCTACATTTATTTATAGCTGCAACATTAGATAATGTAGACTATACAGGCTATAACGGAGAACCACACCACCAAGATGTCTTCATTGACTGGATCACTGATGGTTTGAGCGGCGAACTTTTATCATTGGGAAATGAAGAAATTGCAAAAACATATAACTGGGAGATGCCTTCAAATTGGCCACAAAATAATTATGAAACGAGTTGGTCAGAAGTAGAATATGATGTTTCAAATCTAGCAGTTATCGCTTTTATTCAGAATAAATACACTAAAGAAATACTCCAAGTTTCTGGTGCAGATTAATTTATAAAAATAATTTAAAATGGTATCTCCTTTTCTACTTACATTAATTGTCACTTGGAATTAAGCAAAAGGATCCAACATTATCAAATACCATGCATAGTGACATAATGGACTATATTCCACTATATTAAAAAAGGATTCGATAACGTAAGGTGAGGTAAGGTATTATAGGTGTTTTATTTAAAATATAAGGTTTACCAGTATTTTCTTATGACTTATAATTAATTCTATAATATTCAATATTTTTTGATTAAAATAAGGTTTTATATAAAGGGATCATACGTTGACTATTTATTTTCTAAAATAGTCGTAATTTAAATGCAATTCTTTATAATCCATGTGACAAATATCACAAAGCTTCTTATCATATAAAATCATCAAATTCTATCACTGTTTTTATTATTCCAATAATTGAAACGACTTAGTACAAACTAACTGTATTGAATGAAATGATAGATTTAAAATGACAATCTTAAACCTAATGAAAATGACCTACGAGAAGGAGGAGTCCCAACCAAAATTACTGATTGTTTATCTGTTATATTATTTATTCTCATATTGAAATCTAGATTCTCAAGAAAAGAATATCCCATCATAAAATCAAAAATAAAATTACCTCCAATAGCACCAGTATTTTCATAATATGGATTTGGCGCAAACATACTTTGCTTAGATAAGTCATCTGAGTATGTATATCCACCTGATATAAAATCAAATTTGGATTTAAAGTCTACTGCTAATTCAAAGTAGCCTTTAACAAATAAACTATTATTTAAATACGTTAAAAAATATTTATGCTCAGGTGCATTAAAGAATATAAGATCTTTAAATGGATCATAATCTAGATTATTACCCCCTTCTAATAAGGCGTTAGCTGCCCAAAAGTTATTCCCATTCACTAAAGATGAATCAGATTTTTCATTATCAATATCACTAATACCATAATAAGAATACCCAAATGTGACTTCATCTTTATTTTTATTGAAAAGATATTTGAGATAAATATCAAAGCCAAACATTTTAACTTCTTTAAGAGATAAAAATGATGATACTATTGTGTTTTTTATCCTACCTGAACCGCTTGATTCGGTAATATCAGTGACTCCATAGGGTGAGTTAAAAGGAATTAGGTTATTTAGTTTTTGAGCAGACGTTTTAAAATTATTATACGCTGAATAAAAAGCCGATACATCAATAAACAGTTTCCCAAACATTAACTTTTTCAGCGCTAATTCATAGCTCTCTACTTCTTCTATTTTTAAACCAGGGATATGTAAACTATCATTAATAATAAAACCATCTTTATTCCCTATGATTGCAAACCATATTTTTGCTGAGACATCAGGTGTCAATTCATCGTTTGAAACAAATCCATCACCATTTTTATCAGCTCTCATAAACCAAAACCATAAAGAGCTACCTACCCCATAATTTGATGGGTCATTTGGGTTAATAATATTTCCATCTATATCAATTGGAACAATGGGTCCAATTCCAGGATCAAATGCTTGAAAGTGAAGATTGTAAATTGAAGGTGTCTGGAATGCCTTATTATATGATAATCTAATATGGCCTGCTTCTAAACCATTCCACTGGAGAGCAATTCTTGGACTTACTTGTCCATTAAAATAAGAATGCTTATCATATCTTATAGCAGCTAATAACTTTAAATCATTTTGGGTTATTGTTGAAGCTTGTGCATATGCACCATATTCAGCTATATAGATTTCACTCCCTACTATTTCAATAGAGTCACTTGTACTATTTCCAGTATTCCGCATAGGTCCAACATCATCCAACAAGGTTCCACCAGTCTTAGGACGAGTATTAGCGTAATCAAGCCCTGAGATAAAATCTACTCCCGAAAAACTCTTATTTAATTGAAATTCAAGTTTGTTTACATATGTTGCAAGATTCCATTTCTCCTGATCTTCAATTAATTCAGAACGGCTTTTTATACTATCTAATTGATCTGCAATCCAAACATATTGGGCAGCCCATAAATCGTCCCATCTACTTTCAGTAAAGGAATATCTAAAAAAGATGGTTGGAGTGACTAGTTTTATCCAAGATTTTTTAGTAATTGGATTTCCATGTGCTACTTCAAGATCATAGGGAATATATCCTTTGCCTTTAGTATAGTTACTTCCTAACCCAATTTCAATATCATCATTGTAAGAATAATAAGAAATAAAATCTATAGCCTGATTTTTTACTCCTAACTCTTCATCTGTATTAAACACTTGAATGATTTCTTCATCTTGATATACAAAATCATTATTAATATCCACACCAAATTCTTTTTCAGGATCCCAATCCAAATAACTTTTATTACTTAAAGAAAACTTAAATCCAGCAGAATTTCCATAATTTTTTACATACCTTAGATTTTGGGATGTATAATGATTGGAACCAGTTTCAACTAAAAATACATTTGATTCTATATCTCTTGGGTGCTTTGTTATGATGTTCATGAGACCATTGTGAGCATTAGGTCCATAAAGTGCAGAACTAGGACCAAATACTATTTCAATTCTTTCAATATCATCATTAATTGTAGGTGTGGATAAGCTAGAATATGTTGAAAATATTGGATCATTTAAACTCATTCCATCTATCATTCCAATAAATCTGCCATTGAATGCTGACATAAATCCTCTTGCATTAATACTTGTTCTACCCATTCCAGTTTGATAGACATCGACACCTTTCGCAGTCTTCAGGGTGAATCCAAGATCATTTGCACCACTTCTTCTTATTTTAGCTTCAGATACAGCTGTAATATTGGCAACAGCATCTATAATTTTCTCTTCCCTCCTTGAAGCTGAAACGACAACCTGATTTATTTCCAAAACAGATGGTTTAAGATCAAAGTTGATATCGAAAAGATTATTGCCTTTTTTCAATTGATTTACTTCATCTTCATCTTCAATATCCAACTTATCTAAAAAAGAGCTGGAAGTTGTTTTCAATCCTTGTTCAATGTTTTCCAAAGAAATATAGAATTCAATTTCTTGAGATTCATAGCCTATATAATCTGCTCTGACAAAGAATTTTCCAATGGGTATACCATCAATATTATAATTGCCTAACGAATCTGTTACAGCACCTAGTGATGTGCCTTTTAAAAAAACATTTGCTCCTGCAAGTGGTTCACCATTACTGCTAATATTCCCACTAATTGAACCTTCACTTGCAAAAACAAAGGAACTCATAAAAAAATAAATTATTAAATGGGTAGATATGAAATTTTTCATCACCATTCCTTAATTTTTATAATGACCTTTCCAAAATTTACCACTCAACATCTATAAAGTAATAGAATATGATATGTGCTATGATCTATTATAGATGCACCTTTTCAGAGTCTTATCGGATTTATTATCAAGTCTAAAATAAAAGGCATTATAAACAAACATGCAATAGAACATCTGACTACCAACGTATCCAGTTGTTTCTGTAATCTTTTTTTATATAAATCATCTAAATAAATCCCATTCCAAATCACTATCACACCATTAGATAATTCTAATTTCTTTATATCGCTTATAAAATAGGTTTGATTTCTGGGAATGTCTTTTGATTGAAAGAATACCATATCATCTTCAATTTTTTCCCATATTCCTTCATATTGATCACCATTTTTATGCACTATTTTATCTTTTTTATCTTGACCCAATACAAAACCAATACATAGAAAAAATATTATTCTGTTAATCATTTATTTTATGTTTATTGAGAATTGAATAAAACTATAAAAGCATAGGTGTAGAATTTTTATAGCGATTACTCAAATCTATTATTAACATTAATAAGACAAACCAAGATAAATCTCAGTAAATATCAGGCTACGTTATTACTGTATTAATATTTTATAGCTGTGCCATTAACACTTACCATAAGCATTGATCCTTTATCTCCAATTGTACCATAATCAATATCAATAACTCCATTTGCACCCAACTCTTGTGCTTTTTGATTCATTTCATCAAAAGCTATATTACGAGCTTTGCTTAGTTCTGCTTCATATGCTCCTGATCTTCCGCCTGCAAAATCCCTTAATGATGCCATCAAATCTTTTAGAAAATTCGCACCAGAAATCGCTTCTCCAGTGACTACACCCAAATATTCTTTAATTTCTTTACCATCTATATTATGTGTTGTAGAGTTTAACATTGTAATTCCCATTTATTTTTTAAAATAACTTACTTATTAGATAAAATAAGCTTTTGACCGTATTTAAAACGTACACGATCTCGTTTTTCTTCTATTAATTGTAGTCCTTTGAATCTATCATAAATAAAATCAACCAGAAGGATACCTGCACCCAGTATAATTAAACCTCCGCCATCTCCTTCTTTTTGAATCTCCTTCAACCTATAATGAATAATATTTCCTTCCATAGCGACAGGAGTTTTTTCAAACCATTTTTCATTATTAGTATCTTGATTTTGAATAAAATGAATATTTTCATCAAATTTTGGCCAACTGGTTTCATCCATTGAAACAATTCCTGCAACAATACAGGCAAGGCCTCCCATACCTATATAAAATAACATTCTAGCTTTTTTCTTTTCTCCAGCGTATTGATGTGTAATGCCTGGTATAGGTATAGATGACCATATATAAGCTTGGGATAATCTTCTATTCATATCTTGATATTCTTCAAAGGTCATTTCAGATGGTATTGGATGTAATGGTGTCTCGGACAAAGGCTCAGCCTGATTGAAACTACTTGAAGATTGAGCAGAGACATTATTAATAAATAATAAAGTAAAAATAAATAAATAGAATATGTATTTCATAATTTTTCCTTACAATGATTAATTTAATATTTAATTAGATTTTTAACTTCCATATCATCACAATCATGACAGTCATTAACGACAGCATTGTCTCCAAATTGCGTATATACATCTCCTACCTTACATGCTTTAATCAAAGTTCTATTCGAAAATACTAAAATATATTTACCAAAATTACCGCACATTCCATTATAGATAAATCGATCACCCATAATTTGTCTAACATCATCAACAGTCATACCCATTTTTAATAAGGATAGTTTCCCGCTGACTTTATCAATTTTTTGATGAAGAATCTCAATTTCAGAATCAATATTTGCAATTTGTTCGTGTTTTAATTTCAATGCATTCAGAACATCAGTTTTTTCACTATACTCATTTTCAAGTTCAGTGATTTTTTTGTTTAATTCCAATGAGTAAAGAGTATTATTATCATTCTTCAAATAAATGATTTTATTTATTGATTCTTGATCCTCCATGTGAAAACTTTCGACTATCTTTTGCTGGTCTAGATCAAATTTTTTAATCCTATTATTATACTCATCTTCAATTTCTGATAATTTTTTCTGTCTATATTCATCCAATCTTGCCAAAGATTTTTCTTTTTCAAATTTTATTTCTGAAAATATTTTTTCCTGTTCTCTTATTAATTCTTTTTTCTCTTTTTCATTTTTTAAGATGGTGGTTGCAATCAATCTGGATATATCATTGGTTTTTTTAATAGAGTAACCAGTATTAGCAATAATATATGAGTTATTAACGGTGACAATTCTAGTATCTATATTCAATTTTTTTTCAAACTCTGTAATGGTACCTGATATTATAATATCAGCACCAAGTATTTTTTCAAACTGTTTAGCCATATTTTCATCGATGACCCCTATATATTTTAATTTTTGTTGATCTATTAAAATCTGGATAGAATTCCGATCAGCAATAGTGAAATTTTGATTTTTAGAAAGATGTTTACTTAATTGATCTGCTACATATTTCCCAAAATAACTTGTTAATCCATCAAAATCTGAATGATCAGCAATATACACAGAAGAACCAATTGGGATTAATTGAGCTAATGAATCTGCATAAGTATGTATTTCTTTACTAAGCATATCATAATCTTCATCAATTTGCCCCCAAGTAAAGCCAATAAAGAGTAATGGTATGATTCGGTTAAACATATCAAAATCTAAACATCATAGGACAAACAAAAAACTATTCGAATTTAAAGGTTGGTATAAAATTGTTTATCTCACTGATGTACTAACCAATGCCAAGATAAAATGAATATCTCTTGAATTAAGAAAACCAAATATGTTTTCCAAAGTGGTTTTTTAAAATTGATCTATCTTTTTTAGCATACCATTTCAAACCACTTAAGACTGAAAACAAATACTGCAACAATAATGGTCTAACCATTAAATAAGAAGGTAATAAGTTTATTATTTTATTACCTTGGTTAAATAAATAAGAATGAATTATTATTTTAACATTGAATTTTGTATTATTTTCAATTATACGCCAAAACACATGAAAAGCTGGTTTATTGCATGCTTTGATATATAAATCATAGCCTCGATTAGTAACCCAATTATAAAATTCCCTTGTTAATTTGAATCCATTTAAATTTTCTATTTTATTAATTGTTTTATCTTCTTGCCAATTAATAACAGAGTTAGGTTTACAAAATGGATGAAATAATTCAAGATTGGATCTAGTTGATATCATATTCCGGACTTTGGAAGAATGACAATTAATAGATTTAATAAGAGACACTTTACGGTGATAATTATAAAAAATTTTGTTTGACATAAATCATATTATCCTAAAAATCTATAATATTTCTAAAATTGAAATTTTAATAATTGTCCCAAATGGATTTTATATTTTAAATATAGTCTTTTTAATTAATCTTAGAATTAATTTAAATGTTGATGCTATAATTGTTTGACGAATTATTGAATTACTTCTAAAATAAAGTGCACGTTTAAAAATTATTGAAATTTGATTTTTATTAATACTGTATACTTGATATATATACCAAAGAAGATAAATAACAAAACAAAAAACAAAAACGTATATATAAATCATTTAATAATGTTAAACATTATTATTTTTTTTTTGATATTTCTTCCAATGATCTTTTGATTTTTGGTACTTCTTCCAATGGTCTTTTGATTTTTTTTCACCAAGAATAAAATTTTCAATTGTTTTAAATATTGCAAAAGGTGGCATAATACACTCCGTTTATTAATTACCAATTTAAATAAAATTCAATACACAAAATGTTTAATAATTAACCATTTAAATTATAAAATTCAGAGTGTATAATTATTTTCTATCAATATGTTTGAAATAGTACCAAATTTATACAATTTTTTTTGAAAAATATATTGGGACATATTGGAAATATTATGGATAGAAATTCATTCATTATAAAGTTACAACTCTAAGTAGATTTAATAAGAAGAAAAATAATGATGTTTAAAGATAATCTGATAAAAGTAAAATATCATAAATATCTACAATCGAATCAAAATTAATGTCTGTTGAACCAGTTGAACCATTTAAAACTGCAATCACTAGCATCACGAGATCTGAGTTATCAACTGTACCATCACCATTTATATCATACAAAGTAAGCGCTGAACATTCTATATTAGTCAAATATTGTGATGCAATTGATGGAGGCTCTAGTAATGATTCACAGGATGAAAAATAATTAAAAAATTGATAATTAAGCCAACTCAGAATATACTCTGCTACCTCATCGTATGGATATACAGCTGCACCATGGCCTTGACCAGCGATCTCAAATAATATCTTTTCTGTTGTTTCTGGAATATATTCATAAATAGTTTGACCTAGGTAGCCATCATAATCTTCCATCTCATCAAGTTCAATTTCACCTGGAAGTATTAAAGCAGGGACTGGATGATTTAAATGTTCAGGTATTAAACAATAGTACTCAGGTCCATCACAATTTTCAGTATCGTAAACAAAATACGTTGGATTTAATGATATGATTGCTTTTATTGAAGGGTCAAGTATGGCTGCTGCTTGTGCAGCACCACCTCCCATAGAATAACCACCCACAGCAAAACTTTCTAAATCAACTAATCCAAATAATGGAGAAGACACTCTTTCATTCTCTTGCCTTATTGTTTCAATTGCATCAATGAGACCTTGGCCTCTAACCTGATGATTATCATTAATGGGATCATTCGGTCCTATAATCATTGAAACAAAACCATATGATGCAAAAAACACACCCCAATCAGTCATACCCGATCCATCATCACCCCATCCAGGTGACATAATTATACTTTTATAAGGCAGATCTATATCTACGGTAGAGTCAGGTATAGGATAATACAAAACTGCATAATCATAATCGGGTCCATTTCTAAGTCCATCAGATTCAGTTAATGTCAGATATTGATAGGGACCCCATTCAGTATCACTACCACCATCAATATTTTGGCACTCTCCTATTTCTTCATTCCATTCACAATATTCTGCCCATTGCATGCATTCTGTGGAATCAAGATCCGAGCAGTCTGGGTACAGATAACTGATAAAAATTAGACTATATAAAATATTTTTTATTATATTTTTAAAATTTGTAATAATTTAAATAATTAATTCAAGTTCTTCGAAAAATTAAACTTTTTATTTTAAATGATGTTATAAAGGAAAGTAGATACATTATCATCGCTAAAATATAGAGTGATCTAAATCCAAAATACATTGAATTATATTCTAGACACCCTCCTACAATTGCGCCTATTATATTTGATGATAATGCTACCATTACAGATGAAGAATTTTTTAATTCATAGGAGAATGCAAAACCAGAAAAAAACAAAGGAATTGTTAAAAGGATTGTACCTAATATTTTATCAAGGTAAAAAGGGATCGTTAAATCAAGTCGAACATAAGTAAATAATAAACCTATAAATAATGATAAAAATAAACTTCCATAAATCAAATAATAAGATGGTGTTTTTATTTTTAATAAGATCAAGTTTGCAAAAAATGCCATTATTAATATGGCTGAAATAACAATACTAACGACAATCCACGTACTACCATAATATAGTGATAATTCAGTTATGCCTTTTGTCTCAATAAGCATGAAACCAGCTCCAAGAAAAAAACATGGAAAAGAAAAATTGCTAAGGGATAGGTTAGATAAACGTCTTACATATAAAGTAGAAATTGATATAATTACAACTATCATTAATAAATATGTAATTGGATATACTTTTTTAGTCATATAAAAAAATGGCCAGTTATCTGTGGCCTTATCAACCTGAAATTGGTAATCCTTAATAATACTCGTTACATTAGAATAAGTTTTATATTTCTCTATTTTATCATTAATATTTTGATTCCCAATTATAAAAGTATGTCCACCATGATGTGTGCGAAAAACTGCAGGAGAATTACCATCAAATGCTTCTTCCAACATAAGGTATAATTTTTTTGCTATACCTAATGACATAGTTGCAAAGGATAAGCAAATTATTCCTTTATCATTTAATTTTCTTCTTGCATCTCGAAAAGCTTCCGTAGTATAGACGTAACTATCCAAACGAATTCCTCCTGATTTTCCAGATAGTAAAGTATGCGCATCTAATAAACCATAAACTATTAAATCATATTTTTTTTCAGTCTTTTTTAAAAAGGCTCTGGCATCATCTACGTAAATATCGACTTTATTTGAAGAATACGGTGCTTGAGGATGGACTAATGTTCCAATTTTCTGAATTACAGGATCAATTTCTACGGCATCAATATTTTGCGCATTATTTGCTATAGCCGAAGCCACATCATTTCCTGTACCTGATGCAACAATTAATACATTATTTGGGTTTTGATAGAAATAGTAAGGTAGAGCATAAAATTGTCCAAGATCCTCTATGTAACTTAAAGTATCCGACAATTCAGTATTTAAGGCTAAAGCTACTCTATCATTTAAATCATGGATATTTTGATAATATTTATCACTAGTTCTTATTTGAGGTATACCTAAGTTGTTTACACGAAGAGTTAATTTTTGATAGGGAGAATAAATTTCTGTTTCATTAATTCTATGAGGAATAGTAATAATAATAAGTACTATAATAAATGAAACTGTAGAAATAATTACATATTTATTATCCTTATAGAGAAATGCTAATAAGCCACCTGTAAAAACAATTAACCAAATAGATGGAGGTAACCATAAGAAAGAAATAACTGAGAATAAAGTTATTCCAGAAAGACTACCAATAAGATTCCATCCATATGAAACCAGTTTTTCTTGACGAGACATTAATCTCGATGTCAATTGACCCAGGGGAATAAAACACAGAGCGTTATAAGAAAAAACCAAAGCAATAAATGAGAAATTCAATAATGAATTATAAAGATTGCTGGACTGCTTAAGACCAAATGAAAATTGTTCAGTAATAGGATTAGATAACATATAACTCAAGGGAGTAAAACGAATAGAATACAATAATATTAATTGGATTGCTAATAAAGGCAATACAGTAGGCGTTATTAATGGATTTTTTGTCCCTCGTGCATAACCAATCCCAAGTCCAAGAAAACACGAAAGAAGACTAATATTTTTAAAATATGCAAATAGTTGAAAATAGGATGAATGAATGCGAATTATCATTAATTCCAAAAATAGACCTAATC
This sequence comes from uncultured bacterium, assembly GCA_964586315.1. Classification (GTDB taxonomy): domain Bacteria; phylum Fidelibacterota; class Marinisomatia; order Marinisomatales; family UBA1611; genus CAZEER01. The sequence goes on along the minus strand of CAZPHE010000013.1, from coordinate 6,154 downwards.
CTGCTGATAAAGCTATCCAAATGCCCAAGTCTTTTATAGAAATGGAATCTATATAGTCTGTGTGATTTTTCATCCATTTCTTAATTAATTTCCCATTTGTAATACTTTTTGGTTTGAAAACAAAAAATATAAAAGGTATGATTAGAATTAGAATAAAAAGATATTTAAAAAACAAATAATCAAAGTGGGAATAGTAATAATCCAAGGAATGTAATGACTGACCAATAATGAAATCATTGAATAATCCCAATTCATTATTATAAATCATTTGAATCAATAATCTTGAGCCAACTAAGTAAAAGATTGATACTGAAATTATAATTATGATTAGATTTTTTCTCAACAGGTTCCCTTTATAAAATTGAAGTTGTTGTTAAGCTAATTTACCCATGTTTATTACAAACAAAAAACACCACCAAATTGTGAGTGTTTAAAATCACATTTCCTACAAAATATTAAAATCATTACAATGACCTCTAAAATTTTTCTCTCTAAATATATATATTTAATTTTTAAAATAAAATTATCACTATTATTTTATTATAAGCATGATTTCAATTATTGGTATTCCTTCAGATAAAAACTCATCATTTTTAACTGGATGCGCTAAAGCTCCACCTATCATCATGGGTGAATTTAATTCTGATGCAACTAATCAATTTTCTGAGAATGGTATTAATCTAGGTCAAGACAACATTTGGATTTACCGTGGTTGTATAGAAATTGAGAATCATGAAAATGAATTCGAATTAATTCAAAAAATGATAAGAAGCGATTTAACAAGTGGTAATTATTGTATTTGTATTGGCGGTGATCACAGTATTACTTTTCCAATTCTTGATGCATACCATCAATTTTTTCCTAAAATAAATATTTTACATTTTGATGCTCACCCTGATCTATATCATAATTTTAATGATAATCCTTATTCTCATGCATCACCATTTGCACGAATCTTAGAGAATAAACTAGCCTATTCACTCACTCAAGTTGGAATAAGGACAATGAATGATCATCAAAGAATGCAAGCAAAAAATTATAAAGTGAAAGTAGTGTCAATGGATCAATTCTCACCTGACCTCCAGTTTAAATTTGAAGAACCGGTTTACATATCAATAGATTTAGATGGAATAGATCCTGCCTTTGCACCTGGAGTGTCTCACCCGGAGCCAGGAGGATTTTCAACTAGAGATTTAATTACAATTATAAAAAATTTAGACTGTAAAATAATAGGAGCAGACATAGTTGAATATAATCCCAATAGAGACATAAATAATTTAACAGCCATAACTGCATCAAAAATATTAAAAGAACTTATGGGAAAAATTCTTAAGTGATACTTTAAAATTTTATTTTATAATACCTTCAGTGATGACCTTCTGATAATTCGCTTTATCAGTATCTCCTTCGGTATTAATAACTAAAACAGTTGAATTTCTATTCAAGCATATCTTTTTTTTGAAACTTTTATAGGCAGTTGTTTTACATAATCCTAATAAGGCCCCTAAGCCACTAGCCCCTGACTCTCCAGAAATAATTAATGGGTCTTCTGATTGTGGGTAAGCCAATGTACTCATAGCCATTTTTGTTAGCTTATCCGAAATTGATATAGATCCTATCAAAGATTTCTTTAAAATCTTCCAAGCCAAAGTTGAGACTGATCCACAGTTTAATCCTGCCATAATAGTAGTGTTATCATTTTCCACTGCTACTCTATATCCAACTTTAATTGATTCAAATAAACAATTTGCAGTAAAAGGTTCAACAGAAATAAATAACGGTATATTCTTCCAATACTTATATATATAAATAATCAAAGATGCTGCCCAACTACCTACTCCTGACTGTAATAATATAATATCAATTTTCTCTTTTTTTATTTGTTTTGTTATTTCATGTACTTGGGTAAAATACCCTTTCATTATATCTAAAGGTATTTCTTCGTAGCCATCCCAAGCCGTATCTTGAATCAAGGACCATGAACCATTCTTAGAGTTTGCATTCGCACTTCCTACACGTTTACTCGCCATCCTTACAGCAAAATCATATCCTTCATCAATTACATTTACTTCTGCACCTTCTCGTTCTATTGCTTTAATTCTTTCATGGGCTGCTCCTTTTGGCATATATATAATACAATTTTTATCTAGTTTCTTTGACATCCATGCCACTGCGCGTCCATGATTACCATCTGTAGCGGTACAAAATGTCTTAATTTGTTGGTTTTTTTCTATTTGCTTATGCATCGCATATGAAGCTCCTAATGCCTTAAATGCATTAAGCCCAAATCTTTGGCTTTCATCTTTTAATAAAAGATTACCTATATTTAATCTTTTAGCTAATTCAGGTAATTTAACCAAAGGCGTTCTTCTATTTCCTAATGTTTTATGAAATTGTTCTATTTTTTCAGGATTACATTTGGTTAAAAGTGATGTAGCTTTTATTCTAGCTTGGGTAAAATTTTGATTTTGTACAATATTTATCATTGAGATATGTAAATTTTAATCGACATTGATTGGCAGTGTTGGCTAAAGTGATTTTTTTTGTGTTTTATAACTAAAAAAGAATAAAATAATTAGCGTCAAAAAAAATCCTTATTTTTTTCTCACAACAACGATGGTAATATCATCTTTTATTGGTAAACCATTCAGCCAATTATCTCCCAAATCTAATAATCTATTTTTGATTGTTTCTACATTTTCATTCTTGTTATTTCGAACGCAGTCCATCACTGCCTCATAACCCAACATCTTTCCGTTATTATTCTCGGCCTCTGGTAATCCATCAGATAAAAACACCAAAGTATCTCCCTTAGAAAAAGGATATTCTTCATACATGTAATGTTCCCCTCTAATACTCCCCAAAGGTAATCCAACCTGTAGAATTTCTTTAACCTGACCGCTTGATAAGACACAATGATAAGCAGGTGGCATCCCTGCAGATGTAAACTGCACCTGATCGTTTTTAAAATAAGACACATTCAAAGCCATACGATTTGTTCCTAATTCAATATTTTTAATCACACGGTTTAAACGGTTCGTAATTTTATCTGTGGAAATTGCTGGGATGCCGTATAAACCCGCCTTTGTAATGCTTACCATCATCCCAGCAGTCATACCGTGGCCCGTAGCATCTCCACATACAACATAAAGTGACCCATCATCCTGTTGGAAAAAATCATAATAATCGCCGCCAACTTCTGTAGAAGTTTTGATTACTGCTGTAACATCATATAGTGGTGAATTCGGCATTCTTTTGGGTAACATATCTTCCTGAAATTGACGAGCTAGCTCTAACTCTTCTGTTTTTCGACTTTCTTCCATTTCCAAGGCATGGATACGTTTCTGGCGATGGTTATAAGCATAGAGAGATAACCCAAAAAGAACCAAGTATATTGTATAAGCCCACCAAGTTTTCCAAGGTGCAGGTGCAACAATGATAGCCATGGAAACACCTTTCTCATTCCATAATCCATCATTATTTGAACCTTTTACCCGGAAGGTAAAATTCCCCGGAGGCAAGTTGGTATAATTTGCAAAACGATAACCTCCTGTTTGAATCCATCCCCTATCAAATCCTTCCAACATATAAGCATATCGATTCTTTTCCGATTTAGTAAAGTTCAATGCCACAAATTCCGCCCGAAAGCTGGGTTCCCAATAGGATAGATCCAAAGTTGATGCAGTCAAATCCATATTTGTTTGTCTTCCATCACGATCCACTTTTTTCATATCCGTAATAGCAATAGCAGGAATATTTGTGTTCTCCCTAATGTTCCCAGGAATTACCTCTGTCATACCAGTGGAACCCCCAAAATACATATAACCTCGATTATTCACAGTATAGGCATCTGTAAAAAATTCTGAACTATGTAATCCGTCATCTTCATCAAAATTCTTGAATGTTCCTTCTTCTACATTAAAAAATGATAGTCCATTCTTTGTACTGAGCCACAGGTTTCCGGTGTTATCAGGGATAATTCCTGAAATGACATTGCTGGGCAATCCGTGGTTTTTAAAATAATGAGTAAATTTTTCTGTTTCTGGATCAAATAAATTCAACCCGCCCGCCCCAGTAACCACCCAAACGCGCCCTTTTGCCTCTTCGTTGATTTCCGTTACACCAAAAGCCCCAATCCCGGTTTTTTCTTTGGGGTCATATTGATACTGAGTGTAGGTTCCTGTATCTCTATCCCATAATAATAAACCTCCGTTGTGTGTCCCAATCCAGAACCTGTTTTGACTGTCTTCAAATACTATCCGCATGAGCCCCCTGGGAATAGATTTGGGATCATTGGGGTCATGAATATAGTTTGTAAATGTTTCTTGATCGGGGTTGAGTTTTGACAATCCTGCCATATGGGCAAACCACATAACCCCTCGACTATCTTCCAAAACACCCCAAGTATTCCAATGGGGTAAAGATGTTTTTGATTTTCGTTGCACATCCGGTTTATAGGATTTAATGACTTTTTTTGTTTTTAAATCATAAACAATAATAGGATTGATCAAAATCCAAAGCTTGTCTTTCGAATCAATATAAACACGATTAACAAATGCACCAGACTTCATATGTTTTTTTAAATTTAGTTGTTTAAAAACGTGAGACTTCGGTTCATAAGATGCAATATTACCATTTCCTGTTGAAATATAAATATTCCCATTGTTGCGCGATGCAAGCCCAGCTACGCCTTTACCGGGGAGAGAATGAGGGTCGTTAGGATCGTGTTGAAGCCCGGAAAATTTTTCGTGGGACGGATCAAGTTTGTTTAACCCACCACTGAGTGTCCCAATCCACATAGTGCCAAACTTATCTTCAATAAACCACTGGATTTCGGATCCATTAATAGACTTTGGATCGGCAGGTTCATATACAAAATTTTGACTTACTCCCGTATTTAAATTCAAGCGACTAATGCCTGCTTTTTCTTTTATAGGTAAATACCAAACATAGGGAGAATGTTTTGATTGTTGTGCAAAACTAATCTTTTTGGTTGTTAAAGAATTTGGGTCATATTTATCGTAGTAATATTGTATAAAAATTTGATCCCGTTGAATAAAGCGGTTCAGTCCATTTTTTGTAGAAATCCAAAGATCTCCATCTTTATTTCCGGAAATGGAATTAATGGAATCACTAGAAATTGAAAATTTATTATTGGATTCATTGCGATAATATTCAAATGTTTTGGTGCGAATATCCATCCGATCTAATCCTTTGTTAGTACCTATCCATAGGTTGCCAAATTTATCTGGATGAAGAGCTGTGATCGTATCAGAAGAGATGGATCCACCATTTTTTCCTCTTGTAAAACGAATAATTTTATTGGTATTGGGTTCAATCAGATTTAGTCCTTTTCCATGGTGAGACCACATGTTTCCCAGACTGTCTTTAAGGAACATATTAGCACTACTTTTCGGATTTGCTAAAAGTGATGTGTTATCTTCTGGGTCATACCTAAACACAGTTACATCTCCTGTCTCTGGATTTAGTTTATAGACCCCTTGGGTCCAGCCCACGCACCAAATGTTACCCTGAGTATCTTCCTCTATGTTACTTGGTAGTTGGGGTATGCTGTTTTTCTTTTCTAAATCATGGGGAAAACGAATAAAGGATTCAGTGGATGGGTCAAAAAGGTTTAAACCAGGACCATTGCCAACCCAAAGGCGATTTTTGCTATCTTGAAAAATAGAAGAAGGTGCGTTGCCCATTAAAGTTGTAGAATCAAAGGGATTATGCTCAAACACCTTAAAATCGTACCCATCAAATCTACAAAGGCCATTTTCTGTGCCTACCCAAATATATCCTTGCCTATCTTGCAGAATATTAAGTACTGTATTTTCTGCTAGACCATCTTTGACGGTATAGTATTCGAATTCAACTGTTTGTTTTGGTTGGGCACGCAGAAAAGACAAAAGTAAAATTGAAAAAATTAATATTGATTTCATCAATTTAATCGAAAAGGTCCTTTAGTACCAATGTAAGAGGTTTCTTCAACTAATAAATCATTATTATAAACACCTTCCCAACAAATATATTTTCTTTTTTCATAATTAACTCCTTTGTTTTTTTGTATAAAAAAAAACTACCAAAGGTTATTCAACAGTTATGGAGTAAACTTTGATAGTTCTATACCATTTATTGTATTTCAAAATAA
>CAZPHE010000012.1:0-45665 GCA_964586315.1 uncultured bacterium | reverse complement strand
TAGGTTGAACACTTATAAATCCTTGTAATTTTCCAAATGCAATAAAACTTCAAGAAAATGTAAGGGTACCAACAAATATTGATATAATAATGGTACTTAATGTAAATGTAGTTATTTCTCCTGATTTCAAAAATTCTGCTGCTGCTATCAGTGCAGAAGCACCGCCTCCAAAACCATTAAAAATGGCGACCATCTGAGGCATTTGCGTCATCTCAACTTTTGTTGCAAAAATTGCACCAATGATTGCACCAATAATCATCCCAGTTAGAATCATTTGAAAGTCAATTTCTCCATAGAATATGAGGGTTGCAATTATTGCAATTAGCATACCCAATGCAGCTATAAAATTTCCATTTCTTGCAGTTCTAGGGTGGCTTAGTTTTTTAATACCAAGTATAAAAAAGATAGATGCAAGTACGTATGCTATATTAGAAAATCCCATATAATTATCTATTTTCGTTTAAACATTTTAAGCATTCGATCTGTTACCATAAAACCACCTACTACGTTTACTGTTGCAAAAATCACCGCAATTAATCCTAGGTAGGAGCCAGTTCCACCATCTATTTTTGTAGAGATAATAGCACCAACAATGGCAATACCTGAAATTGCATTAGACCCACTCATTAGCGGAGTGTGGAGTGTCGGAGGGACTTTAGTTATAATTTCAAAGCCCACAAAAATAGCAAGAATAAACACTGTAAATATATTAATATCCATATTTATACCTATTTATTTAAGATCATCCTTGTAGGATAATGGGTTATGTTTCCTTGATGGGAATACATTGCACCTGAAATGATTTCGTCATCTAGGTCTAGATTCAATACACCATCTTTTACCATATAGGTTAAAAATGCTGCTATATTTTTTGAATAAAGCTCGCTAGCATGTACTGCCATCGTACCAGGGATGTTGGAAGTTCCATCAATGGTAATTTGATTGTAATCTACTATTTGATCCTTTTTTGTTAGTTCACAGTTGCCTCCATTTTCTGCAGCTAGATCCATAATAACAGATCCTGGCTTCATTGTTTCTACCATACTGGTTGGTATGAGCAATGGTGCGGGCTTTCCTGGAATTAAAGCAGTAGTAATAACGACATCAGATTTGCTAAGATGCTCATGGATGAGTTCTTGCTGTTTCTCTTTATATTCATCTGAAGTTTCTTTTGCGTATCCACCATCACCAATACCTTCAACTGAATCAGATTGCACTTCAATAAATTTTGCACCTAATGATTCTACCTGCTCTTTTACAATAGGTCGAACATCAAAAGCCTCGACTTGAGCCCCTAGCCTTTTTGCAGTTGCAATAGCCTGCAAACCTGCTACTCCTGCACCGAGTACAAGAACTTTTGCAGGGCGGATGGTTCCTGCGGCTGTCATAAGAAGAGGCATATAAATACCCAAGCGAGTTGCTGCCATTAAAACAGCTTTATAACCTGCAATATTAGCTTGAGAAGATAGAGCATCCATTTTTTGTGCTAATGTGGTTCGGGGAATGAGATGCATTGAGAATCCAGTGATATTTCCTTTTTTAATTGCATCTATTTGTTTTAATTCACGAGTAGTTTGACAAAGGGAGATCAAAACAGAATTGGGTTTTAGGAGTTTAATTTGTTCCATCGATGGAGTTACAACTTTTAATATGATATCTGCTTTTGGTAGAAGTTCATTATACGATGGTATAATAGTTGCGCCTGCGTCTTCAAAATTTTGATTAGAGATAAATGAATTCTCGCCTGCTTTTGATTCTATATGGACTTCTAGTCCACCCTTAATAAGCTCTTTGACGGTACTTGGTGTTGCTGCAACACGAGATTCAAATTCCCCTGTCTCTTTGAGTATGGCTACAATCATAAACGTTGGTAAAATAAAATAGTTAAATAAAGGCGCGTAATTTAGTGAATGAAATCTTGAACTTCATCCTGAAATAATGTATTTAATGATATAATTTTCCCCTTTATTTATTTATGATAATGATAAAAAAGAATCATCTAGTACTTTTAATGTCCATTTCTTTTGGTATTGCTGAAACAATATATGTTCCAGAAGACTTTAGCAGTATACAGGATGCGATCGATATTACTTTAGATGGAGATTCTATTTTAGTAAGCCCTGGTTTTTATCCGGAAGCAATTAATTATAATGGCAAAGCAATAACTATTTCATCTTTGTATCTTATTGAAAATGATTCACTTCTAATTGGTTCAACCATTATAGATGCTCAGAATAATGGAAGTGTAGTTACATTTTCCAATGGAGAGAGTTTATCTAGCATACTCCAAGGTTTTACATTACAAAACGGTATAGGAAATGATGAAGATCCTGATGATAATGGTTCCTATTATAACTATGGAGGTGGTATCTATTGCGAGAACAGTAGTCCAACAATAAAGGACTGTATTATACAAAATAATGTCGCAAATGAAGGTGGTGGTGGCGGTATTTTCTGCTATAATTCTTCGCCATCTTTTTTTGGATGTATAATTGCTAATAATGAAACGGACGATGTAGGTGGAGGTCTTTATTCCCGAAGTGGATCAAGCCCAGATCTTTATAATTGTACTTTTTATGATAATACTGCTGAATTTGGAGGGGGCTGTTATTTAAGACATGAATCTACACCCATTTTTGAGTATGTTACATTTAACCAAAATACAGCGAATAATTCAGGAGGAGGCATTGGTCTTAAGGATGATGCCGATTTGCAGGGAGAACATTTATATATTACTGACAATATAGCAGAAGGACTTGGGGGTGGTCTATATGTTAATAATGCTGATCCTCAAATATCTTTTTCTTTAATTGCAGATAATATTTCAAGCTCAGGAGGAGGAGCATATATAAGAAATACATCTGTTGTTGATTTTACAAATCTTACAATAGCCAATAATAGTGCAGGACTATATGGTGATGGTTTATATATGAGAGACGGTGTTGATGTTAATTTATTAAATACCATCATTTGGAATAATGGTACAAACCAGATTTATTTTAGATCAGAAGGTACTGAAGTTGAGCTTAGTGTTTCCTACACCTTAGTTGAAGGTGGCGAAGATGGAATTGATACAAATGATAATGGTGATTTAAACTGGGGTGCTGGCAATTTGGATGAAGAACCATATTTTTGTTTTAGCTCCGATGGGAATTATTATATCCGTGAAAATTCACCCTGTATAAATGGAGGATCTGGAGGTTCTCTAATGGGTTGTTTTGAATCGGGTTGTGGACCTGTTAATGTAGGACCAATATGGTACGTTGATATAAATGGTGACAATGCAAATGATGGTAGTCTTCAAGCACCTTTTGAGACTATTTCCAGAGCATTTATAGCTGCTGAAGATGGTGATACAATCCGTCTAAATCCCGGTGTGTATACAGAATCAGTAGACTTTGATAATAAGGAAGTTACTCTAGAGTCTCGGGCGTTTGAGATGGCTAATTTGGAGCTAATTTCAGATACTTTCTTTGGGCCTGGTCCAGTTGGAGGTACCTGTCTTATTCTAAGCGGATCATCCAATAGTAGTGGAACCATAAGAGGTATATCATTTCGTGGAGGTTCAGATCCTTTTGGAGGAGGAATTGTTATTAGCAACTGTTCTCCCACACTAGAAGACATTATTATTGAAGATAATACAGCTGAGATTGGAGGTGGAATTTATATTGCTGAATCAGATGCTATACTAAAAAATATAACTATAAGAAATAATGGTGCCAATTTGGGTGGAGGTTTATATATCACTGATGGTGAACCTATTATGGATAACATTGTATTAGAATCTAATATTGCTTACTGGGGCGGTGGATGTTATATAGAGAATGCAAGTCCTTTAATACGATACTCTATTATAAGACAAAATGATGCATTTATTGAAGGTGCAGGACTGTATCAGAATGGTGGAGTCGCAACTGTTGAATGGACTGGCTTCGAAAATAATAATGGCTATGATTATGGAGGCGGCATGGTTGCCTATCAAGCAACTTTAGAATTAGATCAAATAACGTTTGCTGGGAATATCGCTGGAGTAGGTTCTGCGATCTCTTCCCATAGTTCTGTAATTACAATTAATAATTCAATCCTATGGGGGAATTATGGTGAACTTTTTTATTCTCCTGAAGAGAGTGGGTTAACTTCTCTAGAAATAAATTATTCTGATATAGAAGGTGGTGAAGACCATTTAAATACTTATACTAATATATTGTTCAACACCGAAGGTGGAATAATTAACATTGATCCCCAGTATTGTGATATCAATAATAACCATTATAACCTAGAAGAAACATCTCTTTGCCAAACTGCATCGAATTCTTTATCGGTAATTGGAGCATATAATTTTTCATGTGATGAATTGGATTTAGAAGATTTTTCAGTGCCAAATGATTTTCTGCTGCTTTTTAATTTCCCTAATCCTTTCAATCCTGTGACAAGGATAACTTACTATCTATCTAATTTTGAAGATCACTCTTTGAAAATTTATAATATAAATGGTCGGTTAGTGAAAACCTTAAGTTCAGGTATTGGAATTCCAGGAAAACATACAATTGTTTGGGACTCAACCAATGAATTGGGAGAAAAGGTTGCTAGTGGAATCTATATTTATAAATTAATGACCAAATATAATATTTTGACAAATAAAATGATGCTACTAAGATAGTGATTTAAAGCACAAAAGAATTTATTCAAAGTTCCCTTTGTGCCCTATGATGGTGTATATTTGATCTTAATATTTATACACTATGACTAATCAAAAAATCATAAAAACTTTTTTTCTGGCTGTTATGCTGAATGTTGGTGTGTTAAATGCACAAGCTATTTCTAACTTTCTAGGCCACTGGACAGGTGTAGAAGATTTGAACTCTTCAATATTATCCTATGAGAATCATAATATCTCCATTGTTATAGATGAAGGTGGCGTAAGAGAAGGGTTCTATATTTTTACTTCTTCTTGTGAATTCTTATTCAATGAAGATCTAGATTGGGCATATCATTATTTTGGATATGATAAGAACCAGTCCCAATTAATATTCCTTAGAAGATTTATCACACCAATAGGTGTAATAGGATATGAAGAACTGATCTATGATTTAACAGAATGGACAAATGATTCTTTTGTTGCTGAATATAATTCAAGCGACAATGAAACGTATCATCAAATTAGAATGGATATTGATCTAATGGATTTATTTAATCCAATACCATCAAAGATTCAATTAAACCAAAATTATCCAAACCCATTTAATCCAAACACAAATTTTGATGTTTCTGTTGATAAAATGGTTAATGGTAGTATTGTTATTTACAATATTAGAGGAGATGAAGTCTGTACTCTTTTTAAAGGGAGATTTGAATCTGGTATTACTAATTTCAGATGGAGCGGTAACGATCATAATGGACAGTCAGTCAGTTCAGGAACATATATATATAGATTGGTTATTGATGGTAAATCAACCATTTCTCGAAGAATGATTTTGCTTAAATAATCATTCTTCCAGTCCCATTCAAGTATCTTAATTTCTAATAATGAGAAAACCTAAGTACTTTATTTTTCTATCATTTCTTCAATGTTGTTTATTTGCGACTTGGTTTAATTCGATCTCAAGAGTCATTACCCAGCCAGATGGTGAAAAAATCGAATGTTTTATTACGGGTGACCAGTATGTCAGGAGACTTCATGATAGTAATAACTTTACAATTATTTTAAACATTAATGATGGTTATTATTATTATGCTAAAGAAGGTTCAAATGGTAATCTTATCCCATCATCTTTGATTGTTGGACATGGAGACCCAATAGGTATTGGTCTTGAAAGTGGGTATGCAGTAGGTTTAGAAGTTTACAATAGGAAAAAACAATTTTATAAAAGACATGATGAACAGGAATCTAGAGATGCACCAAATTCAGGTGAGATAGCTCAGATTAATGTTTTTATAAGATTCGCGGATGATCCAGAATTTCCATTTCCCCGGTCACACTATGATGAAGTATTCCAAACAGATGAAGAAGAGCCATCGTTGAGACATTATTTTTGGGAAGTCTCTTATAATAATTTAATGGTAAATACTTTTCACTACCCGGGTACGTTTGATGGTACTAATACTGCATATATTGATGAATATAATAGGAGCTATTATGAGCCATATTCAAATGCAAACCCTGATGGATATCAGGGAAATACGGAGAGAACGCAAAGAGAGCACACTCTTTTGGCTAATGCAATAAACTCAATAACAGCAAGTGTCTCCCCTTTTATTGATGTCGATGCTGATGATGATGGTTTTGTTGATGCTGTATCTTTCGTTATTTATGGTACTCCTGGAGATTGGGCAGATCTATTATGGCCACATCGTTGGGCTCTTTACAGTCAAGAAGTATATATAAATGGTTCTCAGGTATATGACTATTTATTTATGCTATCAGAATCGTGGTATTTTAATGTTGGTGTTTTATCTCATGAGTTTGGTCATGTATTGGGTGCACCAGATTACTATCACTATGATGGAGGAGGTGCTCCCACTCCAGTTGGAGGCTGGGATGTTATGGCATCGAATGGTAATCCACCACAGTTTCCAAGCGCATTTACAAAATGGAAATACTTTGATTGGATAGAGCCTATTGAGCTTCTTGAGAGTGGTACATATACACTCAACCCACTTAGTGAACAAGAGAATGTGATGTTTAAAATCCCTTCATCAAATTCGGAAACAGAATATTTTGTTTTGGAATACCGTAAACAGGAAGGAATGTATGATACAAATGCGCCCGGTCCCAGATCTGGATTAGTAGCCTATAGGATTAATACAGAAGCAGGTAATGGGAATGCACAAGGTCCACCAGATGAACTCTATGTTTATCGGCCAGGAGGTGATTTAAATAATAATGGGAATTTTGAACAAGCACCTTATAGTGCAGAGTACAATCATGTGCAACTAAATGATGATACAGATCCGACTTCTTTTCTTTATAATGGAGGTAATGGAGCTGACGGAGGTCTCAATTTGTATAATGTAAGTGCAGCAAATGAAACCGTTTCTTTTACGATTGCATTTGGTGTGCCTGAAATTTCAGTTTATCCCAATACTCTCACATTTGATCTGGATGCTGGAGACTATGATGTCCAGACTATCACCATAACAAATATTGGCGAGCCGGAGACTGTTTTAAATTTTGAAGCGATTGTGACTACTGCAGAATCTTATGTCAATCCTCAGGGCGGACCAGATGGTGGAAACTATTATTGGACTACATCGGATGATGAACCAGAATTAAATTATGACTGGATAGATATAGAAGCAATAGGCACTCAATTAAATTTAATTGGCAATGATGAATTCTCAACAGATCTGATTTCATTGCCCTTTGAATTTCCATTTTTTGGAATTTCTTATAATTATTTACAGGTTAATGCCAATGGATGGGTAGGTTGGAATAGCCCAAATGAAACTGTATGGCAAAATGGTGATATCCCATCATCTTCAATGCCAAGACCAGCAATTTTTGGATTTTTTGATGATTTAAATCCAGAGAATGATAATGGCAATTCATCAGCATCAGGTAATATTTTTTATGATGCTGATGAAGAGCGTGTTGTGGTCTGGTTTGATGATGTTGTACGATGGGAAGGTGACGCAGGATCTGGAACATATGATTTTCAATTTGTCCTTCATTCAAATGGAAAGTTTCAGTGCAACTATAGAGATATGGTTGGTACTACTAACCAAGCTACAATTGGCTGGCAAGATAGTTTTGGTAATGAAGGGACACAACTTTCTACTGTTGATGAGAGTTTTGTGTCCAACAATTTTACTTGGGAAGCAAGGGCATATTCTCAGGAGAATATACCTTGGATTATTTTAGCGTCAGATAATGGTAGCCCATTCGGTTCGTTGTATGGTAGTGAGTCAGCGAATGTTTATGCTCAGGTATTAACTTTTGATATGCAGCAGGGCAATTACAATGCATCTATTAATATAATATCTCCAGAAACTGATCCAGTCGCAATACCGGTGACTCTTACAGTAAATGGAGAGAATATAATTCCATCACTACCCTACATTGATATCTCTTTTTCGGAGACAGGAATAGTAGATTTACCTGAAAGTATCGATCCGATGTTTACTTCTGTTGCCTCTAGATATACTCATATAGTTGCTCCAAACGGTGACCCTATCCCGTTTTTGATACAGGATAATTTTACAGATATTCAGATTCTCCATGCTCGAAGAGTTCTAGAGTCTTATTTAACAAATATACCAGATACACAATGGGGTAGTAATAAAACGCTTATTGCAAATTCAATTGGTGCTACAAATGCTATATTATTTTTACTAAATGATGAGAGTGAGTATGACAACCCGGACCTTTGGGCATTAATTGATGCTGGAGTCGATGGTCAAGACCTACTTGCAACCGAAGTGTTTCCAGAAGGAAGTCCTGCATATATTAACAGTACCGAACGTGATGCAACCTATGAAGAAATTCTCCATTTCATTCATGGGTATGGAATCCAATTGGCTGCACCTGGGATGCAGACCGCTATTGTATCTGCAATGGATATTGCAATTAGTGGTGAATATTATAACCCATTATCTGACCTTCCTTTAGAAGATTACGATGAAGAATATCTTGCTATGGGGCTTGAATGTTATTTTGGACTTTGGGCTCATGACCCTTCCGGAAATGGGTATTGTGGCGATCAGGAGTATGCTTTTATCAATAGAGAAGCGATGGAAGTAGGTGACTCTTTACTTTTCAGTATTATTAGTGGATTCTTAGGAGACACTTGGGAATATGCAGCAGTATTACCAGAATCATTTGGCTCAGAATTCCATTTACAACAGGATAATAACTTAAATTATACCTACCGCTCAAAATACCTGAAAAATGTAAATATTTCAGGTGGAAGTTCTGCATCAATTTATGGTAATGATTATATCAATAGTTTTTTTGGGAGTTCTGGAGACAATCATTTTCAAGGGTTTTCTGGTGATGATATTATTAATGGATCAGATGGCATCGACAGAGCAATTTATGTTGGTGAAAGAGAAGAATATGTAGTTATACCTCCATATGCTACAGAGGACTCATCTTTACAGGTTTTAGATATACAACCTGATAGGGATGGAACTGACCATTTATATGATATTGAAGAAATTGAATTTAATGGTGTGGTCTATGATATTGCGGACCTTTTAGATATTGAAAATGAGATTTTACCTGAAAATTTTTCTCTTTACTACCCTTATCCAAATCCATTTAATCCAATTACAAAAATTAATTTTGATGTTGCAAATTCTGAAATTATTCATTTAAAAGTATTTGACCTAAATGGTAGCCTTGTAAGAACGTTGAATAGTTCTAAATTAGATATAGGAAAATATACTGTTGAATGGGATGCAAGGGATGATAAAGGATTTTATATTAGTAGCGGTGTATACTTTATACAGTTTATGAGTAAGTCTTATAGAGATACAAAAAAGGTTCTATTGATTAAGTAATAGTATACAATTGTGAGTAAAATCACAAATTGTAACGTTTTTCAATCATAATAAGGGAAGAGTGTGCCCTATTTATTCCAAGATTTTTTATAAAAAATATTAAAATAAGGAGACATTCAGAATGGATCTCAAGCGAAGAACCCAAAAAGGCTTTACTATGATAGAGATCATGGTAGTGGTCGTAATTGTTGCAATTCTTGCTGTGATTGCTCTTCCAACCTACCTAGACTATGTTAAAAGCTCATACGCATCCGAAGCACGCACGGTGATGTCAAATATTAATAATGCATCAAAAATGTACTATCAGACCAGAGGAGATTGGCCATCAGAGATTGATGAATTGGAGCGTGCAGGTCAATTGGATGTCAGCAGATCAACAAAATTAAAATGGTCTTTTGATCTTCAATTAAGTGACCAAGGTGGAAGAATTACGGCAACCAGTACTGAAGAAATGTCAGGGGGTGCTGGGCATCAAGTAGTCTATGATGCAGATCTAGGTAAATTTACAGGATATGGTTCACCAGAAGGTGAATAAAGTGTATGGATCTCAATAAATTGCTTTCATATTCCGTTGATAGTGGTGCATCAGATCTCCATCTTAGTGTGGGTTCGATACCCATGGTAAGGATTAATGGTACAATGAAGCCTCTGAATATGGATGCTCTTCAGCAGGAAGATATGGAATCCATACTGCCTCAAATTTTAGATGAGAGTCAGCTTGAGATATTTAAAAAAAATAAAGAAATTGATTTTTCTGCAAGCTTAGAAGGAAAAGGACGCTTTAGAGTCAACTTCTTTAATCAGATAAAGGGGCTTGCTGGGGTTTTTAGAACCATACCAGAAGTTGTTAAAGACTTTGATGATTTAGGAATCCCACCGGTATTAAAAAACCTTGCTCTATTGGATCGTGGACTGGTGTTACTTACTGGCCCAACAGGGTCAGGTAAGAGTACTACTCTTGCAGCTATGGTAGATCATATCAATACTCAGTGCAAGTGTCATATTATTACGATTGAAGATCCGGTAGAATATTATCATGAGACTAAAGAGAGTTTAATCAATCAGAGAGAACTTGGTGCAAATACACATAGTTTTGCCAATGCTATGCGATCTGCTTTAAGAGAAGATCCAGACGTGATTTTAGTAGGAGAAATGAGGGACCTTGAAACAATATCACTTGCATTAACTGCTGCTGAAACAGGTCACCTAGTACTTTCTACATTACATACATCAAGTGCTGTAAAAACTATTGATCGAATCATTGATATTTTTCCTACTGGACAAAAAGGTCAGATAAGATCAATGCTCTCTGAAAGTCTAGAGGCTGTTATTGCTCAAAAATTATTAAAAACTAAAGATGGTAAATCAAGAATCCCTGCCTGTGAAGTTATGATTGCTAACACTGCAATAAGAAATCTGATTCGTGAAGATAGAATTTACCAGATACCGTCAATTATTCAATCTGGTGGTGTGGAAGGTATGCAATCTTTAGACCAAGATCTCCAGCGATTGGTCTCAAAAGGTGAAATTGAGAGAAAATTGGCGCAGAGTATTGCTGATAATCCAAAATTATTTGCTCAAAATGTTTTATGATTAATTCTAGAAAAACAAGTGCAGGTATTGGGTTTATTGAAGTCATGACCGCCACAGTTATAATCTCCATTGCTTGTATCGGTTTGCTTATGGGTGTTGTGCATGCCAGAGGAGAGTTACACTCTCTAGAAATGAAGGAGCGTGCCACTGAAGAATTATTAAACTATATGGAATATTGGAAAGGTAGAATTGCAGATGGGAATCTATCACCTACAGAGCGTGCGGGTGATCCTGATGGTGAAGAAATCTATTTGATTGGTGGCCTGAATCAAAAGATTTCTGTAAAAGGAAAACGATACTATGATTTACGTAGGTTGAATGGTTTTAATGATTTTGGTTCAACTGATTTTACACGATATGAGTTAGAGTGCTGGATACGCTGGGGAGATCGTTTTATGTCACCTTCCAGTAGGTATGCAGATGATGTTAATCATGAACGTAGAATATCTACTATAATGACGGTTTTTGAATTGTAATGCAAAACATTTTCAGAAAGACTTCATGTGGTATGACATTGCTTGAACTCTCAGCAGCGATAGTAGTTGTTAGTATTATAGCTATAGGAATGACCAGTGGTGCTCAGGCGGTAATGCTACACTATCAATCAGATACGGTCAGGCAGGACTTGCGTCAGTATGGAAATAATATTATGAGAGAGATCGCGCGGGAGCTTAATCTTGCTCAGAAAGTGGAGATTGATGGTCAGAATGGATTCTCAAGAATAAAACTATATAAATATTTTACTGATATTTCGCCAAAACTGACAATCTCATGCCAGGGTGAAACAGGTATACATTTTAATAATGAGATACCATTAAATGGTGTTCTAAAATTTCCAAGACAAGGAGTTTTTCGCGGTCCAAAAACTAGGAATGTTTATGTAGATGATTTCATAGTAGAATTTGATTCAGATGGAGGTCCTGGTCTTACTCTATTTAAAAACTCTTTCATAAAATTAACACTCATACTTTCTATGGAGTCGGATGTGATGGACGAAACCTTTCAGGCTACTAAGGAACAGCAGATTTATTACAGAAAAATATTTTTAGGCACTCCGTATATTCAGACTAAGATGACAAATGCAATGAATGGGACAGGAAATGCTTAGACGCCTCTATTCAGGCAGTGCTGCACCTCTTGCATTGCTCTTTACTATTGTGAGTATGTCATTTACAGTTGCTTATCTAAAAAACTCCTTTAATCAGTCAGCTATGGAAAAATATCGTTACACTGAGTGGAAGGCATTGTATGCTGCTGAAGCGGGTCTTAATGATGTGGGTGTGGTCGTGCTACCATATATTGTTTCAGATACTTTGTTACTTCCTAATGGCGTGATGTACGGGAAAGATGAAAAAGACCAGCCTATTGGTATGTACAAAGATATCGCATGCTCAACAAGGCTTATATTAAATACGACTAGAAAAGAGTATGTTGCCTATTCAACAGGAGTTGCGGAATACATTACTACTAGCGGAACTCCAGTGTCAATTGAGAGGAGGGTATTTACTTCTATGGTTCCTCAGGGGTTTGAAGAATTCATGTATTTTACCCATGAAGAGTTGCCGATTGGTCCAGGCAATACAGGAACAGTTAATTTTGGATCTGGCGATTCGTTGGAGGGTAAAGTACATACAAATGGTAACATGACCTTTAGTAATTATGGATGCCCTAATTTTAGTGGAGAAGTCAACATTACTTTTGAGGCAATTGAACAGTATGGAAATGCAATTAATTGGGGTGGATGCAGCGATAATATTTTTGAAGATGATGATGGAAATACTATCCTTGATACTGTTTCACAGATCATTTTCCCACCTGATAACTCTGCAGAGACAGCTAGACAGAATGCGACTCGTACATTTCGAGCAGATGATAAATTGTTCCGTGCAGGGAAAAAAGATACTATGATTATGACGGAAATTAATTTTGTTGAAGGAGGCTATTGGGCAACACAGTGGTGGTATAATATTCCTCCGGTTGGCAGTCCGCCTGCAGACTATTCATTTACATGGGTTGACCCAGCTACTTACACTGAAAACTCTCTGGCTCTGGATGAACCAACATCAGCAAGATTCGCAATACCTGGGTCGTTTGAATCTGGCGTGGGCTATAATGCAATATGGCTTGTTGTATCAGGAACAGATTTATTTGATATTAATGTCAATCCAGATCTTTTTGAAGTAGGAGACGCTATTTCTATTATAAATAGCAATAATACTGTAGCGGCTGGATTTGAAGTGGCGAATGCAATTCCATTTGGAGATAATGTTGCAATATCAATAGAGCCGACTAGTTTTTTTGTTGCAAATCCTCCGGAACCTCCACCAGCTAATTTTGGTTTTAGCGGTGGAGATATTGTAACTGTCACAAATTTGGATGCACCTACGGGATTGGATGAAGAGCATGAGTGGAATACATTCCACTATTACCATGACCATCAAGATAATGGAGTAGATTACTGTCAAGCAGGTAGGATACAACATTTTGATTTTGAATATTGGCTAGCAGGTGGTGCATCCTGTGATATTTTCAATTGCGCAGATGAAATATATAATAGTGAGTATGTACATATGTCACGTGCTTTTTTTTCTAGAGGTAACTCTCCGCAGGTTATTTACGTAAAGGGAGGACAGGTTCTTGTTAGAGGTATAGTAGATGGTCAATATACAATTGTTACGGATGATTATACGGAATATAGACGACATGATGATAATGATATCATTGATCGTGTCTGGGGAAATATCTGGCTCATAGATGATATAGTTTATAATGATTCGTATGGAAATGGTGCAGTGATACATCCCCAGGATGGAGGTACTGATAATGTGCTGGGTCTGATAGCAGGTGGAAGCGTAATCATTGCGAATACGCGTCCAAATGGTGCTAGGGGTGGACAGTATGGGTCTCATATAAAGATTAATGCTGCAATCTTAGCAATGAATGGTGGGTTCATCTCGCACTATTGGCAGAATACTCTACAGGGTTATCATAATTGGAATGACGGTCTCGGATATGGTATTATAGCAGATGGTCGTGGAGGACATAGAAATCATTATAGATCGGATGAGGCATCTGGAGTTTATTCTGGTAATGATGATATTAGAGGTACAGTTAATTTGTATGGCTCCATTGTACAATTTAGAAGAGGGTATATGAAAAGAAATTATCCAGGTCCTTATAATGTTTCACCTGGAGTTGGCTATAATAAAAATTATCACTATGACTGGAACTTAAAGCTTAAACCGCCGCCGTATTTTCCAGATTTGCAAAGTACAAATAATACCGTAATTCTTAAGATGGCTTCCTATGGAGAAGCGAATACATACAATGATGATTAGTCTATAATTATGTTTCTGGGTTTAGATATTGGAAGGCAATATGTGAAAATGGTCACTGCTGAAAAGACCAAGGAAGGGTACCGTGTATTGGATGCTGGTTCTCGATTAGTTCCAGATTCAAATAGTGCCTATGATCCAGAAAAAATTGATCGATCTCACTGGGTTATGGCAGTTAGAGAGCTGTTTAGACAACAAAGTTTTAACCCCAAAAAAGCTAAATCTATTGTTACTGGTATAGGTGGATCATCAGCAAGTGTTAAGCAAATTACGACAATGGAAATGCCATCGGATGAATTAGAATCTGCAATGACTTTTGAAGCGAGAAAACATATACCTATGGATGGTACAGATGCAGTTATTGATTACCAGATCTTAGGATCAAACAAACAAGAAGTAGATAAGATTGATGTCGGGCTTGTTGCTTGCACTAAAGGTGTCTTAACCAATCATATGGAACTTTTAAAAGAGTGTGGTCTAAAGGCAGGTGTGGTAGATGTGAATCCTATCGCAATGAGCAATGCATTTTCTTTTGTTAAAGATATACCAGAAGATGGTTTGGTGGTGATGCTAGATATTGGAGCTGTATCTTCTAGCCTTGTAGTTTATGGAAAAGGTCAACAGTTTTTCACACGTGATCTTCCTATTGGTGGTCATCAATTTGTAAAAGAACTATCTGAAAAAAAAGAAATTGGATATATCGAATCTCAAGATTTGCTCTTTAAGGAAGGTATTGCTGCAATGAAAAATGATTCTTTAGGTGATTTAGATGCAGAAGCTTCGGTAGGGATTGCTGAAAGAACAGTCTATGATAATCTAGTAGAAGATATGCGCCGCTCATTAAGATTTTATGCAAAACAAACGGGACAGAGTTTTTTCTTAAAAATATTCTTAACTGGAGGGGGTGCATCCACACCTGGCTTAGCGAGCTTTGTAAATGAAAAATTAAATATTGATTGTATAGTGTTTGATCCTTTTGATGGTGCACCAAACTTATCTATTTCTAATCCAAGCCAGTTCACCACTGCTCTTGGTCTTGGTATTAGAGGAGGTATGAGTGATGCCTAAGCAATACATTGTTATTAATCTTAATAAAGCTGAAAGTGCTGAGACTCGCATAGAAAGAGTTAAAGAAAGGGGAAGATGGATTCTATTTTGTATCTTATTTGTTTTATTGCTGGGTGCTAATACAAGAGTGTGGATGATTAGTTTGGGTTATGATGGGATAATTGATAAGAAGCAAAAGGAGATTACCCGTTTAAAAGATGAAATTAATATGTTGCAATCTCAAGGAAAAAATTTGTCTAAGTATGATATTCTTTCATTCGCTGAGCTAGAGCAGGATCGTTTTCTGTGGGCACAAAATTTAGAAAAATTGGGTGCTGTTACTCCAGATGATATTACAATAACAGGTCTAAGATACAAGAGAGAGAAGCTACTCATTTATGGTATAGCTCTTACATTTGAAGATCGGAAAGACTTTGAAATTATTGATGAGTATGTCCAAACCCTTCGCAATAATAAAAATTTTTCAAAACATTTTAGCAGGATCAAGTATGTAGGACACAATAAGGTGAATGTAAGGGGGCAAGATATCATACGATTTGAAATTGAAGCAAAATCAAAGAAAAGTAAAAGGAAAACTTTTTCTTAGAATTAGTGATGGCAGAGAAAAGAAATATTATTTTATTTGTTGGGTTAATATTTTTGACCATATCATATTGGGCAAGTTCTGCTTTTCTTATTGGTGAGAAACCATTTGATATAAGAGTGCTTGAAGAAGAACAGCAAGAACTTAATGAAAATCTTATTAGTGCACAGATACTAGCAAGTCAATTGGATAGAGTATTCACCCTTTTTCAAGAAAATTTAGCCCTTTCTAAAGCAGATTCTTTGGCCGATGATGCAAACCTTCCATTTCTTAATAATCTAACAGATATGCTTGAAGAGCTAGATATTAAACTACTAGGTATCAAGCCCAAGCCTAGGATTGATAAAGTCACCTATTTTAAAGCTCCATATATTATTACCTTAGAATGTACTTTTGAACAGTTTGGGAAATTCCTCGCTGAAATAGAGAGGTCTCCTAGGCTTATTACTGTAGATGAATTTGAAGTGAAGAATGGTATAGAAAGGATTAAGGCAAATACAGAAGAAGAAAAACTAGTTTTTCAGGAATTTGTTCTCAACCTTTCTACTATAACTCTTGTTAAATCAAAGACCAAGGTATTATCATGAGTGAAAGATCTAAAACTATATGGAATCTAATGGTTGGATTTACAATTGTATCTATTATAGCAATGAGCTTTACGTTGTTCCCAATGCATAATAAATACAATCGGTTAAAGGATCGTGCAGCCAATCTGCAGTTTGGCACAGATAAGGAGTTGGAAAATATTATATCATATCTAGAAGGTAGGCTTGAGGAACGCAGTAAATTTCAATTTATTATTGATAATACACCGATGCTGCTGACAAATGTACTATCTCTTGCCGATGGTGGAGGAAGAAAAGCGAGAAGAAATAGGAATGCAATTAGAGTTGCCCTGGTCTATCAGAGAGATGAACATTTTCAAGCACAGATTGATTATCGTGGAAAAGCTTTTACCGTATCAATCGGTGATACTATACCAAACATTGGGAAAGTTGAATTAATTGATGGAACCCAGGTTATTATACAAACTAGCTCTGGATCAAAATCATATCCTGCACCAGGGAATCAATCATCGACATAATATCTAAATGAATTAATTATGAAGGAAATTAACAGAATGAAATTTTTGAACTTTATGATTGGAGGTCTAGTTACACTTATCCTATCGTCTCCGGCCAATGCCCAATCAACAGGTAATCAAGAGGATAAAACATTGATTACTGTTCATGCAGAAGATGCTTTTTTGCCAAGTATTCTTGCGATTTTAGCGAAAGAGAGTGGATATAATATTGTTACAGATCCAAATGTTAATA
Source organism: uncultured bacterium (assembly GCA_964586315.1). Classification (GTDB taxonomy): domain Bacteria; phylum Fidelibacterota; class Marinisomatia; order Marinisomatales; family UBA1611; genus CAZEER01. The sequence goes on along the minus strand of CAZPHE010000012.1, from coordinate 28,269 downwards.
AACAGGATAAAGTATCAATACATTTGGATGAAGTTCCCATAGAACAGGCTATTAATCTTGTCGTAAGAGCAGTAGGATTAAGCTATGAAGTAGTAGGGAATTCATTCCTCGTAGCAGACCCCAAAAAATTAAAGGAAGAAGTAGGAGTTACATCCTATGTCATTACTCTTAAATATGCTGCTGCAGAAGATGTAAAAAACCTTCTCCAGGATATTTCAGATCAAGTACAAGTAGACATACCTGGTAATAAATTACTTGTTAATGCGTCTCCTAAAAAGATTGCTGAAATTATTCAAGTTGTTGAGAGTATTGATGTGCCGGCTATCCAGATTATGTTAGAAACTAGGCTTATTGAGGTTGCAGCAGATGTTGAAGAACAGCTAGGTATTGATTGGTCAAGAATATCCAACTACAAAACAATACTTTCAGAGACTGGTGTACCCATAGAAGACGGTGGAGGCTCAGTTATTCCAGATGATCAAACTATTGGAGAACTTCCCGCAACAATGGGTTTTAATCGTTTAAGTTCAAAAATGAAAAATAATAAAACTAATTTTTTTCCAAAAACATTTAGCAGGCAACTTACTGCATTTGATTTAACCTTGGATCTTCTTTTAAGAAATAATAGGGCAGAAGTACTTGCAGATTCTAGATTAACAACAATTAATGGAAGGGAAGCCAGTATCAAACTCGTTGATATTGTACCCTATATTCTAAGTTCAGGTGGTGTTGGTGGTCAGGTACAGGTTCAAAAGGAAGAAGTGGGTATTAAACTTAATGTACTTCCAACTGTTAATACAGATGGTTATATAACTGTCAAAGTGGAGCCTGAGGTATCAACTATTTTTGAATTTATTGGTCCAGATGCTAATATACCAAGAGTGAAAAGTAGAACTTCATCTACTACTATAAGAGTTAGGGATGGTGAATCAATTGTCATTGGTGGTCTTTTGAGTAATGATAAAAAAGAAACTAGCTATAAGTTTCCTGTTTTACACAAGATTCCTTTTTTTGGGAAAAAGCTATTTACATCCAATGGCATTATAGAAAGGAAAACAGATCTAATTATTCAGATCACTCCAAAAATTATTGTTGATGCTTATACAGGTATCACAAAATCAAAGGCTGTTCGTGATTATGAAGATTATGTTATAGAAGGCACCTATAATGATGACACAAATGAAGAAAAAGATGCAGATGAATCAAAAGATAAAGGAGAATAGTATGAAATATATTAAAAATTTTGGATTATTACTTTTTTCTTGCTATTCATTAATCAATTTTTCTTGTGATGATCGCGTACCGTCAGCTTCAAGTGCCGCCGTTGAAACGGGTACTTTGGAATTATCGTATGTTTTTATATATGGTGAAACTTCAAATCCAACAATTGTTGGTGAAGTATTATCAGAGCAAGGGAAAAAAACTTCGATTATTGTAATAGCAAGACTTTTAGATTCTGAGGGAAATGGAGTTAATGAGAAATCGCTTCAATTTACTTCAGAAAATGGTGTCTTTGACACGGATGATCCATCTACAAAATACGTACCGAACTTTAAAGAATATGGATTTCCGGATCTAGGAGGTAATGGATTCGCGTATGCCAGATGGACACCTAATGATGGTATAGAAAAGATTGAATCAACTACATCTTCTGGAGCTATAATTACAGTTAAATACACGGAAGATATTATTGATAATGTAGAGTTCTCTATTTTTAAAAATTCTGATCAGGTGTGGCCATATACAATGAATATTACTGCAGATGCACAAATAGAACTCGGTGCAAGCAGTTCATTTGAGGTGTTACTTCAAAATGCTTATGGTCATGAATTAAGTGGTGTATTGCTAAATATAGAGTCGGACAATGGCAGTATAGAATGTGGTGATACTTGCTATACTGATGTTACAGGTCGTATTAACACAACATTCGAGTCATATAGTTTTAGTGAAAATGTGGGTCCAGGTCTTGTTAATACATCATTTTTTCATCCTTCAATAAATGACAGTATTAATGTTTCGAAACAGATTGTTATTGGTACAGAGAGTGCTGTCGGCTCTTGCGCATATATTGAAATACCATCATCAAATCCTAGTGAAATTGTTGTAAAAGATGGTGGTGGTATTGAATCTACAGATATAAAGGCTGAAGTATATGATAACAATGGAAATCTTCTGACCACTCCAGTAATCGTGAATTTTCGTTTAGAACCAGTTTTATCAGGTAGTTATTTAAATTCACCAGATCAAACAACTGTTAACGTGGAAACGGTCAATGGAATAGCAACGGTTTCATTAAATAGTGGTATTGAGCCGGGACCAGTTAGGATTATTGCTACAACAAATACAATTGAAACATCAATCTGTGATACCCTCAATGATGAATTAGAGAGTATTACGGTCCCTGTAATTATTGCATCAGGTGCTCCGTATTATATTGAAGCAGAATATGACCCAAACAGTACAGAAGCAATAGGAGGTGGGTTCTATCAAACGGAGTGCGCTTCAATTGTCTATGATAAGTGGTATAATCCTGTTGAAGATTCGACTTATGTCTATTGGTCTATAAGTCCTCTACCTCCAGACACATTGATAGATGCATTTGTTGAGGGTGTGAGTTATACAAATAATGAAGGGGCTTTAAGTGGTACTGCAACACCGGGTGTGGCAAGATCTCATATTGTTTATTCTACCGATGCAATAGGAGACATAGGCCGAGTTCGCGCACTTACATTTGGTGCGAATGGTGATTCGGTTGCATCATATATCAATGAAGATGAAGGAGATGCCACACTATTTTTCTTGCCTGGTCAGGTAACTCTTTTAGCAGAAGCTACCTATTGGGATTTTAGTCTAAATGGTAACCCTGCCCAGATACAGATTAGTGCTCTTGTAATTGATTTTTATGGTAATCCGGTTGTGGATGCACCTGTTGCATTTGGAGGAACTGGTGTTAATGCTTGGTATGAATTAGGTTACGAGGCGTATACTGATGAAGGGGTACTCGGTGCTGGTGTCGCAGATGGGTGTTTTTCATGGAGAGACTATGGTGCCGATGATGATCCAGAGACGCTTGATATGGGTACATTTAATAACCAACATGATTCTTTTGATCTAGATGGTGATGGTATTATTGATACTGCAGAAGTGTCAGAACCTTTTTTAGATTACGGTCAGGACGGGATTGATGGGACGTTTGATGAAGGGGAAGGCAATGGATATTGGGATGGTTATTCAATGATAAATTGTGAACCAGTTGTACGGACTGATTCTGATGGGTATGCAAGAATTGTTGTTGAATTTGATGAAGCATTATGTACCTTAGCAAATATAGATGATAGTACGAATCCTTCAACATGTACTTATGATGACTTTACGGCTTCACTTTCTGCAACTTTATTGATTCCTGAGATAACAACAAGTGATCCCTTGGATATATTATTAGTTAGATCCCCGGCACCTTGTCCATAATCTATTGTTAGGGAAATACTTATGAGTACAAATTTTAACCCACAGTTTGAAAAATTAGGTGAGATTCTTATCAATAATGGTAAGGCTACTGCAAGCGGAATCAACGAAGCATTAGCACAGCAAAAGACGACTAATGAAAAAATTGGAATCACACTTATTGAAATGGGTTTTATTGAAGAAGATGATTTTACGACTGCCTACAGCCAACAATTAGGTTATAGGAAAGCTGACAATTTTGTGCTTCTTGAGGCTGATTCTGAAGTCGCAAGCTTAGTGCCTGAAGATTTTGCAAGAGAAAATCGCGTCCTCGCAGTAAGTAAAAATGATTCAACAATTGTTGTTGCTATGGAAGATCCAGAAGATGTAGTTGCAATTGATTCTATAAAGAGGCTTACTAATCTTAACCCTGATATCCTAGTCTCCGGACCTGAACTACTTGAGAAAGCCCTGGATAAAGTTTATGGAGAAATACAAAAAACAGCAGAAGTTGCCGAAACAATTGATAGTATTACAGTTGTTTCTGGAGATGAAGGTTCCCAGGAAGAAGTAGATTTATCACCAAAGAAAGCATCCGAAGAAGATGCACCGATTGTAAAACTCGTCAATCTAATCTTTCAGGAATCAATAAAAGAGAGAGCGACAGATATCCATATTGAACCAATGGAAAAACAGGTTTATGTAAGAATTCGTATTGATGGTGTTTTACAAACAATTATGACACCGCCTATAACATCATTAAGTGGACTTGTGACAAGAATAAAGATTCTTTCAAACTTAAATATAGCAGAAAAACGATTACCTCAGGATGGGCGATTTTCAATAAAGTCTCCAGGAAAGGATATTGACATCAGGGTCTCGATTTTACCTACAGTTTATGGTGAAAAAGTTGTTATGAGGCTACTTGATAAGACAGGGTTTGATTTTAATCTCACTTCCTTAGGTTTCCCAAAACAGAATTTAAATGTATTTAAGAAGGTTATTAATCAACCATATGGAATGGTCGTGGTATCCGGTCCAACTGGTTCTGGTAAATCCACTTCATTATATGCTGCTCTTAAGGAGATAAAGAGTGAAAAGACCAATATTACAACTGTAGAAGATCCAGTAGAATATCAGCTAGATGGAGTAAATCAAGTCCAGGTTTTTGAAGATATAGGTTTAACATTTGGATCAACATTACGATCTATTCTTCGCCAAGACCCTGATGTTTTATTGATAGGTGAGATTCGTGATAGTGAGACCGCTGATATTGCTGTAAAATTTGCACTCACAGGTCACCTTGTGTTTTCAACAGTTCATGCAAATGATGCACCTGGTACAATAACAAGATTATTGGATATAGGGATTGCACCTTTTTTAGTGGGCTCATGTTTAAATCTGGTAATGGCACAAAGATTAGTAAGAAGAATTTGTAAAAAATGTAAAGAAGAGTATATGCCATCCAAAGAAGAATTGACTTTGGTTGGACTCGAACCTAAAAATGTAGATGGTCCTCTGTATAAGGGCAAGGGTTGTGCAGAATGCCGTAATACAGGATACAAAGGTAGATTGGCTATCTTTGAGATGATTCCTATGGCTCGTGATTTACGAAAGCTAGTTTTTGATAATGCGAATGAAGATGAAATCCGTCAGGCTGCCCTAAAAAACCAAATGACAACACTTAGAGAAGCTGGACTTGCTCGCGTGTTGGATGGGACGACGTCTGTTGAAGAAGTCCTGAGGTCTACTGTAGAAGAACTATAATGGCGATATTTAATTACCTGACCAAAGATTCCGAAGGTAATCGTAAAGAAGGAGAAATTAGAGCAGATTCTCTGGATGGGGCGATACAAAAATTATCTTCCAATGGTCAAATGGTAATTAACTTAAAAGAAGTTGATGATACTTTTGATTTCCTAGGGCCTTTTCTGGATGAGATTCAATTATCCATTGAAAAAGCCAAAAATAGAATTCCATTATCAAATATTGTTTTTTTTACACGACAATTGGCTACAATGTTTTCTGCTGGTTTAACACTTGAGAGAGCCATCCAGAGTCTTGGTTCTGAAGAGAAGCATCGGAAGTTTAAAAAGGTTTTAACATCAGTGAGTGATAATATCCGTAAAGGATTGAATCTCTCTGAATCACTTGCAAGACATCCGGGTGTTTTTAATACTCTGTTTGTTGCAATGGTAAAAGCTGGGGAAGTAAGTGGTAATTTGAATGAAATTTTGGAACAATTATCATCGTATCTTGAAAATCTAGATGATACTCGTAGAAAAGTAAAATCTGCAATGAATTATCCAATATTTATGATCCTCTTTCTTATTGGTATGCTTATGGTAATGTTGCTTGTTATCATTCCAAAGTTCTCACAAGTCTATTCCCAGTTAGGAGCCGGTCTACCATCTGCAACACGACAAATGATAGATTTCAGTAATTGGTTTGGAAATAATGTTGGTTTTTTATTTTTTATTCTATTTATTATTTTTTCAATGGTGTGGTTGATATCCAAAACACAGAGGGGTGGATTTACTCTTGATACGATAAAATTAAAAGTTCCTGTATTTGGTAGCCTTTCAGAACAATCTATTTTAAATAAATTTTGTAAGACATTTGGTATTCTTATTGGTGCTGGTGTCCCAGTTTTAGAAGCAACAGCACTCCTTAGAAAGGTTGTGGATAATAAGGTATATGAAAGAGCGATTGATGATGCTTCAGACCTAATACGTGATGGATATAATATTTCTACAGCTCTACGCAGAACAGAAGTTTTTCCATCAATATTACTCCAACTGGCATCTACTGGTGAAGATACAGGAGAATTGGATGACCTTTTAGATAGAGCAGCTGACTACTATCAAAAACAGGTTGATGCACTTGTAGAGCGTATGACTACATTGATTGAACCTCTACTCATTCTAATGGTAGGTGCAGTGATAGCATTGATGGTGGTCCTCACTTATTTACCAGTTTTTCATCTTGGTTCTGCCTTACAGTCAGGTCTATAAAGTGCAATTACTAATACCAAGTATATGCGGAATTATTTCTGGATTTTTTGTGAAACAACTTGTGAACTGGCTTTCTATTAATGGATACCAAATAAAAAATAATAGTTTTTTTACAGAATTTATTTGTTTAATGGCATGGTTATGGGCATTTGCAAATTTTCCAAATGGAGAAGCTGCAATCTTCTCAATTATTGTTTCTGCACTAATAGGAATATCCTTGGTTGATTATCATACTATGGAAGTTCCATTGATATTTATTCTTATTGGATTAGCAACTATAATTATTGCTGTGTTGTTAAAGATTATCTACCTAACATCGGCTCTTTGGGGTATATTTGTTGGAGCAGTAATCCCTTTAATTATTATGGGAATACTATGGCTAATAACAAAACGACAGGGTATGGGTTTTGGAGATATTCAAATGGGAATCGTGCTTGGGGCTTGGCTAGGCCCTATGAGAATGGCTATCGCACTTTTTAGTGCATCTGTTCTTAGTCTATTGGTCTGGATAAGCATTTCATTAGTACAAGGTTTTGATAGAAATCGTGCCCTACCAATGGCACCTTTTTTATCAGTTGCAGGAACGGGTACTTATGTTGGTAGTTTCTACTACCCTGAATTGTTTCATTTACTGATTATTTAATAAGAAAAAGAAAAGAAAAATGATTTATCGATTATTGAATTTTATGATTTGTAGCTTTCTAGTTGCCGCAGAGATACCATCCAGATCAGTGCACAGAGGTTTTGAAGTGGCGGATGTTGAAAAAAAATTATATTTTATAAACCCAGGATATGAATTAACTCAGGTCATACAAAATGGTCATACCTATATTAAACCAGAAATAACCGGTTCAGGTACCAAAGTAGAGCAAGGAGAACCTTATTTACCAACTCTTTCTACTTACTATGCAGTAGAGCCAGGTAAAACTTTTACATTAGAAATATCTGTACAGCATTCAGAAATAATTGAAGATGTTGATGTATTGCCTTTTGAAACCTGGGAACCCGAGTTTAATGGAGATGTACTAAAGGGCGATATCTATAGTTCAAATGTTTTATTTCCAGAAACTATAGCTAATGTATCTGAACCAATAGTATTTAGAGATTTAACTATGGTTCAGGTCTCTATAACACCATTCCAATATAATCCTGTTACTAAAACTTTAACTGTAATTCATGATGTAGAGATTGATTTAATTGAGGATGAGATAATTGAGATGCCCTTTATTCCTCAAAAACCTTCCCGCGAATTCGAAGCATTGTATAAATCACTAATCGTGAACTATAGTAGTCTTAATCGAGATGGAATAGATTATCAGCGTCCAGGAATTTTGTATGTTTTGCCCAATAATATAGGAAATCTATTCAGTACGATTGAACAATTAATGGAATGGAAAAAACGGGTTGGATTTGATGTGCAGTACGTTTCATCTTCGAATATAGTAAATAATAAAAATAACCTTAAGGATTACATAGAAGAAGCATATGAAACTTGGGAAAACCCTCCTGTACATGTCAACATTGTGGGAGATGCCTCTGGTACCTATGATATTCCAACTTGGAATGAATCATATAGTGGTTACAATGGAGAAGGTGATATGCCTTATACAACTCTTGAAGGTGGGGATGTATATCCTGAAGTGTTTATCGGTAGACTTTCTTTTTCTACAAGCTCTCATCTGAATACTATTGTCAGCAAAACATTAAATTATGAATCAAATCCCTATATGAATGAAAACTGGTTTGAGCGGGCATGTTTAGTAGGTGACCCAAATACATCTGGAATTTCCTGTGTTATTACCAATGAGCATATTAATGAGATCCTTGATATTGTAGGATTTGAAGAAGTAAACACTGTGTATAATGGATCTTTCCCTAGCCAGATGGTATCAGGACTCAATGATGGTGTATCTTTCTTTAATTACAGAGGCTATTATGGAGTGAGTGGTTTTGGTTCAAGTGATGTAAATAGTACATCCAATGGTTTTATGCTTCCTGTGGCTACAGTGATTACATGTGGTACTGGTTCATTTGGTGGAGACGCACTTATAGAATCTTTTATTAGAGCTGGAACACCATCAAACCCTAAAGGATCAGTCGCCTGTATTGGGACTGCTACTCTAGGAACACATACCATGTTTAATAATTTAGTTGATATGGGCTTTTACTACGGAGCATTAATAGAAAACATTGATACTCCTGGTGCGGCACTAATGTATGGGAAAATGATGCTTTATAAAAATTATCCATCAAACCCAAGTAATTATTGCCATATTTTTTCTCATTGGAATAATCTCATGGGAGAATCATCGCTTCAAATGTGGAGTGCTTACCCTGAAATGACTACAGTATCACATCCCTACGCAGTAACTAAAGGAACTAATTTTATTGATATTTCTGTAAATAAAGATAATGGACCAGTTGAAAATGCATGGGTTACAATACTTATGGATGACCAAATTTTTGAATCAGATTATACAAATTCCCAGGGGTTTGTAAGATTGCCTATCTCGACTAGCGAAACTGGAGAAGTTTTGATTACTGTAACCAAAACAAACCATTATCCTTATCAAAGCTCCTTTGAGATTCATGACCCCGGTGTTGCGGTTAATCTTGCAGAATCACCCTATACTATTGATGACGATGATACTGGTGAGTCTAATGGTAATGGTGATATGAATGCAAATGGAGGTGAAACTTTAGAAATATTTATCACTGCAAAAAATTATGGTTCTGAAGATGCAATAAATGTAAATGGATTTATTAGTTCTGGAAGTAGCAATGTTACTATAGATGATAATGCAAATATGATAGAGTTTGGTGACCTCTCTTCTGACCAAACCATTTCTGGAAGTACACCATTTATTATTTCTTTGGTCGACGGGATTGCAGATGGGACAGAACTTGATTTAATGGTTACATTTACGGATGAATCTGGTAATACATTTTTTGGGGTACTAGATATCATTATATCAGGAAATGCCTTAAAAGCTGTAGATGTAGACGTTCTTGGTGCTGCAAGTGATCTATTGATGCCCGGTGAAACATCATATGTTAAAATAGAATTACAAAATAATGGTTCAACCAATGCAATATCTATTGTTGGGAATATTACTTGCGCTTCACCTTTTGTCGAAATAATAGATGACGCTGGATTTTGGACATCTATTGAACCAGGTGGTAGCTCTTTTAATGAAACTGATTATTTTGAAATAGGTACATTAGAAGAAACTATACCTGGAGCTATTGCCTATTTAATTGTTAATGTGGAAACAGATCTTGGTTATATATCAAATTCTATAATACCTATTCAAATAGGTGAACCAACTGTTAATGACCCTGTGGGGCCTGATGCACATGGATATTATATTTACGATAATGAAGATATTGATTATGTTTTAGCTCCAACGTATAACTGGGTGGAAATTGATGATAGAGAAGGTGGACAGGGGACTCATTTAAATGCCTTGACAGATAATGGTAATAATCAAGATGATGTGGAGACAGTCAATTTACCATTCACCTTTAAGTTTTATGGACAAGATTATGATCAGATCAGTATTTGTTCAAATGGTTGGATTGCAATGGGTGATTCGGATTTGGAATCATTCCGGAATTATGAATTGCCTGGTGTTGGAGGTCCAGTGTCGATGGTAGCAGTTTTTTGGGATGATCTAAAATTATCAAATGGAGGTCGTGTATATACTTGGTATGATCAGACAGAGAAAAAGTTCTATGTAGAATGGTCTGGTGTACGTACATACCAAAACAATTCTTTAGAAACTTTTCAAGCAATTTTATTTGACCCTAGCTATTACATCACGCCTACGGGTGATGGAGAAATCCTTCTACAGTACAAGGAATTTAATAATACATCTTATGGTTCTTATGGTTGGGATCAAATCCATGGTAATTATTGTACTGTGGGTATAGAAGACCATACTATGACTCAGGGGCTCCAATATACATTTAATGATATCTACCATCCTGCTGCAATGGAATTAGGTGATGAGAAGGCTATTTTGATTACAACGCGTGGGAGTGATATACGTCTTGAAGGAGATTTGAATTATGATGAGGTTGTTGATATTTTTGACTTGATGTTGCTTGTGGATTTTAACCTCGGATATGAAGGTCAAGTAAATGCATATTTTGGTGATATTAATGGTGATGGAATGCTGAATGTGATGGATCTTATATCCTTGATTCAACTTATAATGGGTTATGGAGAATAACACTTAATTCCGATCTTGTAAGATGTAATGTTAATAATGCCTTTGATCTTACTGGGTACTTTAGCTTTTATGTTAATTGTAGCCGGTATATTCGAATATCAATTTCATCTACGTTCCTTAAATCTTATTCCACTTAGGATTCACGTTAATGGTACTCGTGGTAAGTCGAGTGTCACACGTTTAGTTGCAGCAGGTTTAAGAGAAGGAGGGTTGAAAACTTTTGCTAAAACAACAGGCACAGCACCGAGGGTTATTGATTCTGATGGTAAAGACCGAATTATACATCGTTTGCGTTTACCTTCGATTGGAGAGCAGGTCCGCTTATTAAGTTATTTTTCATCCCAAAATCCTGATGCTGTTGTTATAGAATGTATGGCTGTACAACCCCAGTATCAGTGGATAGCAGAGCATCAGATGGTGAAATCACATATTGGTGTTATTACAAATGTACGGCCTGATCATCTTGATGAAATGGGACCGACTAAAGATGACGTGGCTTATTCTTTATGTAATACTGTTCCTATTGGAAGTGTCTTAATAACAGGAGAAGATCAAAAGCCAAATATTTTAAAAAAAATTGCAGACTCCAATGGTTCAGTATTTATTCAGTCAGATGAATCAAGTATTAAGGATACCGATTTAGATCAATTTAGTTATATGGAGCACCCTGCAAATATTGCAGTTGCACTTGATGTCTGTCAACAGGCAGGTGTTAATCGCGAGACGGCACTCAGAGGGATGCATAAGGTAAAGCCTGATTTAGGAGCATTAATTGCGTGGAATCTTAATATTGAAAATAAAAGCATGCAGTTTATTAATGGTATGGCTGCCAACGATCCTGTATCAACTCTTCAAATATGGAAATTAATTAAAAACCGTAACTTTTCTGAAGGAGGAACTTGTGTTTTTTTCAATTCAAGAGATGATCGTCCATCCCGGACACGACAAATGGTTGAATTAACATTGCAAGAAATTAAACCGGATTATTTCTTTATTAGAGGAGATAAAATTGATAAAATTCTAAATCGTTTCTCTCATCATTCACCAAAAACAATTAATAAAACTATTGAATTGCATAGACCATTAGATGAAGTTATATCTATCTTTAAAACCTTTCCCCATGATACCTTGATTTATGCAATTGGAAATCAGGTAGGAGCAGGTCAAGAAATTTTAGAAAAAATATCAAAATATAAGAAAAATGGCTGAAGTAACTATAGGTCTAGGAATAATATTAAGCCTCTTGCTTTCTGAAACATTAGGTGTTACGGCTGGTGGTATAATTGTCCCAGGTTATATATCTTTATATCTACACCAACCATTACAAGTGGTTGCTACTTTCTTTGTTGCGGTTATTGTATGGGGTATCATCCAAATATTAGGGGAAAGAATATTTTTATATGGTAAAAGACGGATCGTTTTGGCATTAATTCTTGGCTTCTTTTTTGGATATTTATCTAGAAATTTTTTTTATTTTTCAGAAGATTTTAGTTCAGTAGCTGTTATAGGTAATATTATTCCAGGTCTAATAGCGAATTGGATGGATAGACAAGGATTGGTTAGGACTTTATCAGTTGTGATTCTTACTGCGGTAATGGTTAAACTAGCGATTATTTTACTTTTTGGCGGAGTCTTATTTGAATAATTATAAAAAGCACCCCTTTATCCCCGCAATACAAAAGACATCAACGCTTGTTGGTTTATCAATCCTATCTCTATTTTGCTTTATAATAACTATAAATGTAAGAACTATCGATATGTCTCCTTCTTATACTCAAAAAATAAAAGCAGCAAAATTTATGGATAGCACAATGCAAGTACTGAAAGACTATAGGATGGAAAAAGGAGTATTTGTTGATATTGAGAATGACCCTAATGAAACAGGTCTGGTAGGAAGTCCTTTTAGTCTTATAACTACAGATGAAGGTGATTTAGATTCAAAGTTAACTACTTTAGATCCAAACTTTTCTGCAATTATTGTTGATCTCATGAGTCAATTAAATCTTGATGGTGTGAATGATACAGTTGCTGTATTGATGACAGGGTCTATGCCCGGAGCGAATTTGGCGGTATTAACTGCTTGTAAAGCAATGGGTATTGTACCTATAGTAATTTCAAGCCTTGGAGCATCACAATGGGGTGCTAATCAGGTAGATTTTACTTGGCTTGATATGGAGTCTATACTAAATGATAATGGAATGTCTTTAAACAGGAGCGTAGCTGCATCTATTGGTGGAAGAAATGATATGGGTCGGCTTCTTTCTCCTGCTGGTAGGAAAATTATTATGGATAATATATCTTCATATAATATACCACTTATTAGAAATGAAAGACTTGCTGAAAATATCCAAACAAGGATGGAAATTTTTGCATCATATATACCAATTGGTAATTATAAAGCCATTATTAATGTTGGAGGAGGTGTCGCTAGCCTTGGAACAAGTTTTAACTCTAAGTTATTACCTCCCGGAATTGTAAAACGAGCTGACTTAATAAACATTATTAGGCCAGGAGGTATAGAGGGAGTATTTTCAAAATTTATTAATTTAGGAATACCAGGTCTTCATATTTTAAATATCAGGCCACTTACTGAACAGTTTAAAATGCCATTTGCTCCGATTCCCATTCCAGAAATTGGTTTAGGGAGTTTATATGCAAATGAGCACTATAACCTTTGGGTGGCATCTATATGCCTTATGATAGTTGCAGGAAGTGTTTTGGTTGTAGGCATTCAAAGTAAAAGAAAAATCAAACAACATTTAACTCAGCATGAACCAGATAGTTTACTTTAGAAATATTATAATTTTATTAATTTTATTTTTATACTCTTCTTTAGATGCAAAATTACTTAAGCCCTCTAAAAATGGAAAAGAGGGAGAAATATTAATTATCAATGGTAAAAGAAGGCTCTATTACCCAATAAAAAATGAAGTTCTTCAATATGCTATTCAAGGACCTAGCAGAATTGAATTTATATCACGGTATCCAGTTTTAAAAAATAAGAAGAAAAGCCACCCTTTTCAGTATACAATTGTTATTAATAATAAAGACACTGTTATGGTTAAACACCGTTATAAGATCCAACGATCAATCAAGTCTATCCAACATCCTCAACATAATTACACATATTCAGGTAATTATTTTATCAATTTGGATAAAGGTCTAAACACTATCGAACTCTTGACAGATAGAGAGCAGAAATACCCTGTGCTTCTTCGCCTGATAACTAAAGAGTTTGAATCAATTGGGAAGAATAAACAGGTCTTAACTCCAATGATCCATAAAAGTGCATTAAGATTGTTAACTGAAGGAAAATCTATTAGTTATTATGAATGTAGTCCAAAGCTACCATTACAGATTGAAGCTTTTGGTAAAAAGACAATGAGAGTAATGACACGATTAGAGTTCTCTGATAAAATGGGTCAAGAAGAATCATATCGTTTACGGGTAAGTGAGGGAAAAAAGATCCTTGGTACCTATTATTTTAATACTGAAAGATCATCTACTTCGCAGATAGATGGACGAATGGATAAAGTACCTGGTAAGTGGAGATCCTGTGAATTTAGTGTCCCAAAGGGTAAGCATTTATACGATTTAGAAGTTTTGGATAGGGATAAAGTTGTCCTAACCCGTTTTATACTTTACTAATGCAGTATTACAAAAAATTATATCTAATTATTGTTATTTTATCAAGCTTAAGTGGTGGAACTCCGTTTGAGTATACATTGGGTCTTACGGGTGGATATGATGGTAATGTTATGCGCTTTTCTAAGGATGAATTCAACGATGCTGCTCAAGTTATTGAGATAATGGGAGGCTCATCTACTTTTGATAGTTTTGTAACCAGGCTAAGCTTTAGTGGGAAAAAATCATTTATATTTTTTGGAGATAAGGGTCTCAATTTTAGGTTGTTCTACTCAACTTCAAATTACACAAACACGCCCGAAAAAAAATACTGGTCAGGTGGACTTGATGTATCGTATAAATGGGGATCTTACAAGAATATAAAATATTCATTAAGGCATTTAGATCATTTTTATCTAAGACATTATATTGATAGAGATATTAGTACTGGCGAATTATCTCCATGTTTTTTCACTGATAGAAACCAAAGTATTTTATTATCTCAAAGGGTATCCATACAATCTTGGTTTAATATTGGTGTTGGTTATCTTCAAAGATATTACTCTAGACCATTTATTGAGTTTGATCTGGATATCTATTATTTAAAAGGAAAATTCAACCATAAAATAAAAAGATATGGTACGATTGCTCTACAGGTGAAACGTGGGCGTGCGGTAGGCGAATCACATTTTCTACCTGAGATGCCTAGTAGTTTTGATCGTTCTTATGAGACCATAGAGTGGTTTGCTCCTTTAAAAATGAATAAAAAGATACCCTTTTTAGATGAAATAGGAATATCAGCGCGTTTAGAACATAGAGTCTATGATGCTGAAGATCCTAATGATCCATTGCATGCTGGTAGAAGTCATTTAGATTCGAAATACGATTTTTGGTTTGCAAAGAGAGTTAATGAGAATATGAAGATCACTGTATCTACAAGATACAGAACACGTTCAACAGATTCAAAATATGATTGGGTAAAAGATCTAAAGAGTTTTAACCAAATGCAATGTTGGTTCAAAATAGAATGGAATATGATATATGATAATTATTAAAAATAATATTTGTTTTTTTCTCATTTTATTATCCTTGTTCGGATGTATGGATCCGAATCAAGAGGACTTATGGTCTATTTCAGTGAGAGCAACAATGCAAACGAATGGATTTGCCAGAGATATTGGCATTAATGGTAATACAGCAATTGTTGCAGCTGGACAATCCGGGATTCAGATCTGGGATCTAGTTAATGAATCGATGGTATTTGGATTCACTGGTTACGAGGAAGGCGGTACGTTTTTAGAGTTTAATGATCTTTCACTAGTAGGTATTGATCCTGATAATGATCTTATTTTTGCTTCTGAAACAAATGATGATGTGATGATTTTTCATTATGATGGTGGTGATAGTCTTATATATAGAAATACTATCATGAGTGCAAGGACAAAGGATTTTATATCATTTTATACAAATCCTGGACAATTTATCATGTATTCTGCCGATAATGATGATGGTTTGAAATGGCACTTTTATAATCTTGATACAACTAGCTCTTTTGGCATAGAGTTTATTGAGTGGACCCCTTATGGTGGATCTGAAATATATACACCGGGCAAACCTATGGGGATTGACTCAGATGGTTTTGACTATATAGTAATGGCAGTTGATCAACTTGGAGTGGAACTATTTTCAATAAATTCGCTTGGGGAAGTGCCTGACCTTGTTGGTAGAGTTGATACTGAAGGAAATGCAGAGAAGGTTGTTCTTGTTAATGGTGGCGTCTATGTAGCCTGTGATGATGCAGGTGCTACCTTTATACCTACTGGTAGTTTTTCCTCCAGTGATATGACCTCTTATCGTTTTGCGGATGATCTAACAGTAGACCATATAGCAGTAAATGGAACTATGGCATCATTAACATTAGGTGCTAAGGGGATAGCACTTTATGATATTTCAGATCCTACAAATCCAAAAGAAAAAGGTATATTCCCGGTTGGATATAGTTATAAAACTGTGTTTTGGGGTGAAAATTTATTGGTTTGTAGTAGAGAAGGCTTGCAGCTCTTAACAATTCAACAATAAATAGTAAAATTAATATTGAGGAAGGGATAAAATGAGACAGATGGTTTTCGGAGCCATTTTAATATCATATATATTTGCAACTGGATTTAATTCGAATGATGGCGCTCCTATTAGGCAGGGTGTGCATATTGAATGGTATAGAACTGTGTCTCCAGGAAATAATGGTGAGGCAATTTTTGTTTGGTCTGATACAAGATATGGGATGCGAAATATATTTGCACATAAGGTTAATCAAAATGGTGACCTTTTGTGGGGTGAAACAGGTGCAGTTGTCACTGATCTACCTGGTAGGCAAGAAGATCCAGTTTCTATTACGGATGGAGAAGGAGGAGCCTTCATTGCATGGGTAGATTATCGCTTTGATGAACAAGGAGACATATTTTTTCAACATTTAGATAACAATGGGGAAATTTTACTTGATCCAAATGGAATAGCTCTTGCTCAGATTGAAGGTAAGCAAATAACTATTAATATGTGTACTGATAGTTTGGGTGGTGTATTTATTACTTGGCAGGATAAGCGAGGTGGTGTTGACGATGATATTTATGGTACTCATGTTTCATTTGATCATGAAATCATTGCTCTTGGAACGGGCATTCCCATCGTTACAGAAGGTGGAAACCAAAATGCTAAGACCATAGAATACGCTGGGAATTCTGAGGCCTTCATTGCATGGGTAGATTTTAGAGAAGGAGCTAATGCTGATATTTATGGACAGCGTCTCAATACCTCCATGGGAAATCTTTTCCAAGAGAATGGTTTCCCTATAGCTTCTACTGAGGAACAAGAACTTAAACCGCGTACAACCTTTGTGAATAATACTACTTCATTCATTGCTTGGAAAAAAGGTGATGAGGACTCTAGAATTCTTTACCAGTTCATTGATGAAACAGGGATTGTTTTTAGTGATGATCGATCCATATCAGATAATGAAGCTCTGCAAACAGCACCTAGGGTAAAAAGAAGTGATATAGGTGAGGTATTTGTCAATTGGAAAGACCTTAGAGACGACCCAATAGATGGAGATCAATATTTTCAGAAGATAGACATAAATGGAGACAGACAATGGGGTGATGGAATACGTTTAGATCATGCTGAAGATGTGGATTTTAGCGCACGATTTTCAGCCGATAATAATGGAGACCTGAATGTCCTTTGGGAGAGAGGAACTTTTCCAGATGTGGATATATTCTATCAGAATATTAGTTCTGATGGCAGTTATAGTTTGGAACAGCCATTAGCAGTATCTGATGCATCAGGCTACCAATTCGCTCCTATCCTTGTCGGGAATGTTGGAGAAGGTCTTTTTGGTGTATACGGAGACCAAGGTAATGGAAGTATAGATCTAAAAGTACAGAAGATCAATTCAAGCTTCCTACCTGAATGGGCAGATAATGGTCTTACTGCGATGACAGGATTAGATGGAGATGTGAGCTATATTCACTCATATCGTATCGATGATTTAGATATCTACCATATTTGGGAAGATAACAGATCTTCAAAGAAAATATATGGATCAAGACTAACAAACCTTGAGCTCCAAGAGATGGATGGTAAACAACTAACCTTCAGTGATAATTCATCATCAGAAACGGATTTCTCGGTACCAATTATGATTTATGCAGAGACGGGTATATATACAGCTACATTTGATGGCTCTTCATCTCCAAAATTTATTCGTATCAATCGCATGGATGAGCAATTAAATAATGTTTGGGACTCTTCAGGTGTAGCTCTTTCAGCTGTTTTTGATATGAGAAGTGCCTTGCTATTTGAGACTTTTGATGGTGTTGGGTGTTTTTGGTCTGAGAGTAGAGGTTTTAACTACGATATTTATTACCAAAAGCTTGATTTAGATGGTAATATCGTTTTGGATAATGAAGGAGTAGAATTAGTTGACTCTAATGGTGATGATTATATTATGGCAGTTATTCCCACTCCAGGAACAGATGAAAAATATATGATATTTTGGATGGAAGATGCGTGGCCTGCAGCGACACTGAAATACTCTAAAATGGATATTTCAGGCAATTTAGAGATAGGATGGAATCCAAATGGTAATAGCCTTAGCAATACAACATTTGATTCAAGATATTTACAGGTCAAACCATTTAGTGATGGGGCAGGGTTGTTAGCAGTCTGGATACAAGATGGCAATTTTTCTGATATTTATGCTCAGGCAATTGATTGGGATGGCAATATCCTATGGGATGATGGAGGTATTCCAATAGTTGTAGCAGATAATGATCAGGTTAATGTTTCATTTGAGTTTAATGAAATAGGTTCCAAAGTACTTTTAGCATGGGAAGATTATCGAAACGGATTAGATTTTGAAATTTATTCTACTGTATTAAATCTTTTAGATGGTACTTTGCTGGATCAAACAATTCAATTTTCAAATGATACAACAGACCAGTACAATCCAGTTATCCAATTAATCCAAAATAATGAATTTTTAATTTTATGGGAAGATGAAAGAGGATATTATAATGATGATCCTTTACTGATTAATGGAGTGGATCTATATGGAAGTGGGTATATAGTAGATGAAGGTATGACTACAGATATCAATGGGGTTCCTATTTGCATCGCATATCATAAACAACAAAATGTCAATATAACAAAGCATTCAGGTGAAGAATATTTTTTAGATTGGATTGATTTTAGGAGTTCTGGAAAAGAAGATTTGGCAAATTATTACGGAAGGACACTATTAAAAGCAGATGTCCTTTCATCAGATAAATTTTGCAATGGATGTTCTCTGCCAGAAAAATTTTTACTTAAAGATACATATCCCAATCCTTTTAATGGAAGAGTGACTTTTGAGTTTGAGATCCCCGAAAAAATATCAATTGAATTTAAAATTTATGATCTAAATGGTAGAGTGGTATTTGACAGATTCATCTTACCCGGCCAAGGTGGAACAAAAAGAGTTTTTTGGGATGGAAGGAATGCTTTGGGAGGATATGTTTCAAGTGGTATTTATTTATATAGCTTCAACTCAAATAACATGATATTTACAGGTAAAATTAGTTATATAAAGTAAAACATGAAGAAAATATTGCTTTTAATTTTGTTTTCTTCTCTCTCTAGTCAATCATTGGATGAACGATATCATACAACAGATGAAATATACAGTTTTCTTGACTCCTTGACACAATTAGAAGAACTCCAAGGATGGATTCATCTAGACACTATTGGATTTTCAACACAGGATAATATTCCTATTTTAGCTGTAAAAATTTCAGATAACGCAGATATTAAAGAAGATGAACCAAGAGTTCTTTTTGTTGGCCAGGTTCATGCAGAAGAAATATTAGGAATCGAAATTGTGATTGAATTAATAACAGATTTACTTTTTCCAGATGCTAATATTCTTTCGCATATGAATATTTTAAAACAATACCTTGATATTTGGATTATTCCGACTGCAAACCCTGAAGGACTAAATGTAGTTCATGATGAACTCGATCTCAGTTATAGAAAAAATAAAAGAGATCTTTCACCAGAAGGTCCATTTCCTAATAATATTTTTGATTATGAACCATCAATAGGTAATGATATTGATGGAGTAGATCTAAACAGAAATTTTAGTTTTAATTGGGTGTTTGGAGATACCTTTCTTGAACCTGATAATTCTGATTATGCATCACACTATGATTATTATAAAGGTGAACAACCATTTTCTGAGAGCGAAGCTATTGCAATTAAAGACTTGGCTCTTGAAAATGATTTTGTATTTTCAATTGTATGGCATAGCTCTAGGTCAGGAAATTTATCTGAAAAAGTATTCACATCTTGGAAGTGGGAAGATGATAAAGAAGCTCCAGATTTAAATATAATGAAATCCATAGCAGATGATTTTGCCAACCTTATTGAAACTGAAGATGGAACGAGCACTTATTTATCGGTTTTCAGTGGATCACGTAATGGAAAACTCCATGATTGGTTTTACCGAGAGACAGGTTGTATCCAATACCTTATTGAATGTGGAACTTCAAATTTACAGCCTGATAGTTTGCTGATTGAAAACACCATTGAAAGAACAAAGCCTGCAATGATTTATTTAATGGATCGTGCAATTGGATATTATACAGATGCATCACAAATTACGGGTATTGTTTATGATGCTACCACAAATCAAGCTCTAGATGATGTTATTGTTGAAGTAGTGGAACACTCAGGATCTGTATTAAAACCTCGTTTAACTAATGAATTCGGTCGTTACAGACGTATCCTGGATGTAGGTACTTATACATTTTCATTTAGAGCGAATGGTTATATAGAACAGCAAATCTTTCTTGTTGCAAATAATAGTGGGATTACAACACAGGATATTTTTCTCTATCCTGCTCCAATTTACCAGGTTAATCTTAAGTTAGTTCATGAAGATTTTGAAAATCACACCGTAACTGGTACCATCACAAATGAATTTGTTATTAGTCCAATAGAAATCGTATCTAGTGATAATTATTTTGGACTTCAAGAAGGAGGGTATACAATTGAATTTCTAATGGATGGTAATTTTGTGCCATGGAAAAAAACAATATTTATAGAATCGGATATTGAGATCAGCATTCCTTACAAGACAGGTGACTTAACTGTGATAAGTGATAATTGGCCAATGGAGAACTCTGTAGGATCATGGTATCTAGATAATTTAATTCTTAAATCACAAGAAGATATGTTGTATACGAATGGAGATACTTCACATACTTCTCAATGGATAGAGTCTGATTTAATCGATATTTCGGGCAGTAATCGTGCAGTTATTTCAATAAATCATCGCTATGAAACAGAATGGGATGAAGATCCAATTACAATATATTTACTTGAGGAAGATAATTCAGTTCTTGGTTTGGATTCATGGACAGGTGATTCTTGGGATGGATTTAATAAAGATATCATCAGTATCGTATTGGATAGTACCATTCAGAATGTAAAAGTTCGCCTGGAATTTTCCCCAGATCAAACCGTTAATTACAGAGGATGGGAGATTGAAAAGTTAAAACTGTTTTCATTATATGATGAATATCTTGATATTCATAGGGTACACAATAATTCATTACCAAAAATACCACTTAGTATTAACAATATTTTTCCAAATCCTTCCTATGGAAAAATTGGAATTAATTTATTGAACTTTTCTGGTGGAAATGCCATGGTTTATATTTTTAATTTATTAGGGCAAAATATTTTTTCTAAGGATCTTAGGAATCTAAAATCAGGAAATCACTTCATAAGCCTCAATCTTGATAAACAAAAAGGACTTCCAATCAGTTCAGGAATATATTTTATTCGGGTTGAAACTTTAACTGAGCAAGCTGTAAAAAAATGTATCGTTCTAAAACATTAATTTATATATCATTATACTTTTCATTTCTAAATGCTTCTGAAATTTCTTTTAGAGGTCAATCAAAAGAACAATTCCTAAACCATCCAATACCTTTAGCTTTCACTAATATAATTACAAATAATTATGATATTTTACCTGCACAGATTAACCCTCAGAGAGGAAGTTATTTAATTATTGCGCCAGATGGCGTTATAGAGTATCTCAATGATTTTGTAGTATTCAAAAAATCCCAAGGCTTTGATGTCTATCTATTTTCTCTTTCCGAAGCTGGAGGAACTCCTGCAAATATCAAGAACTCTATCGCATCTAAACTGGTAGAAGACCCTATGCTTGAATATGTTTTATTAATTGGTGATGTTGACGGTTTTGCAGAATTCCCATCTTTTTATTATGGTCCAGAGAATGATGTTACAGACCAACAGTACACTCACTTAGTTGGTGATGATTCTACTCCAGATGTATTTATTGGAAGATTATCTATAGATTCACTTTCCGATCTTGCAGTCATCATGTCAAAGATAATTCAATATGCCAGAGATCCATTAGCATTTGACAGTGATTGGCTAGATCGGGGTCTTATAGTTGCAGGTAATTATGCAAATACTTATCCTATTCCCATTACTCCGAAATGGACATCTTACTGGTTGATGGATGAGTTATTAGATTTTGGGTACAATCAGATCGACACAGTTTTTTATCCTCCCATCCAGCAAGGTGCACCTTATATTATTCCAATTATTGATGAAGGTGTTGGAATTGTAAACTATAGAGGATGGGGAGATGCAAATGGTTGGCACTATCCAGAGTTCCATGTTGATAATGTGAACGAATTAAACAATGGTTGGCTTACACCTGTTTTTTTTAGCTACGTATGTAATTCAAATGATTTTGCAAATAACGTTGATCCCTGTTTAGCGGAAGCAGTTATCCGTGGTGGAACACCTACAGTTCCAAAAGGAGGAGTTGCATTTATCGGACCATCTGATTTACATACAAGTACAAAATATAATAATGTAATCAATGCTTACATGTATGATGCAATGCTAAATCATCAAGTATTTGAACTTGGTCCTGCTATGCAAGCAGGACAATCTGGATTGGTAAAAGAATTTCCTGCGCAAAATGGTCCAGGTGAGGCTCAGGAATTTTATTCTCATGTATATAATATTTTAGGCGACCCGTCATTGCAAGTGTATATTAATAGACCAAATCAGTTTAGTTTTAACCTAGAACCACTAACTAAAGTTGATGGATTATTAGATGTTTTGATAGAAAATCAAAATGGTGAACCTGTTTCTGGCGCCGTAATTAGTGTAATGAATAATGGGGAAATATTTTCGAAAGGGATTACTGATGAAAGTGGCAGGTTTATAGCAAGTATCAATGTAAATGATATTTATAGTTTTGATCTCTATGCGAATAAGGGTGGTTTTATTCAGGGGTATACTGATATCATAGTTGAAAATCCAAACAATGCACTTGTTTTAAATGATATGATTATTATGGGCGAGTTTGGATCTAATAAACCAACTCTTTCAGAACAAATTAATTTGACACTAAATATAGAAAATATTTCTGATACAGCATCAGATGCTTTTACTGGCGAAGTAATATTTTCAGATTATGTTGTGCCAAATAATATTGCTATAGATGTTCCTTCAGTCTCAGCGAATTCTATTTCTGAATTAGAAAGTATACAGTTTGTTTGTTATGGCCTAGATATGGGTCAAGGTATTATTGGAAAACTTCAAGATAATAATGAAAATATAATTTGCAATTTTATTGTTAATATAGAACAACCAGTTTTTGGAATTGAATTTGAGAACCAAGTTTCTTCTAATGCTGTTTTTGAACCTAACCTATTAATCACTAATTATTCTAGAGGGTCTTATACAGATATTTTTTTAGAAATATCTGCTCAATCAGATGGAGCTGAAGTAATACTTAATGGATCATCGTATATACTTTCAAGTTTTTCATCATTCCAAACATCTAGTCATGTAACTAATTATTCAATTGATTTAGGTGATGTAGCATATGGAAGTGCCATAACATTTTTGGTTAAATTTGTAAAAAATGAATATTCGTTCTTTTCTCAAAATGTACAATTAAATATTGTTCCACCAACAGATAATTATCCTGTTTCACCAAATAATTACGGATATTGGGCCTTTGATGATACGGATGAAGGGTTTGATTCAAAACCACATTTTAATTGGATAGAATTAGATCCAAATTATGGAGGAACTAATGGTACACATTATCAATTAGATGATGATGACCATGTAGATTTAGTATTACCCTTTATATTTAAATATCATGGAATTAATTATGAAACTATTACAATAAATTCTAATGGTTGGGCATCTTTTGAACCTTGTAATATTGATTATTTTTGGAATATGTCAATCCCAATGTATATGGGTCCAAAAGCACTTTTAGCTCCATTTTCAGATGATTTAGAAACTATTGATACCGATGGTGATGGTGAGATTGATAAGTGGATAAACATTTATACATGGTATGATGAAGAAATTGGAAGATTTATAATTGAGTGGTCAAGAGCTTTAAATGGATATGATGAAACCACAGAAGAAACATTTGAAATTATCCTATATAATCAAAATTCTATTTCTACAAATAGTGGTGATGGAGTAATTGATTTCCTTTATTTAGAAATTGAAGATGTAGATGTAACAAAAAATTATTCAACCGTAGGTATTGAAGCTCCAGAAAAAAACTATGGTCTTCAATATGTATTTAATAATGTATACTCCCCAGGAGCTGCACCCTTGCAAAATGAACGAGCAATTCGCTTCACAACAGATGCTCCAATCAATTATATAGCTCCTTTAGAGATTAATGATGATTTTGTATCAAATAAATTTAATTTAAGCCAGGTATACCCGAATCCTTTCAATCCAAAAACAAACTTTGATTTAGATATTTCTGAAAATGGTGAAGTAACTATTTCTATAATCGATATTCTTGGAAGGGAAGTAGCAACAATTCATAATGGATTTTTGCCTAAAGGGAAATATAAATTTTCTTGGAATGGTACTAATGGATATGGGCAGATATTGGCGTCAGGATCGTATTTTGCTCTGGTAAGGTTAAATAATAAGAAAAAAATTCAAAAACTAATGTTCCTTAAATAATGAAAAAGTCTATTATAATATATTCAACATCGTGGTGCGGGCCATGCAAATCTGCAAAGAGGTTGCTTACTGAAAAAGGTTTTACTTATGATGAGGTTGATATTGAAGAAAAAGGATGGTCTCGGGAAGATTTATTTAATTTAACAGGTGGTAGAACTGTCCCTCAGATTGTGATAAATAATCAGACAATTGGTGGGTTTGATGATTTATATAGAATGGACCAGGAAGGAAAATTGTAAGATTGTTACAATATTTAAGATATCCTATAAGGATTTTTGCAATAGCAGGGATCCTTTTTTTGTATTTAAGCTGTGCTGAAAAAAGTAAATCTTGGAATTTTGACGATCTTTATTCACTTGATGTGCGTCTTCTTGATACGAGAGATTGGTTAGTTAAAACGAAAAAAGAGATAAAAGATTTGAATAAGATTATGAAACCTCAACTGAAATATTATTTAAAGAATGATTTTCAAGTTTATGAAAAATTAAATCCTCATTATGAATCACTCCAATTTTCTGTTGATTTCATAGATAGTATAATGACCAATCTAGATAGTTTGGTTTCAAAAATGAAAGGTGATCCATCTGATAGTTTAGATACAGTACCAAACGATACAACTAAATCCTATAGGTCTATGATACAAAGTGATAGGAAGAAAATTAAAAAATCTCTAGAAGAATATTTTAAAAGTCTTAAAAAACTTAGGAAAGGTTTCAAACTTGATAAGAAAATATTATTATTTATTGATGAAGAATCTTTACCACTAAAACAAAGTTTATTTGAACTTAAATATAAACGTGAAGCAGAAATATCTGTTAATCTAAATAGATTCAATAAAGAGTTAAATAAAGCACTATTTATTAGCCCAAATTCAACTTATTCTAAACATATTATTAAAATTTCAAAGACAATTGAGAAATATAGATTAAAGCTTGATGCGTATGAAAAATTTTTATCAAATATAGATCATATTGCTCGAAAAGAAGCGGGAGGTTATGTTTTACTAATTCCTAAAAACTCAGAAAAGATGAAATATATACAACGATATGAAGAAGGGATGAAAGAATATTTGGAAATACTTGTTCAGATAAGAAGAATCAGTGAATCAATATAAAAACACTCATTTATTTTTGAGTAAAATTATCTTATGGATATCTCCCATCTTTTTTCCTTCCGCTTTAATAAAATAAACGCCATTTGAAACCCGTCTTCCAAAAGTGTTAGTGCCATTCCAAACTAAAGTCACAAATTCTGGTTCAGTAAAGCTATTTGATGAAGTCCAAATTCTCCTACCCATAACATCAAAAATAGTAGTAGAAATTGTTTGGTTATTAATCACTTGGAGATCAATAAAAATAGATTCTCCAAAAGATGGATTAGGGTAGGGTTGATAAAAAGTAAAATCTTCTGAATATCCATCTGAAAGTAAAAGTGTAAAACCCCAATCAGTTTTTTCTCTGCCTAATGCAGAAACAATTAAAGATATCCATTCAATTTTCAATTCAGTATCAATATTAATTTCGTTATTAGACCTAATTGTCCATTGATTACTGTCTTGATGTTTTATAATGGATGATAATATTACTTTTTCATTTAGTGTAAATAGATCAATTTTTACAGGATTTGAAGTGACTAAAGAGTAGTAGATGCTTTCATTTAAATCTAGTGACTGGTTATTAATAGATTGATCATCACCTTTTTGAAAAGATATATATTCTTCTGGTGGAATATTTGCAGCAGATTTATACCCTTCTGCCTCTACATATGAATAAATCCCTGCATTTTGGCTTAAAATTCTGTTAGCGATACGCATACGCACATATGTGTCTTCGAATGATGAGTTTTGTTCTAATAGCGCTGCATCGATAGCATTAAAACTAATATCCTGAACCTGGCTTGCCATATTATTAGAATTTTCCCAACAAGTTTTAATTGTTTCAGGTCCACCTAGATGTTCATCAATATATTGGAAATATATAAATGTTCCATACATATGATTACTTTCATGATCAATTGGTTTATCTGGATTAGAAAACCATGAAGGGAGATAGCGATATAAATCATTAATCCCATTATATAATTCATCTTCACTCCATACAGCAGTGGCTTCCATAAACCATAATCTCTCATAGCAATTGTATCCAAATTGTATTGAATGAAAAAATTCATGTACAGCTGTAACTTTTATATTCTCCAGTTCTGTGTGATCGCTAAACTGAGATCCAGAATAATTATTGCGCATGCGTATATAGCTTACACATGCAGGAGCGGTTATATTTGCATTCGTAGTGTAAGTTATTCCAAAATAGTAGGTTGGTAAATTTTCAACATATATTTCATATAGATTGTGATTACTTTCAGGATCAGGAGGAGGGGGGTCATAACCTAGGGTATCGGTAAAAAAAGAATAAACCTGTTCAAAAATTTGTGACATTGTTACAACATAATCAAGATTCTCTACAGCATCACTTCCTTCAAGAGTATAAAAAATTCTAAAATGATCAGAATCATAAATTTGATCCAGATCGTTGGGTACAATTGATTCAATTTGTCCAAATTTTATTTCTAAACCAATACTCGATATTTCGTTTTTTTCTTTATCAGATAAGTCATTTGTGCCATTTCTGATGATATTTGTTATATGAGGTGTAGCATGAATAGGGCCACTATTACCTTTTAGTATATTAAAAGATTCGCTAACAGTAATTGATGAACCTGCGATTATAGATAGCATTCCAAAATATACAACTAATCTATTGATCCAGGTCATCAAACCTATCTTTATATTTATAACGTAGATAAAGACCCATCCCAATGAATGCTATTGCCCAGAATATTGAAAAGTAAAACATCCAATCCATCAAATATTACCCCATATTTTATCAATTAAATAATTAGATAATAATATTAATATACCTACTGTAGTCATGTGGTTCATATGTGAATTTTTATCCTTTAAAAGTCCAGAAATAGTAATACCTGTTCCTATTAGATTTAGCCATGTTTTGATTCCTTTTGGTATCCCTTTCTGAGCTTCAATATTACTTTTTCTTTTTACAGATTTGAATTTCGCAAAATATTGCGTTGAGTAATGGAGAGATGCAGCAATAGTATTTAAATTTTTCAAAAATTCAAACTCATAATTCTCAATTGGTTCTTTTAATCTTAGTCCTATTTGTAGAGACTCATTTTCTTTAATAATTTGAAAATTAATTATATCCAAAGGTAAATTTTTTTGGTTGAGGGATGCTGAATCACCTCCCACTTTATATAAAGTAATATAAAACCATCCTGATTTTGCTTGCCAGGCGGTAATATTCTCTGGATTGGGTACCTTATCCATTTTTAGTATAAGTATA
>CAZPHE010000011.1:0-46158 GCA_964586315.1 uncultured bacterium | reverse complement strand
TGAATGCTGCAATTGTTGAATACACCTATGAAGTACGTGAATTTGACAGCCCAGAAGATTCAGCAAATGGATCCTATGCAGTGACTGCATCATGGCCTAGTTCAGCAGCTGCAGCTGCTGGCATGGGATATACTCATACTTTGAAACAATATGCTATTGGAGATACGATCGCTGTTGCTCTTGTTCCATTAATTAATGAAACATTACTTTCAATGTTTGGGGTTGCCATGAATGTGGATTTAAATGACGATGGTACTTTTACTATTAATGATGGAAGTACCTACCCAACTACTGAAACGGAAAACTGTTCCACCTATGCAACAGTACCTAGTGTTTCTGAAAATGGAACATGGACTAGTACTCCAGGATTTACTCATCCAGATGATGCAAACGCATACTCGATGGGGTGGGGAATTTCATTATCATCTGTTTTTGCGCAATTTGGTGCCGCAGATCTTTTGAATGGACAATACGGTGTTGATTACGGTGTAGGTTCTGATATGGAAAACTGGGGTATGGTCACGATCGATTATGAAGATGCGGACCATACTGTTCCCACAGATTTGGAAATCTTCTGGGAAGCCCATGATGGGACCGCAAGTGGCCTAGGTGTAAATGATGCAGGACAGTTAAATGGTTTCACAGGCGTACCCGTTTCTCCTGGCGATACTGTAACAATTAACAATATGGAGGCCTACTTATACTACTATGCAAATGAAATATGGGAAGCCTTAGCCTGGACAGGTGACAGTATATCAGATTTTACAGTACCCATTCTAGGCGGTACAGGACATCCAATTGACCCAACGAACTCAGAAACTTTTACAATCGATCCAATAACTGGAGATACTCTCCCTGTTGGTGTAGTGGATACAAACCATGGGTATTTATTTGACCCAGCTGCTGGAGATGGTGTCCCTTTTAGTGGCGATGAACCTCTAGCCCCAACAGGGTATTTCTTTACCTACAATTTTTTGGAAGCATCAGGTACGTTTTCTGGAGTCTTGGAAGCATTTCTGGCTGCCGGAGCAGATCTTGAAAGTGCACTGACTGCTGCTGCAGATTCAGTTGCATTTATATACGTCGGGGCTGACACAGCTGCTGCAATCGCTGCAGGAGTTGCTAGTTCTCTATACGCAGATTACGTTGCGTGCCTAGGAACAGGTGCATCTGCAGATGAATGTGCTGCAGTTCTTGAAGCCGGTCCAACAATGATACTGGTTGGAGTAACACAAAATTGTCCAGATTGCTGGGTTGATGATTCCGATGCGGATTATGATCCATATGAAGGTATTGGACGCTTGGTTTTTGAAGTGGATAACAGATGTATACCAGATAACACAACTCAAAGGGTCAATACATTCTGGACTTATGCTGGCAGTACCGCTGAAGTTGATGATGCCCCTATAGCAGAAAAATTTGAACTATATGGGAATTATCCAAATCCATTTAACCCCTCAACAAAGATTCGTTTCGCAACTGAAAAATTTTCTGATGTTAAAGTAACAATTTATTCCATCATCGGAGAAGAAGTTGCAATAACACATAATGGTGAACTATCCGCAGGCACTTATGATATTACCTGGTATGGTAAAGATCATAATGGGAATAAAGTACCAAGTGGAGTTTACTTCTATGAAGTACGTTCTGATAATCGGATTCATAAAGGTAAAATGCTGCTCTTAAAATAGTATCCATTAGATACATTAGCGATATTTACAACAAACAGCCTCGTTTTACGGGGCTGTTTGCCATTGAATGAGGATATGTTGAAAATATATTTTTTATTAATCATCATAAATATTTCTATTTTATTTGCCCAAGGAGGGGAAATCTCAGGAAGAGTTACTGACTCCACAAATGATTTTCCGTTAATTGGTGCAAATGTAGTGATTGAAGGTACAGATCAGGGTTCAGCAACAGATGTTGATGGTCGATATATAATCAAACAATTAATCCCTGGTACCTATACAATCATGGTCTCTTATATTGGTTATCAAAACTATAAAGAAAAGATTACTTTGGAGAGTGGTCAAAAATTCATAAAGGATTTAGCGCTTCAACCAGAAGCAATCGAAATGGAAACTTATGTGGTTACTGCATCAAGACGAAGAGAACGTGTTGAAGATGCTCCTGCGGCTATTTCAGTAATATCTAAAGCACAAATCAGACGTGAAAGTAATACTAATCTTGGGGATTATCTAAAAGGAACTAAGGGAATTGACTTTACCCAATCCGGGATTGACAGTTATAACATGACAGCTCGAGGATTTAATTCATCTTTTAGTTCTCGGCTCCTTACTCTGACAGATGGTCGTATGGCAAATGTACCCTCTCTCAGATTGACAGCATACAATGTTATCCCTGTATCCTTTGAAGATGTTGAACAGATTGAAGTTGTTCTGGGTCCCGCATCTGCACTCTATGGTCCAAATGCCCATAGTGGTGTATTAAATATTGTTACATCATCCCCAATCAGAAATACGGGGACAAGCATCAATATTCAAGGTGGTCTTTTAAGTCAAAATGATACTGATCTCTTAAAAAAATTGACATTTAGAACAGCACATAAATTTGGTGATTTTGGATTTAAAGTCTCTGGTGTCGCACTTGCAGGTCAGGACTGGACCCATTTCAACCCAGATGAACATGAGGGGCATGATCCCGTTTTTATTGGACGACCAAATTTAAAGCATGATAGATTAGATAGAGGTGGGAGACTTGCAACAGAAACTAGTAATCCAATATTTACAGAAGCAATGATTGATCATGTAAGTGGCGCTGATGAATCCTGGGTGGGATTCTATTGGGGGGACGGTATAGCATCAGTTGGTGGAGAAGATGGATCACCTGTTATCACCCAAGAAATGATTGATATCGCTTCTAATGATGAATTTAATCGATATGAATTAGAAAATGGAAATGTACTTTGGTTTGTTACAGAAGAAAAACTCGGTTATTATTATGCAGATGGGATCGATAACGATGGCAATGGATATATTGATGAGCAAATTGATATAGGAATCGATGATGAGGAAGAAGCTTGGGTAGATGGTGTAGATAATGATGGAGATGGACTTGTAGATGAAAGTGATGAATTAGGAAGTGCATGGTTAGATAGATTTGGAAGTACAACTGACCTAGTTAATTTGGACCCTACCACCACCAATTACTCTACACCTGATTCTACATGGAGCGTTCTAGACTCTACACACAAGTTCGGATTTGGTAATTACAAGTATGATTCTGAAGGAAATATCGTATTTGATACAAATGGAAATGGAATATACGATGATGATTGGGGCACAAATGGAATCGATGATGATAATGATTGGGGACTCTTTAAGGATGCATTAGGCAATGCATATGATATCCCTTTTGAACCTTTTACAGACTTAAATGGAAATGGGAGGTATGATCCTGATGTAAGAGAAGGATATGCAGAAATTTTTGGTAACCTTATTTTGTTAGATTTTGGATTAGATGGGATACCTGCCGAAGACCAAAATGGTGATGGTGATTATGATGATGATGGTGATATTGCACCTGATTATGGAGAAGGAAATGGTATATGGGATGGAGAAACATTTGAAAATTTGAATGGGAACACAGAAATAATTGATGGGGAAAGTGTGCCTATCTGGGATATATTCAGTAATAACGATACGGATGGAGATGGTAAACCAAGTCCAGGTGAAAATGGTGTGGATGAATTTGATGAAAAGGACTTTTCTGTTAATTATGGTGGACTCAGCAATATATATAAAGATGCTAATGATGATGGTATCCATGATTATCCTGAGTTCAAAGTACGAAATTACCGTTATGATCTCCGTTTGGATTGGGAACCAAATCCTGATTTGGTTGTAAGCATGTCTCATGGATTTGCTTGGGCACGAAATATTAACATTACAGGAATTGCCCGATATCTTGCGGATGGTTGGGTTTATCGATACTACCAAGGAAAGGCTCGATATAAAAATTTCTTTTTTCAAAGTTACATGAATTCCAGTTACTCTGGAGACCCAAATCATCCTACTCGAAATCTTGCAACGGGAAGCATTATTTATGATCGATCCAAAAAATTTAGCGCTCAGTTTCAACATGTAAATGAATGGAAAAACAGTGACATACGTTTTGTATGGGGCGTGGATTATTTCCTGACTATGCCTGATACACGTGGCACCATATTATCCGATAAAAATTATACAGATAGACGAGATAATAATGGGAATGGCGAAGGTGGATCTCCTTATATCTTTGATGATAAAAACGACAACACCTGGTACGATGATGGCGAAGGGTACACCAGATGGGACACAGAAGATCTGTCACAATTTGCAAATCCTATAGATTCTGCTGGCATTGATGCTGTTTTAGGTGCCATTGCTGATGGGTTGGATAATGATGGTGATAGTGATGATTTTGATGATCTCAATGGAAATGGGATACCTGATTATGTTGACTCTGATGGAAGTGGTACCTTTGAGCGAGGTGAAATAGTTGAACCAGGAGTACAATGGCTAGGAGGACAACAATTTCTTGTGTACGCGGATGAAAAGGATAATGATGGTGATGGCAAAATTGATGAGAACATTGATGAAGGAATTGATGAAGCAGCGGAGGATAACCGTTACACGGTAAACGAGTTAGGTGCTTATTACCAGTTTAATTGGAAACTGAATAAAAATTGGGAATTTATTCAGGCAACCCGTTTTGATATCCATGATCGGCTTTCTGATATGATTCAGTTCAACAATCAAGGATATGGAACAGGATACAGTCCATTTGATTGGAAATTCAATTTTGACAAAACTGATGGGATCCAACTTTCACCAAAGGTTGGATTGGTATATCGTCCAAAAGAAAACCAAAATTTCAGGTTAACATGGGCCACGGCCTTCAACACTCCATCAAACCAGGCTTTATTCCTTGATATTTTTGTGACCCGTGTTTCTGTCTTTAAAGTGTATGCGCGAGGGGCTGATGGTGGGTATGTTTTTCCAAGAGATCCATTGGGAAATCCCTACTATTATAAACCATATGAAGGCGCATATGTACCGGTAGATACAAGTGAAACCATATTCTTTTATCCATCCACTGATCCAAAAATCGAAGGGTTCTACGGAAAAACAGTTAATGACTTACCTGAGATTGAACCTGAAATTGTTAAATCCTGGGAACTGGGGTATAAAGGTAGACTAAATGATCGCATATTTGGAACTCTGGATCTTTATACAAGCCATTATAGCAGTTTTGTAAGTCCCGTGACCTTTATTACGCCTATTGTTATTGAAAAATCAGTTCTTGAGACAGATTATGATGGAGATAGCCTTATGAATACAATCGGGGATATCGCCAATAATATTATCGTTGATCAGGAAGATTATGACGAATCATTTAACCACTGGCGTGGAGCCATAGAAGGTGTAATTGCAATGGATACGATTCCAGGTTATACCCCACCCGTGGTGGTTGGATACATCAATTATGGCGAAGTAGACATGTGGGGTTTTGATGCAAGCATAACAGCTCTCATAGACCTGGAGTGGTCGCTGGACTTGACTTATTCTCACCTGGGCATGACAGAATTTTTTAATCCTATCACAAATTCTGAAGATCCCATTAATGCACCTCGGCATAAAGCCGGAATGAAATTTCAATATAATCCTAGACGCTGGCCTGCAACCGCTTCATTAAATGCCCGCTATGTAGATGGTTTTAAATGGTCCTCAGGAATCTATTTTGGAGATATTAAACCCTATACAATATTTGATATTCATTTAGGCTATGAAATCAATAAATACCTAAAGATAAATTTCACTGTTTCAAACCTGCTAGGCCACAAACACACTGAGATTATTGGTGGGCCATCGCTAGGACGGGTTATGATTTTAAGATTGCAAACAAAATTCTAATTCAGAATAGTTAAAATAGTTTTCAGAAATGAAAATTATTTTATGATTAATTTATTACTTACATCTTAGATGAAATGTGTTAATTACTAACGTCTACACTTATATTTACAAATGATTGATTTGAATTCAAGCTCCAGCCGTCCTGCTGAAATAGGTCCCACTAAAATATCTAAAGTCGGTGTTTTAGGCTCTGGTCTAATGGGGCATGGTATTGCATATGTGTCTGCCTTGGCAGGTATGCAAGTAATTATGATCGATTCCAATCAAAATAATGCAAATAATGGATTAGAGCGAATTAAAATAATTTTAGAAAACAGTTTAAAGTCTAGATTGGTCAAACCGGAGATAATAAACCAAACTCTTAACCTAATCACCCCAACTCATGATTACAAATATCTTGAAAGCTGTGATCTAATCATTGAAGCTGTATTTGAAGACCGTGAATTAAAAAACAAGGTAATTAGACAAGCAGAAACTTTCATGGATCCTTATGGAATATTTGCTTCTAATACATCCACTATTCCTATTACCAGTCTAGCAAAAAAATCATCCAGACCTGAAAGATTTATTGGTATGCATTTCTTTTCTCCTGTTCATAAAATGAAACTTGTCGAAATTATTAAAGGCGAAAAGACGGACTCTGAAACTCTTGCTAAAGCTTTTGATTTTGTTTTAAAGATTAATAAGACTCCAATTGTTGTCAATGATAGTCTGGGATTTTATACAACCCGCGTATTTGATCGCTATATCTGTGAAGGAATGGCAATGCTGGCAGAAGGTAATAGTCCAAAAGCAATTGAAAACGCAGGTACTCAGGCTGGATTTCCTGTTGGTCCTTTGGCAGTAACTGATGAAATCAATATTGAACTTGTAGCCCACATAAGAAACCAAACCTGGAAAAACTTAGAATCTGAAGGAAAGGAATACACAACAGGTTCGTGGGATCCAGTCATTGATTTTATGACAAAAAAAGCAAAACGGACTGGACGAGCAGGCAATGGAGGATTTTATGAATATCCTGATAATGATAAAAAATATCTATGGACTGATCTTGAAAAACACTTCCCTCCTTCTAAAAACCAGATTTCACAAGATGAAATGATAGATCGGTTTTATTTTTCTCAGTCATTGGAAACAATACGCTGTTATGAAGAGCACGTACTCACATCCGTTAATGATGCCAATATTGGGAGTATTTTAGGATGGGGATTCCCATCTTTTAAAGGTGGTACATTGCAATTTGTCAATGACTATGGTATTATAGCTTTTCGAAATCGTTCCCAAGAACTTGCAGAAAAATACGGCAAACGTTTTACCCCACCAAAACTGCTGCTTGAAATGGCACAATCAGGAGATAATTTTTAACAAGTGATTATCATATGCTTAATAGATCATTAATTGGTAAAGAATATCCACCTGTAGTCTTCAATATTGAGAAACAACGCCTAAAGTTTTTTTCCAAAGCTACGGGACAAACTGACCCCATCTATTTCGATGAATTCTATGCAATCGAGCAAGGACATCCTTCCCTTCTAGCCCCACCAACTTTTTTAACAACCATTGGGATGGAAAAAGATAAACCTTACCAATACTTAGAAGACCTAAATATTGATATAGGGCAATTACTTCATGCCAAACAAAGGTACATCTATCTTGAGCAAGTGTATGCTGGAGATACAATAACTATGAAGAGCACAATCTCAGATATGTATGATAAAAAAGAGGGAATCTTACAGTTTGTCATTTTCACATCCCATTATACAAACCAAAACCAGTCTAAAGTAGCTGAAGCATCATCTACGCTAGTTGTACGTTAACTTATGGAAGGCTGGAATTATGACAATGCAAATAATGGGGACCAAATTCCGAAATTAACTTTAAAACCTATTTCACGCACAATTCTAGCTCTTTATGCAGGTGCTTCAGGTGATCATAACCCAATCCTTATTGATTTGAATTTTGCAAAACAATCTGGTCTTAAGGATGTCATCGCACATGGTATGCTTGTTATGGCATATCTAGGTCGTGCTTTGACAAATATTATTCCTCAATCTTCGATTAAAGAGTTTGGTGTACAGTTTTGTTCAATAACAGAGATAGGAGATACTTTAACTTGCTCAGGATTTATTAGGGAACAAAAAAATAATGATGGGCACAAATTAATTATATTAGATTTAGAAGTTTCAAATTCAAATGGTGATAAAAAATTATCAGGCTATGCTAAAGTTAATCTTAGAATTCTATGAATAATTCACAAACACTGCAAACCCGTTTAACTCAGCATGCAAGCATTGAATTTCCAATCATATGTGGTGCCATGTATCCCTGCTCTAATCCAGAACTTGTGGCAGCTGCCGCAAATGGTGGTGGCATGGCAATTATACAGCCTGCTAGCCTTAATTATGTTCATGGTTGGGACCTTCGTGAAGGAATTCAATATATTAAATCGCTAACAAATAAACCCATTGGATTCAATGCCTTAATCGAAAAAGGTAGCAAGAAATACCTCAACCGTATGTCAACCTGGATTGATATAGCCTTGGAGGAAGGAATCAAATTTTTCGTCACATCTCTTGGTAAGCCAAACTGGGTATGCGAACGAGTTCATTCTGATGAGGGATATGTATATCACGATGTTACAAATCGATACTGGGCCCAAAAAGGACAAGACTCTGGAGTTGATGGGCTTATCTGCGTTAACAACCGTGCCGGTGGTCACTTAGGTCTTTCTTCTATGGAGAAAATGTATGAAGAGCTCCATGACTTAGGTCTGCCACTTATCTGTGCCGGTGGAATTGGAAGCGAAATGGAGTTAAATCAGGCGATGAAAATCGGTTATGACGGTGTTCAAATGGGTACCAGATTTATTGCAACTACTGAGTGTAACACACCTGAAGATTATAAAAATGCAATTGTTGATTCATCTGAAAAAGATATTGTGTCTACAACTCGCTTAACGGGCATTCCTGTATCAGTAATAAAATCAGAAAAATTTAGGAAAGATAATTCCTGGGTTTTTAAAAAACTACTAAATAGCAAATACAGACATACGGCACGGATGATATTGAACTTTAATTCATTTATCCAGCTAAAATATTTATCAAAAAATAATAGTTTGAAAAATACTCAAAATAAAAAGCAATATTATTCAGCTGGAAAGAGCGTAGAGACTGTTGAGAGTATTGAATCTGCAACAGTAATCATGAAAAGACTTGGTGAATCCCTTAATAATCCTGAAAAAGATTTAACTAAAAGAAACTAAGGGATGAAACAGAAAAAAATAAAAATTGGCTGTGCATCAGCATTTTGGGGTGATACAACGACTGCTGCCCAACAATTGGTTGAGAAAGCAAACTTAGATTACTTAGTATCTGATTTTCTTGCTGAAGTTACCATGTCTATTTTGGCGAGTGCACAAATGAAAAACCCAGAAATGGGTTATGCTACTGATTTTGTAAAACAGATAGCCCCACTATTAAAACAAATCAAAAAAAAGAACATAAAAATGCTTTCCAATGCAGGTGGTTTAAACCTTAATGCATGTCGAAACGCTCTTTTGGCTGAAGCCAAAAAAGCAGAAATCGACCTAAACATTGCAGTTGTCACTGGAGATAACCTCATTAAAGAATTACCTCGATTAAAAGAGCTTGGGATTGTAGAGATGGAAACCCATAAACCTCTTCCAGATCCTTGTCTAAGTGTCAATGCATACCTTGGAGCTCCTGGAATAGTTACAGCGCTTGAACAAGGAGCTGATATTGTTTTAACAGGTAGATGTGTTGATAGCGCATTGGTATTAGCGCCTCTTATATATGAGTTTGGCTGGTCTATGAAAGATTATGATTTGCTCTCCGCTGGAAGCCTAGCTGGTCATATTATTGAATGTGGAGCACAATGTACGGGAGGAAATTTTACAGATTGGAGAATGGTCGATGGATTTGAAGATATAGGATTCCCCATTGTCGAGATTGAATCTAATGGTAAGTTTATTGTAACTAAGCCTAAGGACACTGGCGGTATCGTAACCTTTGGAACTGTTGCAGAACAATTCTTGTATGAAATAGGCAACCCTTCTGAATATCTGCTACCTGATGTTGTCTGCGATTTTACTCAGGTGACTATTAAGGATCTGGGAAATAATCGTGTATTAGTAAAAGGAGCCCTTGGTTCAGCACCTACGGCTCATTATAAGGTCTCAGCTACTTATATAAATGGTTACCGAGTTTCAGGAACACTTGTTATTGGAGGAAAATTTGCAAAAGAGAAAGGTGAGTTAATTGCCCAAACAATCATAAAAAAATGCGACCATATCCTTTCCAATAATGGTTTTGCACCATTCAGTAACACATCTTATGATCTTCTAGGAACAGATTCTATATATGGATCAAAAAATGGTAAGGACAATTCGAAAGAAATTGTACTTAGACTTATAGCAACTCATCAACAAAAAGATGCCCTAATTATCTTGTCCAAAGAAATGGCGCAGGCAGTAACAGGGAACGCTCCAGGTGTGATGAACTATCTTGGGGGTCGCCCTTCTGTATCTACTTCAATACATTTATTTTCTTTCCTCCTATCAAAAAAAGAGGTTTCGGTGATAATGGATCTAAATGATAAATTGATTACGGTTGATATTCCATGCAGTGGTGGTTATATACCTATACAAAATAATCAACGGGTAACTCCAAATGTTTCAAATATAGGAATGAAAGTTTCAGTACCATTGATAAAACTTGCATTCGCACGAAGTGGCGATAAAGGCGACCATGCAAATATTGGTGTAATAGCAAGAGAACCACAATATCTTCCATTTATTCAAAATGCCCTTACTTCAAAAGCTATTCAAAAATATTTTAATCATGTCATTAGAGGAGATGTAATGAGTTGGGATGTCCCAGGCGTTAATGGAATAAATTTTTTATTAAAAAACTCTTTGGGTGGAGGTGGAATGGCAAGTTTGAATATTGACCCTCAGGGAAAATCCTATGCACAACAATTACTTGATTATAAAATTCCAATCCCAGATGAGATCGCTGTAAAGCTAGGTGCATTATAAATACCATGTATATTTTCAATAATGTTTAGAGCAGAATATGGTCCAAAATGAAGACTGATTTAATTTATAAATTCTTAAAAACATTGGATTAAGATAGTTTGGTGCAAAGAATAGGATTCTTAAGAATTGGACTCTATAGATATTATTATTCACCTAACTCAATTCGACCTATTTTCTTCATCAATATTTTATGAAAGAAATAAAAATCCTATTCAGGTTTGAAAAACAAATAAACGAATAAATAGATGGGAAAATGAAATTCAAAGATAAGAATAATTTAAACTAGGAATAATTATATGATAAAACTTCCAAAAACCAATAATTGCATATTGGATCTTGATAATGACTGGCTAACAATTTGGTTCAATCGACCTGAAAAGAGGAATGCTCTATCTGGTGAATTACTGAATGAAATTAAGGATACGATTGAATCTGTACATGATAATAGATCTATAAGAGGTATATTGTTCCGCGGAAAAGGTAGTGTTTTCTGTTCTGGGGCTGATCTTGATGGAATAAAAAAGATAGTAACTTCAAGAGAGAATGTGAGAGATCTTGCTATCAACATGAGTACGATGGCAGGTTCGGTTTTTAAAATAATCAGTAAAGCACCACAAATTACAGTCTCAGCTGTAGAAGGAGCGAGTATGGCAGGATCTTTTGGTATTACCTGTGCATCTGATTTACTAATTACAATGGCAGATGCGCGATATGCACTAACAGAAACGAAAATCGGTTTAACTCCAGCTCAGATCGCTCCTTATGTATTGAATAGACTTGGTTTTGCTCAAGCTAGAAAAATAATGCTTTTAGGAAGTGCATTTAATGGAGAAACAGCATTTGAGATGGGCATGGCAGATTATATAGCCTATAATAAAGATCAGCTAGATCAGATTATTGGTAAAGTCAAATCTGATGTTAGAAAATGTGCTCCTAATGCCATTGCAATAACAAAACAAATTATTTCTGCAAAACATAATATTGATCTCCAAAAAGCTTCAGAATTATTTTCTGATTGTATTCTTCATAAGGAAGGGCAAGAGGGATTAACTTCTTTTTTTGAAAAAAGAAAACCTTCTTGGAATCTGGATAAAAAAAAATGAAGTTAACAGAACACAACAATCCACTATATAATACCGCAAAATATTTTGTAAAAAATAAAAGAACACTTTTCATAGGTAACCCTTATGTATTTTAAAGCATTAATTACAACACAGAAAGCAGATGGCACATTTGAAAATAAAGTAGGGGAAAAATCTATTAATGATCTACCTGATGGCGATCTTTTAGTGCGAGTTGAATTTTCATCTTTAAATTATAAGGATGCACTCTCAGCATCAGGAGCAAAGGGTATTACAAAAGAATATCCACATACACCCGGAATTGACGCAGCTGGTATCATTGAAGAATCTAGAGATAAGCGCTTTATCCCTGGAGAAAAAGTAATTGTTACAGGCTTTGATCTTGGGATGAATACAAGCGGTGGTTTCGCTGAATATATTCGTGTCCCAAGCAATTGGGCTCTAAAATGTCCTGACACCTTTTCTACTAAGGAAGCAATGATGATAGGAACCGCTGGCCTAACAGCAGGATTATGTATAAAAGAAATAGAAAAAGAATTTTCATTAAACGGATTAAAAACAATTGTAAGTGGTGCAACTGGCGGAGTGGGCAGTATAGCAGTAAATCTTCTATCTTTATTAGGAGCTGAGGTAACTGGGATTACCGGAAAACAAGACCAATATAGTTTTCTAAAGAAAATTGGATGTTCTGAAATTATTCAAAGAACAGAATTTATTTCATCTACTCGCTTACCTTTAAATAGAGGGCTGTATAATGCAGCAATAGATGTAGCTGGAGGTCAAATCCTATCTTGTCTTATCGCCAGCATGAGGTATAATGGAATTATTACTGCGTGTGGAAATGTTGCAGGACCTAAATTTGAGACAAGTGTTTTTCCATTTATCTTAAGGGGAAATCGTTTGGTTGGTGTTGATTCTGCTACAAGTTCTATAGAATTTAGAAAAAATGTTTGGAACAATTTCTCATCAATATGGAAATTAGATGACATAAATACAATATGTGAAATAGTTCACCTAGATAGCCTAGCCAAAGAAATTGATAAAATTTTAAAGGGTCAACAAACAGGTCGAATAATAGTAAAAATATAGTTTATTAAAATAATATGATTGAATATTTGGATTTTTTAGATAAGCAGATCTTACTTTGGATTCACCAAAATTTTTCTAATAATCTATTTGATTTATTAATGCCATTTATAACAGATTCAAATAATTGGACTTTTCCAATTCTTATTTTAATAATATATCTTGGATTGAAATGCAAAAAAAAAGGTAGGATAACCCTTGTTTTATTAATCATTGGTCTGAGTCTAACAGATGCAATTTGTTTCCAAATTTTAAAACCACTTTTTGAGCGATTAAGACCTTCACATATCGAATTAGGTGGATTGAATTTACTTGTTCCTAAAGGTGGTAAATGGAGTATGCCATCTAATCATGCTGCAAATATATTTACATTTGCTGTTGTTCTTTCATATTTTTATAAAAAAACTAAGCTTTTTATTTTTAGCTTTTCATTTTTAATCGCATTCTCTCGAGTATATGTTGGAGCACATTTTCCAGGGGATGTGATTATAGGATCTATGATTGGCTATTCAATAGCCTGGTTAATTTTAACATTATGGGTAATAATTAAAATGAGAGAATTAAAACGAGGCAAGACCTGGGTTTGGTATGAAGATGAACCTCCAGTTTTCAAATTTTAATTTGGAAGACCATCTTTAGGAGGTTTAACACCAAATGATGAAAAACCTTCTTCTCTATTTGGTAATTTTATTTCACCGTGCTTTGATTCAAATTTTTTAATATTCTCATTTAAAGCACCCAAATATGCTTTTGCATGTTGAGGAGCCATTATAATACGAGAATGCACTTTTGCTTTTGGAACTCCCGGCAAAATTCTTGTAAAGTCCATTACAAATTCTGCTGGAGAATGAGTAACTACGACAAAATTTGCATATTCACCTGCACTAATTTTTTCATCCAATTCAATATTGATCTGCTGGATATTTTTCTCATCTTTATTCATTATTAATTACTTCCCTTTTTTTGTAGAAAAATCCCTTTCATTAAATTCTTCCCAATCATCATTAATCCCATCAAACTCTGTATAATCCTTAATGCCTTCATCTTCTTCTACATTTTTTGGATGAAGTTCATTTTCATAAATATTAAATAAATCTTTTTTCTTTTCAAATTCAGCCGGGTCTACTTCTTCTTCTTTTGTTTGATCCAAATCATCTACATCATCGCTGTAAACTTCTTGATCAAAAAAGTCCAAGTTGTCTACTATACCATTGGCCATAAGAAATTCTAAGAAATCAAGATATCGCCTATCTTTAAGATCAACATTACAATTAATACATTTAAGAGATTCTTTAAGATCGATCTCTTCAATTGTATTTTCACAAACTGGACATATGATGCCTTCAAGCATACTTTTTCCTCTCAAAAATCTGGGCCAAATATAGTTGACAGTATCTCTGGTGGCAATCATTTTACCTAAGGAAAATGTTACATTTAAATTTGCTATTTAATACCAAGGATTTGTTCAATCATCATATAATTTTCTTCTAAAAATCCATTTTTTTGTGGTTCTATAACTATAGAATACAACTGATCTGAGAATGCTGTTTCAAAACCTATTTTTATTGGGATATTTAATTCCATAGTCAATAAAGATAACGTTTGATTGACTGATTGATTGAGGTCAATAAGCGCATCATATTTTGCGTTATTTATTTTATTTAGAATTGGTTTAGATTTTATTGCACCAAACCAATTCAAATCATCATCAGTGAATAGAATCATTT
This sequence comes from uncultured bacterium, assembly GCA_964586315.1. Taxonomy (GTDB): domain Bacteria; phylum Fidelibacterota; class Marinisomatia; order Marinisomatales; family UBA1611; genus CAZEER01. The sequence continues at coordinate 31,289 of CAZPHE010000011.1, read as the reverse complement.
TTGAAAATAATTCATCCTGATAATAAACCAAACTATTTTGATGCAAAACATAGTTTAAATTAAGATTATTTTTTTTCTTCCCGGATTTAATAAAATGGGCAGCAATTTGTGCGAATTGTTTTTCTGCAGGTAATAAAAATAAAATATTTTTTACTCCTTCCCCAGTTTTACTGATTTTCACCAACGAATTAAAGCTGTGATTTGGTCTAAAAATTTTAAACCAAATAAGAAAAAGTCTCATTCGTAACGGAATTCCCATAATAGAATATAATGAATGGATTTTGGTTGTAAAACTATGTTGAATTATTAGTCTTTGATTAATTCATGTCTAAATTTTAGGTAGGAATAGAGTTTTAAATTTATATGTCATTAAATAAAAAATTATTATGGGGCAGTTTAGGTTGGGTATTTGCTGGACCTATCGGAGCAATTTTAGGATATACTTATGCATCGCTAAGTGATAGAAATATTTCTCATCAAACATTAAGACCCAAGACTAAACACGGAGATTTTGTTATATCGGTTTTAGTACTTTTTGCAAAAGTAATGAAAGCCGATGGAAAATTATTAAAATCGGAATTAGATTATGTAAAAACATTTTTAAAACAGCAATTCGGTGTTCAACAAACAAAGGATCTCATGAGTGTTTTTAAGGATATACTAGAGCAAGAATATCCATTGAGAGATGTCTGCCGACAAATTCAACGCTCCATGGATCATCCAAGCAGACTTGAATTGATCCACATATTATATGGATTATCAGCTTCAGATGGACATGTTCATCCTAAAGAAATTCAAGTAATCCAAACTATTTCAAATTATCTTAATGTAAATAAAAATGACTATGAATCAATTAAAGCTATGTTTTCTAAAGATGAAAAAGCAATCTATAAAATCCTTGAAGTATCACCATCAGCAACAAATGATGATATTAAACGTTCTTATAGAAAAATGGCAAATAAATATCACCCGGATAAAGTCGCACATTTAGGTAAAGAAATGCAAAACCTTGCAGAAGAAAAATTCAAAGCCGTGAATGATGCATATCAGCAATTAAAAAAAGATAGAAATATCATATGAATAAAGAACTGGCAGGAAATTATCCATTTACACGCGGAATTTATAAAAATATGTATGTAGATAAGATCTGGACTATGCGTCAATATGCTGGTTTTACATCTGCAGAAGAGTCAAATAAACGTTTTCATATGCTTTTAGATCAAGGTGTTATGGGCCTTTCTGTCGCGTTTGATTTGCCAACACAAATTGGCTATGACTCAGATCATATTATGGCTGAAGGTGAAGTAGGTAAAGTAGGAGTTCCTATTTCAACATTAAGAAATATGGAAAAATTATTTTCTAATATACCTCTAGACCAAGTGTCTACTTCTATGACAATAAACGCCACGGCACCTATCTTGTTAGCTCTATATATTTCTGTTGCAGAAAATAAAGGTATTTCCCCAAATAAACTCAATGGTACAATTCAGAATGATATATTAAAAGAATATTCTGCTCGAGGAACATATATATATCCACCCGAACCATCTATGAGACTTATTACAGATGTTCTAGAATTTTGTGAAAGCCATGTCCCAAATTGGAATACTATTTCAGTCTCTGGATACCATATTCGAGAAGCAGGGAGTACTGCTGAACAGGAACTTGCATTCACATTTGCAAATGGGATTGCCTATATTGAAGCTGCAATAAATAAAGGGATGGATCCAAATAAATTTGGTACTCGGATATCATTTTTTTTTAATGCTCATAATGGATTTTTAGAGGAAATCTCTAAATTTAGGGCAGCTAGAAAATTATGGTCGACTATAATGAAAGAGAGATTCTCAGTTAAAAATGAAAAAGCAATGCATTGTAGATTTCATACTCAAACTGGTGGCTCAACACTTACTGCTAATCAAATTGATAATAACATAGTAAGAACCACTATTCAAGCAATGTCTGCTATCTTTGGTGGTACACAATCACTACACACTAATAGTAAAGATGAAGCACTTGCACTCCCATCAATTAAATCTGCACAACTTGCATTAAGGACTCAACAAATAATTGCACATGAAAGTGGGATTACAGAATATCCTGACCCATTTGGAGGTAGCTATATTATTGAAGAAATGACACAAAAAATTCTTAATGGTGCTACAAAAATTATTGAAAAAATTGATTCAATGGGTGGAGCAATTGCAGCTATTGATAATGGCTTTATTGATAACGAAATCTCTAGAAGTGCGTACGAATACCAAAAAAAAATAGAAAATAAAGAAAAAATTATTGTAGGTGTAAACAAATATAAAAATAATGAAGAAGTAGATTCAAAATTATTAAAGATCAATCTCTCCAAGATTAATAATCAAATTGATACCTTGAAAAGGTTTAAATCTAAAAGAAATAATATTCAGGTTAAAAACACATTAAAAAATTTAGCTCTAACTGCAAAAAGTAATGCTAATATTATGCCTTCAATAATAGATTGTGTAAAAAACAATTGTACACTAGGAGAGATCTCAGATGTAATGCGTAAGGTTTTTGGGGAACATTAAAAAAGAACTTTTGATTTGAAAATCATTGCAAAAACAATCTCTATTATATTAAACCCATTAGTAGTTGCACCCTGCACTTTTGGAATTCTCATATATACAGGTGAAGAGAATAGTCGAAATCATATCATATTTATTATTTCTATTTTTGTTACAAATATAATTCCATTTTTAACAATTCTATATTTTAGGAAATTAAATAAAATAACTGCCCTAGAAGTCCCTATTCGGGAACAAAGAGTTCAAATATTAGCAATTGCAGCCATATATAATTCATTGGGATTTGTTTTATTGAACTTTTTAGGCGCAACACCAATTGTGAAAGGACTTATGTTCTGTTATGCATTAAATACATTCATAGTTTGGGCCATCACCATATATTGGAAAATATCAATACATATGTTTGGTTTAGGTGGCCCCATTATTGCTCTTTGGCTATCGGGATTTCAATCTCCCTTATTAATGGCATTTGTTTTAATATTAGTTAGTATTGCACGTTTAATTCTAAAAATTCATACTCCAACTCAGGTCTTAATTGGTGCAATTTTAGCGATGGGATTAGCATATATTGAATTAAAATTTCTATTTCTTTAAAAATGATTTTTACTAACCTTATTCAAACTAATCTTAGAACACATCAACTTGGTAAAAATATAGAATATTATCAGCGACTCAGCTCCACGAACTCTGAAGCATGGCATTTAATTAAAACGGGTCAAGCAAATCATGGTATGATTGTAATTACCGATGATCAATTTAATGGTAGAGGTCAAAATGGTAATTCATGGTTTATGGGTCCTAGTAAAGGTCTAGCAATGTCAATAATCCTTTTAGAACCCCTTAAATTAAAAAATGCGACATTGGTTCCTATTATGGCAGGTGTTGCAGTTGCAAAAACTTTGTCAAATCGCGGTGGGATGCCTAAACTAAAATGGCCAAATGACATTTTACTAGGAGGGAAAAAATGCGGGGGGATATTATGCGAAAGTAAAACTTCTAATCAAATGGTCAAAAAAATGATCGTTGGGATTGGACTTAATATCAATGAATCCATTAATGAATTCCCAGAGTCTTTAGAACATACTGCCACTTCACTTTCAATTGAAACCGGGCATCCAAATCAACGTGAATTAGTTTGCGCAATTATCACAACTTACTTTGAGCAACTAATAGATGATTCAGACTCATCTATTAAAGAATGGATTGGCTACTGTGCACATTTAGAAAAGATGGTGACATTTAATTACAAGGGTCGCAAGTATACTGGAAGATTCAAAGGAATTAATAATTTGGGAGAAGCACTTATTGATATTGATAATGAACAACGGATATTTCCATCCATTATACTAGAGTAAAAATTATATATGTATCGTTTAATTATTTTTTTTCTCTTTATCAGTAAATTTTATACACAAGAATTACCATATGGTAAACCTAATTATTTTGATATTTCAAAAATTCAATATTTTGAAAAATTAAATATTCAAGCACCTTACTCTTTTTCATCAAATATCTTTAGTCAAGTCGAAGCTGTACAATTTGAAGACAGAGATTTATATTTTTTAGAAATTATATTAAACACCTATAGCCCAATTCAATTTAAAATAATTGACTCCCTTTTTTCTGAAAATGAGAAAATTTATTTTATTGATTTAAATAGTAATGGATGGGTCGGACCATATACAAAAAAAAGTTTTAACCAAAATAATGTAATTATTACAGGACAAATGAACTCAAAACATATTCTAATTGAATTATCAGTTCCAAAAAACTTAAACATTGTGAATCCAATAGAATCAATTGTTATACCAAAAAAATTAGATATTTCGAAACCTAGTTTCTACAAAAAACAAATTACTCGAGAATCTAATAATACAATTTTATTATGTGGCTATTGGCCACCATCTAATGAAGGGGTTCGCCATTTTAGTCAAAATCATTTGCTAAACCCAGATGGTTGGATCGGTGGGAACTGGGAGAATAGAGGCTTTGATATCGTATCATATTTTCCAATTTTTTCAGACCCCGATTGTGAATCCTGTGGACAAGGCTATGGTGATTTTGAAGTAGATTATCAAGATACATCTGAAGACTGGTGGAATATTGTTGATAGCATAAACCCCATAGCGATTATCACATTCAGTAGAGGATATATTGATTATAGTTGGGAATTAGAGTGGCAATATTTTAACTATTTTTATTGGACTGCTGACTTTACCGAGCCATATTATCCCACTCCTACACCTCCTGATTCTACTGTCCCTATTAATACAAGAAGATATTCAAGTCTTCCAATGGATAGTATAATTTCAAAAATAGAGTCATCTGGATTAGGACTCACACCATATATTGATTATACACAGGGTGCTGGAATGTATTTATCTGAGTTCATGGGATACCATGGAGTGTGGCATAAGGCAAAAATGGATTCCGCAAATATACCGTGTATTATTGCTGGTCACGTGCATGTCGGAGGATTAATAGATTGGGATACTGCACGTGAAGCAGTAAACATTACACTAAGAGAAGTAATTAAAATTGTTGATCAATACCAAGAATTACCAGGTGATATAAATAATGATGGTGTAATATCTATATTGGATATGACTAATCTTATCCTTCATATTTTTGGAGATACCAATTTAACAGAGAACCAATTGATTACTGCTGATATTAATTTTGATACTAATGTTGATATATTTGACTTGCTACTAATTTCAAATATAATATTAGATTGGTAAGTCAAATTCTATTATATATTTAGTTTATAATATTAATTAATATTTTTTATCCACATATAAAGAAAAGTAGTAATCAATAAAAATTTAATTATTGGACCATTTAATCAAGAATTGTCTGATTTACGTAATCAATTAAGATCTCATGGTTTGTATTTTGCATTGAAATCGATTGAAGATATACAGGTATTTATGGAAAACCATGTATTTGCTGTTTGGGATTTTATGTCTCTTATAAAAACTTTACAGTTAAAGTTAACATGTGTTTCTATTCCATGGATACCAAGCGGTCAACCAGCTATTACGCGGTTTATTAATGAGATAGTATTCAGTGAAGAGAGTAATATCGATGAAAATAATGAGCCAAGTAGTCACTTTGAGATGTATTTAGATGCAATGACCCAAGTTGGAGCAAATAAAAGTGAGATTGATTCTCTTATAAAATATATCCAATCCGGCAATAATATATTGCCTTCCATTAATAGAATTAATATAGATAAAAAAGTAAAAGAATTTTTACAATTTTTTTTTAATATTATTGACACAGAGAAAAAACATTACATTGCATCTGCTTTTACTTTTGGTAGAGAAAATATTATACCTAATATGTTCATTAGAATTCTAAAAAAATTGATCCAAAAAATTCTCACTATAATAAATTAAAATATTACCTAGATCGGCATATAGAGATGGATGGTGATTTACATGGCCCAATGACCTATGCATTGTTAGAAGAATTATGCTCTAACTCATCTAAAAAATGGGATGAGGTACTAATTATAGCAGAGCAATGCCTAAAACAAAGAATAAAACTTTGGGATACAATTTTAGAACAAATAAATTAAAGAAAGGTTGATTCAGATTATAGTCTAGATAAGTTAAATACAAAATTATAATCAAAATTATTTTGATTTATTTTATTATTCCATTTACTTTAAGAAGTACATTCTTTCCATTCTTAGCAACAGCATAGTCAAAAGACCATTTTAAACAAGCAGCACCTACTTCTCCATCTTTTCTTAAAGCAATATAACCAATTTGAAAATCTGGATTCCCATTATGTGCCTTGATCACTCTATTTAGCGCTTCTTTACAAGCATCTTCTGGAGAATATCCTTGGCGCATCATTTCAACGACAAGAAAACTTCCAACTGTCTTTATTACTTCTTCACCTAATCCAGTTGCAGCAGCACCTCCAATCTCATTATCTACAAATAATGCAGAACCGATGATTGGACTATCGCCTACTCTACCATGCATTTTATATGCCCAACCGCTTGTTGTGCATGCACCCGCTAGGTCACCATTATTATCTTGCACTAAAACAGATAAAGTATCATGAGTCTCATGAGGAGTCATTTCTCTTTTTTCTTTTAACCACTTTTCCCATTCTAGTTCTGATTTTTTTGTCAAAAGATCTGTCTCTTTAAATCCTTTTGATACTGCAAATTGGCGAGCACCTTCACCTACTAACATTACATGTTTTGTCTCTTCCATTACTTTTCTCGCAACGGAGACTGGATGTTTAATATTTTGAATAAATGCAACTGAACCCGCATTACCACTAGAATCCATTACACAAGCATCCAAGGTAACTTTTCCACTTTCATCTGGTAATCCACCATAACCAACTGAATTATTCTCCGGATCAGATTCAGCATGCCTTGCTCCGGCTTCAGCTGCATCCATAGAATTCCCACCAGCATTAAGAACTTTCATTGCAGCATCATTAGCTGGTAAACCAAAGTTCCATGTTGAAAGTATTATGGGAGCATTTTTATTTTTTTTCAATTTTCCAGCCTTTGCTAAAACCATAGGTGATGCCAAACCAATGGCACCGGTTCTTAAAAAATCTCTTCTTTTCATATAATAAACATAGCAGATTTTTTTTAAAAAGTTTTTATTTTTATAATGTTCATAAAAAATTTATTGCATATCTTGTTTAGAGGTTGAATTCTCTATTTTTTTTGCTGGAACTCCTCCCCATGTCTCTCCTGCTGGTATTTCAGTATATTTAGGCAGTAGCGCATGTGATGCAACAACTGCTCCATCTCCGATAATACAACCAGGATTTATTTGTGCTGCAGCACCAATAAGAGCACCTTTACCAATACTCACTGGTGCTAAAACTAAATTATCTTTTTCAGCTAGATGGCCCAAAATGACAGCATTGCCACCAATAATGGCCTCATCTTTTATTTCAATCAAATATGCATCCCACATTCTATGTGAATTTATAATAACACCACTGCCTATACGGCAACCCAGTAATTTATAATATAGGTTTACTAGCCAGCTTGGGACAAACCAAGATGCAAAAGGATTAGCTAAGCGTTGTATCACACTTAATAATCCCCAACGAACGGTGATACCAGAATATAATGGGAATTTTCCTCCTCCTACTTTTCTTGGTCTAAATATCCATCCGAGTAAACCAGTTAATAAGATGATGATTATCATCCATAGAATCAAGGAAGATCCTGAAATAATTCCAGTGATAATAATTTTCAACCAATATTCATACTCATTTGCAATACTTATCCAATGCGTAAAAATAATCACAGATGGAATAGCTGAAATACCCCAAAAAATAGCAGCAAAAAAAAAGGCTAATGTAGTAAATAAATGTTTAATAAAATTAAAAATACTCATTTAATATTTAAATTTTAGTTAATTTTTCTTGATCTTTCTTTTTAGCGATTGTATTTCCTTCATCAAAATTAAAAAAACTAAAGATTATTGTTCCTAGGATAATAATAATTGGAAAAATTCCCACACGAGTATCAAGGCAGATTATATCAATGGCTTTCTCTTCAGTCTAATTAAAGTGATCTCAGCAGGGACGCCAATCCGTAAAGGTGGTCCCCAATAACCAGTTCCTCGGTTAACATAAATCTGAGTACCAAAATGATCGTATAAGCCCGCCAAATATATATTAAAGAGTTTTGTGGGGTAAGTAAATGGCCAAAATTGTCCACCGTGAGTGTGACCCGATAATTGCAAATCGGCACCAACCCTATGAACTGAATGAATACTATTAGGTTGATGAGCTAAAACTATTTTGGTCATATCCTTGGAAAGATGCTGAAGAGCAAGTTTTGGATTTGATTTATGATTAGATTTAATTTTATGTGCTCTAAAATCAGTAATACCTGCTATTGCAATTTGATTAGTTGACTTTGAAATAATTTGATTAGTATTAATTAAATTAGTCATCCCCAGATGATCTGTCTCATCAAGCCAGCTATCAACCCCAGAATAATATTCGTGATTACCAGTAACAAAATATGTACCATACTCTGCAATCATATCTTTGAATGGTTCTAGCTCCTTGCGCAAATATTTTACCGATCCATCAACAAGATCACCTGTCACTGCAATAAGATTGGGATTGATTCTACTAATTTTATTTAATACACTTTCTACATATGGCCTCTTGATTGTTGGACCCACATGTAAATCGGAAATCTGAGCTATAGTAAAATTTTCAAATTCTAATGGAAGTCCATTCAGATAAATATCCTGTTCTATAACTGTTGGACTTTTTCTAGAATTATAAAAGCCATATACTGATGCTACACCAGTTAAACCAAGTATACTTACTCCAAAAATAGACTCTTTTAAAAATTCTCTTTTAGAATTATCAAATACTTGGTCTGAATTGATAAATCCAATAATAATTGAAATTATTTGATATAAAAAGTCTTTTGTTAACAATGCTATAAAAGATAAAGTAAAAAAACCCAAACTGGTATATCCTAAAAAAGATAACCTATCAGCATGCTTTGACTCATGACCATTTATTCTAAGTATTATTGGCAATAATGGAATGATACTGAAAGCAAAAACTAGAGAATATGCTAGAATAGACTGGGATATTGATAAATTAAGTGTGGGAATGATACGCCAAGCTACATAACCATGCATTAAAATCAATACACTTAGAGCTATTATAAAAAACATATTATATGCTAAAAAAAAACTTACTTATTAAATATTTTGTATATCAAGAATCAAATGCAGATATTCCAGTAACACTCTCACCTAAAATTAAGGAATGCATCTCATGCGTACCTTCATAAGTATAAACAGATTCTATATTCGCCATATGTCGGATAGGAGAATAATCTATACTGACACCATTTGCACCTAAGATTTCTCTGGCGACCTTAGCAATATCTCTTGCCATTAAGCAATTGTTTCGCTTCGCCATAGAGACTTGTCGAAAATTCATTTTTCTTTCATCTTTAAGTCTTCCCAATCTATAAACAAGAAGTTGTGCTTCAGTAATTTGTGTAATCATTTCTGCAAATTTTGCCTGCGTTAATTGATATCCTGCAATTGGTTTTGAAAATTGTTTTCTTTCTTTTGAATATTCTAAAGCAACATTAAAACAATCTACTGCAGCTCCAACCATTCCCCAAGCTATACCATATCGGGCCTGAGTAAGACAACTTAATGGCCCTTTAAGTCCTTCTATATTTGGTAATCGAGCTGAATCTGGAACTCTAACATTGGACATGGATAATTCTGATGTTACTGATGCACGAAGACTCAATTTTCCATGAATATCACTTGATGTAAATCCTTCCATTCCTTTTTCTAACAAAAACCCTCTCACAATGCCATCTTCATCTCTTGCCCATATCACAGAAACGTCTGCTAATGATCCATTCGTAATCCACATTTTATTACCATTAATAATCCAATTATCACCATCTTTCACACAGCGAGTTGCCATCCCTCCTGGGTTAGATCCAAAGTTTGGCTCTGTTAATCCAAAGCAACCAATTTTCGTACCTGCACCAAGCCCAGGAAGCCATTTACTTTTTTGTTCATCTGAACCATATTCATGAATAGGGTACATAACTAAGGCACCTTGAACACTAGCAAAAGACCTCAACCCAGAATCACCCCTTTCTAATTCATGTAAAATAAGACCATAAGCAACATTGCTTACACCTGATCCTCCTGATTCTGCCGGCAGTGAAGAACCCATAAATCCTAATGCACCTAATTTTGGCGCTAATTCAAGAGGGAATGTTCCTTTTTCATAATGCTCATTTACCAGAGGCATAAATTCTGCTTGGACAAATTCAAATGCAGTCTTCTGAATCATGAGTTCTTCATCTGATAAAAGTTCAGAAATATTATAAAAATCTGGTCCTAAAGATTTCATTATTCTCCTAATTTTAAGTTAGAAATTAAGTTATAATTCAGTTTAATTACTGATGGTTTCATTATTTATTTTGCATGAAAAATATTAATTTATTAAATGGAACATTCCGATAAACATTTTATGAAATTGGCTTTGAAAGAAGCATCAAAGGGAGGAACCTCTGTTTATCCTAATCCAAAAGTTGGTGCAATTATAGTTGCTAATGATAAAATACTATCATCTGGTTTTCATAAATCATTTGGCTCTCCCCATGCCGAGGCAGAAGCAATTAATAATTTAGAGTTACCAATATCAAATGCGACACTTTATGTTACTCTCGAGCCCTGCAATCATCATGGGAAAACAAAACCATGTACACAGTTAATTAACAAAGAAATTTTTGACCGTGTTGTTATAGGTTCTATGGATCCTAATCCATTGGCTAGAGGAGGTGCAAACATTCTAAGAAAAAAAAATATCCAAGTAGATGAAAACATTTGCCAAAATGAAGCTCAAGAATTAAATAGAAGGTTTTTTACATTTTATCAAAAAAAGCGTCCATATATTATACTTAAAATTGCATCTACAATGGATGGTTTTATCGCAGAATTAAATGGTCATTCAAAATGGATTACAAATCAAAAATCAAGAGAATCCGTACATAAACTTAGAGGAAGCTGTGATGCTATTCTAGTTGGTAGAAAAACGATAGAAAAAGATAACCCTTCTCTGACAAGTCATGGAAAAGGGCGAAATCCTAAAATTATTATAATTGATCCTGAAGAAAAACTTAATCCTACAGCAAATGTATTTCATAATAATCCTATGATTTTTTCAAAAAATGGATTAGGTATTGATCCTAAAAAAAATATTAAACATATCTTAAAAACGCTCTATAATGAATCATATCAGACTATTCTTGTTGAGGGTGGAGGAATTACTTTTTCACACTTTTTTAATAATAACCTCTTTGATGAATTACATATGTATCTTGCACCAAAATTTATTGGTTCAGGCATCCCTAATTATCGTGGACAAAAAAGACTGGAACAAGACCTAAATTTGACTATTGAAAATATTCAGAATTTTGATGATGATATTAAAATTACCTATCATAAAAAAATCTAATGTTTACTGGTTTAGTAGAAGAGACAGGAATAGTATTTAGACGAACTGAGAATCAAGACGGTATTGAAATGGAAATTAAAGCCAACAAAATACTAAATGATTTAAAAATTAATGATAGTATTTCTTGCTCGGGAATCTGCTTAACGGTTATTAAAATAATAGATAACCTTTTTACAGTACAACTTGTAAAAGAGACCTTAAATCGCACAAATGCAAAATTTTGGCAGAAAGGAACTAAAATAAATTTAGAACGTTCTCTTTTACCAAGTACAAGACTTGGAGGACATTTTGTTCAAGGTCATATTGATGAAGTAACTATTATTCATGATATTATCCAGCATAAAAATTCTGCAACTTGGTATTTTGATTTAAATAAAAGTATAGATAAATATATAGTTGAGAAGGGTTCTATTTGCTTAGACGGGATAAGCCTAACAGTAGCCACTAAAAACAATAAATATTTTTCTGTTGCCCTTATTCCGCATACATTAGATATTACAAATTGGAATAAAAAAAATATTGGTGATTTAATAAACGTAGAAGTGGATATAATGGCAAAATATATTGAAAGTTTTTTTAGGAGGGATAGATGAAATTTAGTTCAATTGAGTCTACTTTGGATGATATTAGAAATGGAAAACCAATCATTGTTGTTGATAGTGAAGATCGTGAGAATGAAGGGGATTTAGTTATTGCTTCTGAATTGATAACTGCAGACTCCATCAATTTTATGGCAAAGGAAGGTCGTGGTCTTATATGTGTCTCAATTACAAGTGAGCGTGCAATGGATTTAAATCTTGAGCCAATGGAAAGACGAAATTCAAGCTTACATGAAACAAATTTTACAATTAGTGTAGATGCAAAACTTAATACAACAACAGGTATTTCTGCATTTGACAGATCAGAAACTATACGTGCTATTATTGATGATAATACTGAATCAGAAGATCTTGCCAGACCTGGCCACATTTTCCCAATTGTAGGAAAAAATGGTGGTGTTTTAAGACGTGCCGGTCATACTGAAGCAAGTATAGATTTAGCAACATTGGCCGGGTTAAAACCAAGTGGTGTTATTTGCGAAATAATGGCTGATGATGGATCAATGGCTAGAGGAGATGAGCTATATGAATTTTCCAAAAAACACAATTTAAATATTATAGCTATATCAGATTTAATTCGGTTTATTAGAGAAAAGAAAAAACTTGTACAAAAGATAGAAACAATTAACCTCCCAACAAAGATGGGAAAATTTGAATTGCATTTATACGAAGAACTTTTTCATAATCATACACATTTAGCTTTAACAACTGGTCAATATTCATCTTCTGATTCCGTATTAGTTAGAGTTCACTCAGAATGTCTTACTGGAGATGTATTCCATTCGCTTCGTTGTGATTGTGGTAACCAATTAGATGCCGCAATTAAAGCAATCAAAGAAAATGGTTCAGGTATTATTGTGTATCTAAGACAAGAAGGTCGAGGGATAGGTCTAAAGCATAAAATCAAAGCTTACAAATTACAGGAAAAAGGGTTAGATACAGTTGAAGCAAATGAAAAATTAGGATTTAAGCCAGATCTTAGAGATTATGGTGTAGGAGCACAAATTTTAAAAGATTTAGGTGTAAACAGACTTACTGTATTAACCAACAATCCAAAAAAATTAGTAGGTCTAGAAGGTCACGGATTAGAAATCACAGATCGTATTCCAATTGAAATAACGGCAAGTAATGAAAATAAAAAATATCTAGATACTAAAAAACAGAAACTAGGACATATTCTAAATTTATGATCGCAATTGTAATTAGTACTTTCAATAAACCGGTAACTGATGGATTATTAGAAGGCTGTTTAAAATCACTTAATCAAAATGGTTACGAAAATAAAAAGATAGAAATCTTTCATGTCCCTGGTGCATTTGAATTACCTGCGAAAGTAAAACATTTAGTATTGAGCGATAAATATATCTCTGTTATTGCACTCGGTTGTATTATCAAAGGTGAAACTGATCATTATCATTATATTTCTCAGTCAGTAACTAATGGAATAATGTCAATTACTTTAGAATTTGCAAACAAATCCTCTTCAATTTTTTTTGGCGTATTAACATGCCAAACCAAAGAATTGGCCATTGCCAGATCTAGTCATAATCTAAAAAATAATAAAGGCTATGAAATAGGTCTAGCTGCAGTAAACTATATTAATAACTATAATAAATCATAGATTACTTCTTTGATCCCGTATCCCCATAGATATTATATATGGATCAGCATCTTGCCTATCTATAAAATCCTTTTTTGACTTAATATCTAACCAACGGTTTTTTACCATTATCTGTCCTACTGCACCTCCAAGTGAATTCCCTGGTCCTAATAATACAAGCAAATCTGGACAGAATTCTTTGAGCGCAACAGTAATAGATGAAGTAAAATCAAAAGGATTAAGCACTTGATAATTCAAAGTATAATCCATGAGTTCTAAAGGGTTTGTACTAAAAGGAGACCAAATCTTTCCTCTTCCATCAATTATAGGGATGATTGGTTTTTTAAAAATTGATGGATCAATAATTTGAAGTGCTGATCTTGAAATTGGCTCAAGTAACGGTGTGTGAAAAGCTGCATGATAGGGAAGCATCAATGGGTATTCCCCTTTATTTGGAAGTTTTTTATATAAAATATCAAGGGCGCTTTTATCTCCTCCAATAACTAAATAACCACCCAATTTTATTGAAACATGTGCTCCTACATTTTTCACTTCAGACAAAACCATTTCATTCACCTTTGTATCTACACGCCAATGATCATCGCTAATTGGATATATCATCTGCCCTCCTATAATAACGTCCTTCATCATAGAACCCATTTTTTCAATTAAAAAATATCCATCTTCTTTTGTGATCGCTCCAGATAATGAGAGTGCAGTATACCAACCCATCGAGTTACCAGTAATTGAAACAATTTCATATTTATTTGTATCAATGGTCAAAAAATCTGAAAGACTGCAGGCATATATTAGTGAAGATGCATTCTCACCAACCATATGACTTTTTGCCTTAAAAATTTGAGAATCAAGTTCTGTTATTAAGGGTAAGTCTGCTTTATTACGCTGATTATCTATCCATTTGATATGTTTCTTTTCATTGTATCCATAGTGACCAAGATAATTTGATGTATTTCGAGTATAGGAACCTCTACCTGGACAAATTAATACAATTCGTTTTTTAATCATTTAACAAGGTCATAGCACTTTTAATTATAGACTCTTTATTTGGTAGAGTAACCGTAGCTGAAACACCTAATGGGATAAAACTATCCTCTGCTGCATGCAATATAATATTTAAGTTTTTATTAGAAGCTTCATTAAGTTGAAGATAGATACCCTCGCCATGACAACCAGTCCTCCTACATTCATCAACGATTAGAATATTTTTGCAATTACCTATTGATTTCATCAATTTGGGAATATTAATTGAAGAAAGCCATCGCAGATCTATCACTTTGATTTTTTTTTGTGATTTTCGTTCTATCTCTTTTTTTGCTTTTAAGGATAAATAAAGGCCATTACCATAAGTAATAATAGTCAGACTCCTACCATTACCATAAGACTTAAACTCACCTAGTCTTATTTCTTCTTTAAGATCTGGGTATTTATAGACCCATTTTCTATCTTTTTCACCATGGAGATCTTTCGTCATGTATAAAGCTATTGGTTCAATAAATACAATTAGTCTACCATTCTCATAAGCTTCTCTAATAGCAGTTCTGAGCATTTTAACGGCATCAGCGCCATTAGAAGGGACAGCCAAAATAAGCCCCGGGATATCTCTAAATATTGTCAATGAGTTATCATTATGAAAGTGACCACCAAATCCTTTTTGATAAGCTAGCCCTGGTATTCGAAGCACCATTGGATTTGTAAAACGACCTTCGGAAAAAAAAGGTAATGTAGCTGCTTCACCTCTGAGTTGGTCTTCTGCATTATGTAAATATGCCAAGAATTGTATCTCAGGAATAGGGATGAATCCATTATGTCCAAGACCCAATCCAAAGCCAATAATAGATGTTTCATCCAAAGGACTGTTAAAAACTCTTCTGGAACCGAATTGTTTGTGAAGATCTACAGTAACATTATATACCCCACCTTTCTGAGCAACATCTTCTCCAAAAACAACCGTATTTGGATATGACAACAATATATCAGTTAAGCCATAATTTATTAATTTTGCCATATGCTGAGGATGTTTTATTCGTTCAAATTCTTTACCAAAAACTGTTTTTCTAAAATCTTCAGAAGGATACTTATTCATGGAGAGATAATGTTTATTAGCGGTTATGGTTGACATAACCTGTTTTGCTGTCGTTAGTTTTGGTCTTGAAGTAGCAAAATTAAAGACATGACAGATTTGCTTGCGTTTTTCTTCATAAAGCGCAATAATTTCATCTTTTGAAAGACAATTATTTTCAACTAGGATCCGCGCGGAATGTATTAATGGGTCATTTCTCTCATCTTTCTCGATTTCTTCAATAGCTCTATATCCTACCTCAATATCTGAACCTGCATGGCCCATTAACCTAATTGTTTTCATATGTAAAAAGACAGGGAGCCTATTAATTCTACAGATCTTTTCTGCTTCTTTTGATTTGATTATCAAATCAATTAAATGCAATCCATCAGTTTTAATATATTTTATTCCATTATAATTCGAGAAATTATATTCGATCCATTTTTCATCAGTAGGAACAGAAATTCCCGTTCCATTATCTTCACAAATAAATATAATTGGTGCATGCCCTCCTTGAGTTGAAATCCAAGAAGCGGTATTAAAAGCAGATAATGCCGTTGCATGATTTGCGCTTGCATCTCCAAAACTACAAAGAACAATACTATTATTATCCAACTTGCTTTCAGAAAAATTTAGATCCTTTGCCCGATCAATGGAAAAAGCAGTACCCACAGCCTTGGGTAAATGGCTTGCAATTGTACTTGTCTGAGGAGGAATATTAAGTTCACCACTACCTATGACTTTATGCCGACCTCCACTAATGGGGTCATCTGAAGAAGCCATAAAGGATAGGGCTAGGTCATAAATAGGAGTTGAGTGAGGTAATTGCTTAGACCTTTCTAAGAAGAACGGTGCACTTCTATAATGAAGGAACGCCATATCTTTAAATGGAAATATTTTCCCAAAAACTGCATTACCCTCATGACCAGAACTTCCAATGGTATAAAAACAATCGCCTTTATCTTTTAATAAACGTGCAGTTATATCCATATGACGACTAATAACTTGGGATTCAAAAATAGAAATTAGATCTGTTTTATTGATTTGGTTTTGATGGAGTTTTAATTCAGTTTTAGCTTCGGGAAATTCACCAGAAGCTACCCATCGAGTGAAATTCTGATCTATGACCTCTGTTCTATTAAATAAAGACATGGACAGATAATTTCAATTGAATCATTTTATTTTTTTAGAGATATCAGCTTTTCCTTAAACTCGCGCAACTCTCTAATATTTCCAGTCTTTATTTCACCCGACTCCCATTTTAAAGTAAAATCATCTTTTATATCAGTACCATTTTGTTTTTTATAAAGTGAATACAAATCTGTTTCTTTACGTGGTTTATTCATATGAAGAGATGCAGTAATCTGGTAAGCAATATCTTCTAGTATATCATCAATTACTCTATTTGGTAATTTCCTCTCAAGAAGACTTTGTTCAATTCTAGAAAATCTCAAACCACTTACAACATAATCTTGATATGCCTCCCAAGCAAATGGGGCTACTTCTTTGACTGATTTAGCCATTGCATCTGAAAAAACACGAATTTCATACTGTGCATGACTATCAGAACGTAAACCAATAAAGTGGAGCAGATTATGAAGATCATTCTTCCAATACCACTCTGTATATAAGTTTACTGGCAGTATAGCGCGAGCCAGTTCACGAGTTACACCTGCTTTATTGAGTTCAGAATAAACCTCAAAACTCCTATGAGAGATTTCTTTAAAATAATTTTGGACTTTCTTCTTTAATTCTTGTGATACATCCCCCATCCTGCCTTGTTTATTAAATGCACTTTGAAACTGGATATTTTTAGGATCTGGGAAATAAAACTCATCTCTTGCTTCAGAGTAACGTAAGGAATATTCATTAATATTTGCTGTACGGTGACGTACCCATTGCCTAGCAACAAAAATTGGCATTTTGCAATGAAATTTAAATTCCACCATCTCAAATGGAGTTGTATGTCGATGCCTCATGAGATATCGAATAAGGCCGCGATCTTGGGAAACTTTACTCGTCCCTTTACCATAACTAACTCTAGCAGCTTGAACAATAGCATCATCACCACCCATTGAATCCACAAGACGAACGAAACCTTTATCCAAACATTGAATTGCATCATTTGGAATTATTGACATATTAAATATCTAATTGCATTTCCTATAAATCATAACACCATCACGGACAGGTAATAGTAAAGGCTCTAATCTATCATCATTTTTTATTAATTCAGCGGTTTCTCTTAAAGCTTTTGCATCAGCATCATTAGGCTCCAAAACAGTACCACTCCATAACATATTATCAAAAACACCTATGCCACCTGATTTTAAAAGTTGAAAACCATATTTATGATAATTTGGATAATTTAATTTGTCAGCATCAATAAACATTAAATCAAATGAATTGTTTTCAAACTTTTTTAGAAGTTTAATTGCTTCTCCTTCATGGACAGTAATTTTATAACCTGATTCTGATTTTTTAAACCACTTAGTTGCTGTTTTTATATGTTTTTTCATCAATTCACAAGAATCAACCCTTCCATGGTCTGGCAATGCTTCAGCCATCTTTAAAGCGCTATAACCAGTAAACATCCCAATTTCCAATACACGTTTTGCTCCACTAATCTTAATTAACATTTGCAACAAACCACCTACAAGTGGACCAGAAAGCATCCTTGGAATTTCTTCTGTATCCCAAGTTGTGTTAGTCAAATTTTTTAATAAAGATGAATCAGCTAAAGAGAACTCTTTACAATAGGATTCAATTTTATCAGAGTTAAACTGCATTAAGCTTTTAATATTCTAAAGGTTTTATCAACAGCTTTTACTTCTCCTGCAATTAATCCCGGTTTTAATAATGTTTTATTGAGATTATATTCTCGGCGATTACCATAAAGATCAATTAATTTTCCACCTGCTTCATTAATAATACAATTCCCTGCACATATGTCCCATTCATTCTTTGGTCTTAATGTTGCAAAAATGTCCGCTTTACCTGCTGCAGTGAGTCCCAACTTATAGGCAACAGATCCAATTGGTTTTAATTCTCCAAAAGTATTACCAAATGTAGTCCAAAGACCCTTCCTGGTTTCTGATCGACTATTTAGTATTACCATTTGATTTAAATTATCTTTTGCAAAGCATTTAATAGATTTTTCATTTAGCTTCGCACCTGCACCTTTTACTGCGCTGAACATCTCATAGGTTACTGGATTATATAAAATTCCTAAAACTGGTTCACCATTTTCAACTAATGCGATGCTAACCACAAAATGAGGAACTCCTTCAATAAACTCCTTTGTACCATCCAATGGATCTACAACCCATACTCTTTCTTTTTTTAGCCGTTCTTTAGAATCAACTGTTTCTTCTGATAACCAGCCATAATCAGGAAAAGCTTCTGTAAGGATTTTCTTTATCCTTTTATCTGATTCATGGTCAGCAGTTGTTACTGGATTATGATAACCCTTATCATTAATCTCATAATCTGCTTTATAATAATTAGTTTTAAATCTCCACCATCTTTTGCAGCATCCTTTGCTATTTTTAATTCGGAAAACATAATAAAGGAGTTAATTTAAAATTTAAAGAACCTAGAGACTACAAAAGATCAATGATAAAAGAATTAATTAATAATTATCTCATCCGAAAATATCCAACAAGGGCTCCCTGCGCCAGGATGGTATTTTGGGCATTGATTTAGATTGGATGCTTTTATTCTAACATAACGTGATTTTAAATTATCTGCCTTTACTGTATAATAAAAAATCTCTTGTTCAAAACTAAAATCATTATTCGGATAGGATTCATGAAGCAAGTTAAAATCTTTTCCATCTAAAGAATATTCTATTTCAACTTTTTTCGGTAAAAATATCCAAAAAACTTGGTTTTGTAAAAATCGAGTTTGAATAAAATTAATTTTCTGAATACTTCCTAAATCAATAGTAGCAATTAAATCTTCTGCTTCAAAACCCTGCCAAGATGGATCTCGAAAGTTAATTGTCCCACCTAAACCATTAATTAAGGCATTTGAATTTTCACCAGGATATTTTTCATGAGCTTTATTTATTAGTGTTATATTTTTACCTATTGCTGAATGTCTTATCTTAATTGATGGGGGTTTAATTCCACATACAGTATCATAAGACTCCGTACCAAGTCTATCCGTTAATTTATCTCCCAAAAGTGTTCGTGCTTCTTCAGCTAATTCTTTTAATTCATAGATAATATTGGGAAAATCTACAGCGATATCATTTGTCTCACCTATATCACTCATCAAATCATAGAGTTCTAATCCAGACTTACCTTGGCCATAAGGTCCAGGATGAAGATTCTCGCCAGGTTTAACATTTAAATAAGAACGATATACATGTGGAAAAACCAGCTTCCATTTACCTTTTCTAACTGCAATAAGCTTTTTGCCATAATAATAAAATAATTCATTTCTTGGATTCGCATTAGGTATGCCATTTAAAATAGGCATTAGGCTCACACCATCAATCTTATTTTTAATTACCGGTTCTCCAATAATCTCTGCAATCGTCGGTAATATATCTATAGTCCCAGCTATGTTAGAGAGTTGTTGCCCTGGCTTTATTTTATCTGGCCAACGCATGATACAGGGCACTCTCGCTCCTCCTTCCCACATTGTCCCTTTACCCTCTCTAAGAGGCCCTGCAGATCCGCCCCATTTACCATAATTTAGCCAAGGACCATTATCACTAGCATAAATAATAAACGTATTTTTATCAATACTATTATTTTTTAGTGCTTTTAAAATTTGCCCCACTGACCAATCAATTTCCATGATAACATCCCCATAAAGTCCTAACTCACTTTTATTCGCAAATTTTTCAGAAACTGCGATTGGCTGGTGTGGCATGGGATGAGGGATATATAGAAAAAATGGATCATTCTTTTTTCTATTAATAAAATCTACCGCTTTTTCAGTAATCATTGTAGTAAGCTGAGCTTGGTCACTTAAAGATTCTATTTTTTCAAATGGTTGATTCCCTTCCCAAAAATACATCGGAGGATAATAACTACGTTTTTTACCTTTTATAGGATTCCCATCATAATCGACTGGCCACATATCATTTGAACATATAAGCCCACTATACTCATCAAATCCATTTTGTAATGGTAAATATTGTTTTCTATGACCCAAATGCCATTTGCCAAAAATCGCGTTATGATAACCACGGCGCTTCAGAATTTTTGCAATAGTTTCAGTATTTGGATCCAAACCATGAACATCCCAGGGACTAATAGCACCTTGGACTCCCACGCGCTCAGAATAACTTCCAGTCATAAGCGATGCACGTGACGCACTACAGACAGCTTGAGAAACATAAAAGTCAGTAAATAACATTCCTTCATCTGCCAGACCATCAATATTTGGGGTTTTAAATCCTTTTGCTCCATAACAGCCTAAGTCACCATAGCCTTGGTCATCGGTTAAAATTAAAATTATATTAGGTAGATTAGAATTTTGACTGCAATTAATCAGAAATATTAATGGTAGAATAATTAGGATGCATTTAGCTTTATTTTTGAATAAAATTTTAGGAAACATTGTTTTGATATGATTTTTTAAAAATTATCAATTTTTCTCTATTTTTTCTTGGCTTAATGGAGTGTATTGGGAAATCTTCTTTCTTAATTATCCACCCATCATTAAAAATAGATTTTATTTCATTTACAGTTGTACCATATGGAGGGCCTCCTTCATTTATATTCTTATCTAAAGGAAACCACAGACCTACCAATTCACCATTGGCTTTTAAAATATTCCACACCAGCTTTTCATATTCTCTACGTCTACTTGGATGTATAGCACAAAAACAAGTTTGTTCAATTACATAATCAAATGTTTCATGAAATTCAGGTAACATTAAAAATATATCTTTTTGTAATATATCAATTCTAGCATTCTCTTTCTTTGCCAAGTCTTGTAGTGCATTAATTGCAGATGGAGCAAAATCTATTGCAGTAACTTCAAAACCATTTTTTGCAAACAACACAGCATCGTATCCTCTGCCACAACCAATAATACATAACTTACCTCGTTTTAAACTTTTTGCTAAGCTTTGAAAAACTGGTGTTGAACCATTTAAGTCCCATCCCGTGTCATCAGCCAAATAAATATCTTCCCAAAACTGAACTTTATCTTCAACATTACCTTTCATAACTATGATAATTTACACTATGGTGTATACATATTTATATACTTGTATACATCAAACTTAGATTTACACCCGTTAAAGTTCATATACCTGACTGTACCATATACAGGTCTTTCAAACCACGCTCTATCATGCACACCACCAATGCTCCATGCAATACCTGTATAACCTATAGGATCTCTACCATCTAGTTCATATTTATCATTTAAATCTATCGCAATTTGCAATGCAACTTCAGGACTTGGACTCCATTCTAATATTTTCTTAGCCCAATACATTCGCATATAACCATGCATTTTCCCTTTAACTCTCATCTGATTTTGCGCAGCATTCCAGAGTGGATCATGAGTTTCAGATAATTCAAATTGCTCTAGTGGATATAAATAATCTCTTTGATCATTTCTATGTATATTTAATGTTTTTTGTGCCCATGGATGAAACCCTTCAAAATAATCGTAATTTTTCTCATATTCACAAAAGTTGTCTGCTAATTCTTTTCGAATAATGCATTGCTCAATGAAAGCTTCTTTATCTGATTCAGGTAAATTTGATTTTATAATTTCTAATGCTACCCTTTGGGCAGATAAATGCCCAAAATGATAATAAGGACTCAAATTACTAAGACTATCTTTAGTGGGATCATTTCTATTTACTTCATAGTTAATTAAGTTTGTTTTCAATTTAGACAGCTTTCGCTTTGCAGCAATTTCACCAGAGATAAGCCAATCAACTTCTTTAACTGATTTGTCAAATTTTAATTCTGAAATTATTTCATCTAATGAAATTGATTTTGTAACTGCTCTACCATAAGGATGTTTTACAAGTTTAGGAAATTCTGTTAAATATTCATCTAAATTACATTTTATTTTCTTACGGATTGTGTATGCTGAAAACTCTTTTTTATTTGAAGCTTTCCAAACTGGTACAATATTATGTCCATCTACTTGGAAAAAAGGAATATTAGTTTTTTCTATTACTTTTTTTATTCTTTTTTTATAAACTTTTAAAGGTGAGTAATCAACAATAACTGTTCCTATTGATTTTTGCTTTATCAATTTTGGGATCATCAAGTTTGCTTCTCCTTTTAACAAAAAAAAATTGATATTTTTTTTTGTTAATTCAGCTTGAGTCTCTTTTAATCCATTAAATAAAAAACTATATTCCCTTTCACTTGAACCTGAAAAAATTCCCAAATATTGAAAACACACATATAGTGGTACTTTGTTTTTTATAGCCAAATCTTGTGCTGCAAGAATAGGCCAGTTGTCAGCTACTCTTTTCTCCCTTATCATCCAATAAAGTATGGCAGAGCCACAAAAAGAACCGCTCTTCAAAATTTTTACTCTTGATGGATGAATCATTAACAAAGAATATTCAGATAAAAATAAATGATGAGCAAAGCGGCTAACAGCTCTAAAAACTTAGATTAAGATATTTAAAAAATACATTGAAGAGATAATTCTAATTAATATTTATATAAATATTAATTTTTGAACATACAAAAATAAAACCAAACTCTATATGTGAATTGACGTATATATACTGGGAAAATCATTAATAGAAATATAAAATATTTTTTATAATTAGGTGAATACTCCATCTCTAGATTATCTATAATAACTACACCTTCACCATAAGGTTCCACAACATGTTCATGCTTCCATGATAAAAGACCGAAAGGCATCTCCAATCCTACATCTTGAAAATGTAATTGGTCCTCACTGGCTTTATAATTTTGATGTTTAACCTTAATTCTTCTCCAACCAAAAAACCAAAAGGCAAAAGATGCCTCTTGATTGGAATTAATACCACTCCAATCTTCAATACGTATTGGTTGAGCAAATGTTAGGAACTTTACAAAATTGTAATCATGAAAAGATCGTACAACATCTACTGGATTAATATTATTTAAAATAACTTTTTGCTGAAAAGTCATTTTTAAAACCTTTTTTGTTAAAAAAATATAATAGGATTAAAGTTTAACGCCTGAGGCATCTATAATTTTTAATATATCATTGCTAATATTTCATTTTTTCTAAATGGTGGTAGAGCCCAAGGTGAATTATACTGTGCAACCATATACGTACTTCTGATCTCAAGATTTTTTTTCTTTATAAAATCATCCAATAGTTTTGTATAATATATTACCCTACCTTCAGTTGCCCATCCTCCAAAAGTAATTACTACAGTTTTACCAAGTTGTTTTAACTCAAGTGTCACATTATCATAATTTGGTTCAGGAAGGTCTACTAAAGAATGTTTTTTTGGCATTACAAATATAATATCATATTTATTTTGTGATTGAGATTCATAAGATATAACTGGAGCTGTCATTTCAATATTCATCTGTTTTTTATTCGCACCGAAAATGTAATTAGCAATTCGCCTAAAACCAGTATAAGTCGCATCTCTATAATTAGCTTTGACCTCAGTTTTTGCTATAACCATGGGTACATACTCACGGATCTCGAATCGTCCTTCTTTTTTTAAGAGATTGTATTTTGGTGTCTCGATTGCCATAATGAACTCATTTGCGATAAATATTATAATTAAAATTGAAAAACAATGTAATCTATAAAACATAATCAGTTAATTTTTATTTTAAAAATGGTATTAAAATTGGTGTGTTTTTTTTATAAGCTTCATATTCTATAGTTCCACCCCATTTTTTATCAGCACGAATTTCTAACAGGTTTACACCACTTATCTTTGTTAATAATAGGTAAATAAATATTGGAGAAATAAGAGTTATATATTGCAATCCTTGAAGAGTAGGGAATGCAATAATTGCCATACCAATCCAAAGTAGAATTTCACCAAAATAATTAGGATGTCTTGATAGTCTCCAAAGACCTGAGGAAATAAAATCCTCTTGGTTATTTTCATCTGTCCGGAATCTTCTTTTTTGTTCATCTGCTATTACTTCAATTAAAAATCCAAATGCCCAGATTGCAATACCAAAATAAAAGAATATATCATTAAATAAATTTGAATTGTTAATTATAAGTGTCAATGCGTTGGCAGTAGTAAGAAACACCCATAACGCAGACATAGTCCACCAAAGAAGGTATTTTGAAAAAGATTGTTTAGCCTCTCTAAAACGACGATCTTCTCCAACCCTAAGAACTCTGATAAAAAGGAACACCCCAAGACGTATGGCCCAAATTGTGACCAAACTGATTGCAACCATAGACCTTAATTCAACCTTATCACTGAAATAAGAGGTTGTTAATAAAGAAGAAATATACAATAACACTAGGTAAGCAACCGTACCTGTTATATCATAAAATTTTTCTGTTTTTGCTAAATATGATGGTATAAATACTATCCAATGAACAAGAAAACTTACTGTCATACACAAAAATAGAATTGAGTATCCATTGTACTTAGCAGAATTACCAGATCCAGAAAATGCAATTGCATATGCGAATAAAATGATAATAATAATATTGAAATAATCTTTTGATGTAGATGACATTTTTAATAAATCAATCTTAATTTTTTTAAACACTTTGTGGCTAAATACCCAAAATCATACTCAAACCATTTCACTGCAAAATTGGAATTATTAGGTCTATAATGATGATTGTTCTGGTACAGTTCACCCATCATCAAAAAATCTATGGGCAATGTATTTTTTGAATTGTCAGGTAAAAGTTTATAATTCCGATATCCTCTTTTGTGACCGAACCAATTAACAATAAAGCCATGTATTGATCCCATCATTATATGGATAGGTAACAAAAAATATTGCCAAGATGCTGTTGCAAAATAATAATAAAATAAAAAATATAAAGCTATAAACCCAACTCGTGTAATCAACGATTCAGCAAAGGATTCCATTGCCTTCCAACGGGGTACACATTTATCATTTCTATTACCACTAGAAAATTCATTTACTAGTTTTCGATATTCAACAACAGTTGCCAAATTAAATGAAAAAATATTATTAATATGAATAGGAGAATGAGGATCTTCAGGTGTGTCTGTGTGAGTATGATGTCTTTTGTGCATTACAGCATAAGCAGCAGGATTTAGGAATGAAGATCCTTGAAAAACAAATGTTAAAAAATAAAATCCTTTTTCAACAATGGGATTCATTTTAAACATATTATGAGAAGCGTATCGGTGCAAAAATATTGTCTGGAAAAACAATGATAAATACCAATGAGAAATAAATGCGATGAGGATTGACATAAATCTAGTAATTATTTAATGAATCTATAATGGGAGACACCCCATTCTCTTCCATTATTATAACCAAATAGTTTTTCGCAGGACATAAAAAAGATTCTCCATCTCTGAAACCAAACTTTCGCATTTTCCTTGCCATATGTTTTTTCAAAAATTTTTATTATCTTAGACTTATTGTTATCCATTTTTATTAACCATGCCAAAGAAGTTTTTTCATAATGTTTCCCAGATAACCTCCAGACAGCCTCAATACTCAAATCATCTTGAAAATAAAGTAAGAGATCATGAGAAGGCATCATCCCACCACTGAAAAATTCTCTAGCCATCCAGTCTCCTGAACCAACATTTTCAAAAGGATATACTAAAAACTCATGGGAAAATATATGTATAAATAGTTTTCCATTTTCATTAAGAAAACTGGCAATTTTTTTTAACAACTTCTTATAATTGCGCATATGCTCAAACATTTCTATCGATACCACCCGATCATATTTTGTTTCAATCATAAAATCATTCATGTCAGCAGTAATTACAGTAATATTATTAAAGTCCTCCTTTTTGCATCTTTTTTCAATAAATAATTTTTGATCTTTGGAATTGGTCACAGCAGTAATTTGACTATTTGGATAGACCCTAGCCATATGACATGTTAGAGATCCCCATCCACAACCTAATTCTAAAATATCTTGACCATCATCAAGCTCTGCTCTTTTACAACTTAGATTGAACATCTCAATCTCAGATTCATCAAGACTATGTATTCCTAAAGGCCAATAACCAGAACTATACTTCAGATTTGCACCTAACACAGTTACAAAAAAATCTGGCGGGACTTCATAGTGCTGTTCATTTGCTTTCTCAGGAACCAATGCTATTGGACTATTCTTCATTTTTTGTATCCATTCTTGATGTCGTTTCACTATTTGTTCAGGGGTAGAATTTTTAGCAACATCAAGTCTAACCTTAGATAGTTTTCGTATACCAATTCTTATCAAAAAGTCAGGTAATAGACCTTTTTCTGCTAATCCAATAAGAGTCGCTATCATCTTCTAATATCAATATTCCGAGCTCCAGATTTTGAAAAAATGATCTGGACATCACCAATATTTCTTTCTTTAAAACCTGCCTCACAAAACACAAAATAAAATTCCCACATTCTTATAAAAGCTTCAGAAAAACCCATTGCCTGGACTTCAGGAATAACACCCATAAAATTGTTTTTCCATCTATTTAATGTTTCAGCATAGTGCTTTGTTATATCTTCCATATCCACTATCGCCAAATCAGTATAATTTTTTATCACATCTGAAATCTGAGCCATAGAGATTAGGCAAGAACCCGGGAAGATATATTTTTTAATAAAATCAACTGAGCCTTTATATTTTTCAAAATTTTGATCATTGTACGTTATTCCTTGAATCGCAACAAACCCATCCTGCTTTAACAAAGAGGATATTTTCGAAAAATATTCTGGAATGAATTGATATCCAACAGCTTCAATCATTTCAATAGAAACTATTTTATCAAATTTTCCTTTAATCTGTCTATAGTCCTGATTCTTAATTTTAATTTTCGATTCAAGACCATATTTTTTTATCAAATTACTGGCATATTCAAACTGGGCATCAGATATGGTAACTGTAGTAATCCTACATCCATAATTTTTTGCCGCATATATTGAAAAACTACCCCAACCTGTACCAATTTCCAATACGTGGTCATTCTCATTTAGTTTTAATTTTCTGCATATACGATCAATTTTTTCTTTTGAAGCTTCTTCCAACGAAACAGAATGGTCTGAGAAATAGCCACAGGAATACGTCATTGAAGGATCAAGCCACAGCTTATAAAATTCATTACTTAAATCATAGTGAGCTAAGATATTTTTCTTGCTACCTTTTAATGTATTTTGTTTACTCCAATGAATAATTTTATTGATTGGATTTATTAGTTTTGCTAAACCTGTATCCAGAGAAAGGAGTATATCCTTATTTTTTAGAATGATTTGTAGGAGGAGTACTAAATTATCAGCTGACCAATAGCCTGCCATATATGCTTCGGCCACACCAGTTACCCCACCACTACCCAGAAAAACATAGAACTCAGATGAATATATTTTAACCGTAACCTTATCACTAGATTGATAATTACCAAATGTATACGTTTCCCCTCTATCTTGAATTTCAATATGTCCATATTGAAGGTGTTTAAATTTTTCCATTACACCTTTTTTAAAAAATGATGAAAGTAAGGTACTTTTTTTTGATTCTGACACTCTATCTGCTAATTGATTCACCTGCATATAATTCTACACTTTTTTCATTACATTTATTTTATCTGGATGTATAAAAAATGGTGCTTTTTTAATCCATAACTTAAACGCTTGAAAATGGATACGAAAAACAATCACCATTGTAATAAATGGGAACCTTAGCACCTGTTTAACTAATTCTTTTTTTGTAAAAAGCCTTTGTTTCATTGTAAGAGTGGCATCAAACACTTTTTCATTGGACTTAAAATTTTTCATATTTACATATAGGTTTTCACCTGGCTGAGTAAACATCCATTCATAATCATGATCCATACCCCAGAAAGGACTTACATGTAACTTCTTTTTAAAATTTTCTTTTAGATTCTTCTCATCACCAATTTTATTTTGAATAATGTAGGAATGTCTTTCTTTCCACGGAGTGTTCGTGACCTCAGCCATAATCACCTCTACCTCAGAATCTTTCTCATCATAACAATAATAAAAACTAACTGGATTAAAACAATAACCAAAATACCTTAAATGAGTTAATAATCTAATAGGACCCTTGATCTCTCTTCCAACACTTTTGTAAATCGTTTCACGTACTGATTTAGATAAATCGGTATTTGATTTACCATGATAATCTTCACGATGAAAAGATATTAAAGCACGTTTATTTACATTCCAGAACCAGGATTTTTTAAGAAAATTATTTACGCTATCTAAATCTATATATACCATAAATAATGAATAATTAAATAAGCGATTAAATGGAGTGAATCGGCGGTGCCTAATTGTTCCAGTATATATATAGTTTTTATTAAACCTACTCATAATGTTTCGCCAAACTGACTACAAACATCCAATGCACTAACAACACCATCTTCATGAAAACCATTATGCCAATAAGCTCCACAATAGTAAGTATTATTCTTCCCACTTATTTCACGCTTACGTTTTTGTGCTCTAATTCCATCTATTGTAAATAAAGGATGCTCATAGCTCAAATGTTTAATGATCTTACTTTTATCAATCGCTGCTGTATTATTTAATGTGACACAAAATGTTCTGGATAAACCTAGACTTTGTAAAATATTCATATTGTATGTCAGTGCAACCGGGGCATCTTTTTCATGATCTAATAAATAATTCCAACTGGACCATGCTAGTTTTCTTTTGGGCAAAATAGAATCATCAAAATGTAGAACTGCATCATTTCGCTGATAGGGTATTGCACTTAGAATTTCTTTCTCTTGTACTGTGGGTTTTTCAAGAAGTTCAAGAGACTGATTGCTGTGAGTAGCTAAGACTACAGCATCAAATTTTTCTTCAGATTGCTGATCTAAGCCATAGCTAATTGAAACTGTATTATCTTTTCTTTTTATTTTATTAACTGGAGTAGACAGTCTGATTCTATCTTTAAAACCAGTAATAATTCTTTTTACATATTGCTTTGATCCACCTTTTATTACCCACCATTTTGGTCTATCCAGAATTTGAAGCAAACCATGATTTTCAAAAAACCTGATGAAAAATATGGCAGGAATATTCATCATATTTAAAGGGATAGTTGACCAAATTGCCGCACCAATTGGTATTATATAATTATTTATAAATTCATCAGAATAATTATTGTTTTGAAGATATTCGCCTAGCGTTAATTTTTTATTTATTTTTGATAAATCCTCTCTTGCGTCTTTATTAAAACGTTTCATACTTATTAACATACGGAAAAAAGAAGGGCTGAATAAATTGGATCTTTGGGCAAATAGTGCGTTCAGGGAATGCCCAGCGTATTCCAAGTTTTTTTTAGTTGATTTAATACTAAATCCCATTCTTGTCACTTGACGCTTAACTTCTAATTGATCTAATAACCTAATAAAGTTTGGATAGGTTCTTTCATTATAGACTATAAATCCAGAATCCACATTCTGAGTTCTTCCTTCATATTCAATATTATGAGTATGGGTATGACCGCCAATATAATCATTCTTTTCAAATAAAGTAATTTCATGCTTTCGATTCAAAAGATAGGATGCTGTCAAACCGGAAATTCCTGAACCAATAATTGCAATTCTCATTTTATAATTAAGATTAATATTCTATTAATTATTCCAGTTTTGCGGAACTTTTTTAATCATTGATATATCGTAACCAATGTCTGTTAGATTATCTAATATTTTTTTGTATTGATCTTCATTGATGATTGGATTTCTTGCCATAATCCACACATATTTCCTTGATGGATAACCAATAACCGTATAGCTATAGTCTTGATCAAGATCAATAATTAAAAATGGTAATTTAAATGGCCACAAAAATTGCATTCTCCACTCAGCATTGGTTTGATGGTTATATACAAAGCCTTTGGGATGATATATTTTTTTTTCACCTTTTGGTGTGTTTTTATAAAAGGTAAATGTTGTTTCAATTATTCCATTCTCAGCTAGCTTATAGGATTCAATAGAATTTGTAGCATTCTTTTCAATAAATGTTGGAATATTCGCGATAACATACCAGTCTCCCATATATTTTTCTAGATCTACATAATCTACTGTTTTCATTATTTTTGAGCTACTAAGATTGAATTGATTATTACAACAAAAAAAAATCATGATGGACATGATAATAGTATGAAATTTATAAGGCATCCGATGAATTTGTTAACTTTAATTTATATTTTCATATCGTTTTTGAGCCTCCGCAATAGCGTCATTAAAAATATTTACCACTGAAGTCTTATTGATCATATCTATAAGAAAACCTGGCAAAGCCCCCCCGGGATCCATATAAATG
>CAZPHE010000010.1:0-47909 GCA_964586315.1 uncultured bacterium | reverse complement strand
CTGTTGCCAGGATGAAAACCTGGAGTCCTAACCACTAGACGAACGGGCCAATTTTTATGGGTAATATATAGATTGGTGGCGGAGAATTTATCTTTTTGAAAAAGGGACTTCCAACCCATTTTTAATAATTTTACGCTTCATTTTTTGAAGTATCCAGAATATCAAGTAATTGCCCATTTTGATGGAGTTCCAAAGTAATATCTGCTCCACCTACTAATTCCCCTTTAACAAAGAGTTGGGGAATAGTAGGCCAGTTTGAATATTCACTTAGTTTAACTCTTATCATAGGATTATCTAACACATTTACATCTTTATAATTGACACCATAATGATTAAGTACTTGTACTACTGAATTTGAGAAACCACACATAGGCATTTCTTTTGTTCCTTTCATAAAGAGTATAATTGGGTTTTTTTTAATATCATCTACAATTTTATCTTTCAATTCCATTTATTTATCCTTTTATTATTGTTTTTCAAGCTTGATACTATTAAAAGCACATGAATTACATTTATAATTCTTAACTTTTAGAAAGAAAAATATGCCAAGTGTTTTTTGTGATAAATTTTTATGGATTCTATGTAATTTCCCGCCGCATGATGGACATTCTGAAAATCCTGCATAACGACTTATCATCCTTTCTCTCCAACGATCTGCAATCAAATACATCGCAGATAAGATAAAAATTATACCTACTATGTCAGATGTTTCAAGTTGTTTGACAGTAAAAATAACCCCATCTCTTAGAAATCCCATTAGATCACCAATAGTAAAAAGAATACTTCTAATAAATACAGCTATGTAGTGTTTAATTTCAAGATCTTCTACAAGCAAAAATATGCCTAATCCAAACAATACAATTACAGTGATTTCAAAATTATATTCTTTAAAATAAGATTTTTGGGGTGATTTGGCTATTCCTTTTCGTTTTTGATTCATAATTCTAAATAATTGATCATGAATATTAAATAAATTCTTTATCATTTACAGAATGATATAAAATATATTAACATTTTTATAAGGATTATATTATGAAGCTCATTTCTTGGAATGTAAATGGAGTAAGAGCAATTGTTAAAAAAGGATTTTTACAATATTTAGAAAAAGAGCAACCAGATATTCTTTGCATACAAGAAACTAAAGCACATAAAGAACAACTAACATCGGAAATACTGGATGATCATGGGTATTATACATATTGGCATTCTGGAGTAAAAAAAGGATATAGTGGTGTAGCAACTTTTTGTCGAAAGGAACCTCTATTTGTACAAGAAGGTCTGGGTATAAAAAAATATGATGTTGAAGGCCGAGTCTTAATTACAGAACATGATAATTTTTTATTATTTAATATTTATTTCCCTAATGGGCAAAAAGATGATATCAGATTAAAATATAAGTTGGACTTTTATGATGATCTATTGCCTATAATTAATGATCATGTTGAATCAGGTAATAATGTTATTATCGCTGGAGATTGGAATACAGCTCATTATCCAATTGATCTAGCGCGCCCTAAAGAGAATATCAATACTTCAGGTTTTATGCCAATAGAAAGAGAAAAATTGGATCTATATGTCTCTGAAGGTTGGGTAGATACTTTTAGATTTTATCATGAAGAGGGTCAACGTTATTCTTGGTGGACATACAGATTTGGTGCAAGAGAGAGGAATGTAGGTTGGATGATTGATTACTTTTTTGTAAATCAGGGAATGATAGGTTTTTGTGCTGATGCAGATATCCATCATAATATATTTGGTTCTGATCATTGTCCTGTATCTCTTGAGATCGATATTTAGGTATTATGAAATAATGTACTATTTATTGTATATATCTATCTGTAGTTATGTATTTTGTTTTTTCAATCCAATTATGGAAATCGATGCAATGCAGTATGCATCAATGAGCAGGGAATTATTAAGAGGAGATAATTTGCTCCATTTTTTTGATAATGGAGATGCTTATTTAGATAAACCTCCTTTAATATTTTGGATTACAGCTTTGTTCTTTAAAATATTTGGAGCTTCAGATTTAGTTTATAGACTTCCATCAGTCCTTTTTTCCATATTAACTCTTTATTCCACATATCAATTTTCAAAGCGGTACTACTCAGAACAAACAGCTACATTAGCAACTGTTATTCTTGCATCTTGTGTTGCATTTTTTGTTATGAATGGTGATGTGAGAGCAGACATATATATGATTGGACCTATGATGACAGCTATTTGGCAATTAGATTTATTTTTTAAATATAATCATTGGAAAAATCTTATTATATCATCCATTGCAATATCATTGGCAATGATGGGTAAAGGGCCTATAGGAATGGTAATTCCTATATTTGTAATTGGAATTGATTTAATATTTAAAAACAAGCTAAAACTGATATTGAATACCAAATTGTTTTTTGGTTTTGTAACGATTTTATTTTGCATGTTACCAATGTCATATGGTCTATATACTCAGTTTGGTTTATCCGGCTTGGAGTTTTTTTATTGGATTCAAAGTTTTGGGCGAATAACGGGAGAGAATCCTTGGAGTAATAATACTGGTCCAATGTATTTATTTAATGTCTTCCTTTATTCATTTCTCCCTTGGACAATAATTTTTTTATTTGCATTCATAAAACGTTCTCAAGATTTGGTCTATAATAAATTTCTAACAAGTAAATCAGAAATAATTTCTTATTCAGGTTTTATTATACCTTTAATCATTTTCTCATTATCTAATTATAAACTTCCTCATTATATATATTGTGTTGTCCCTTTTGCTGCAATCCTTTTGGCGAGTAAAATAGAAGAATGGAATGAAAATGAAAAAATTTATCATAGGATATATTTCACTCAGTGGGTAGTTGTAATAATTATTGTTCTTTTTATTTATGGATTAGTTTCATATATCTTTCCTCCACAATCAACTTTTTTTCTTATTCCTTTAATGATAATTCTTTTGTTTATGGGTTTTGAATTATATTTAAAAAATAATAAAATGGTTAGATTTCTCATACCATCTATCGCTGGATGTATATTAATAAATTATGGATTTAATATTGGTATAATTAGACCTTTGATGACTTATCAGGCGCCATCCCAAGCTGCGAAATATCTTGAAGAGAAAAATAATAATGATATTAAAATATATTTATATAATGAAAATCATAAATCAAAAAGTAGGTCCTTTAATTTTTATTTAAATTGTAACACAAAATATATAGACCGTGACTTTCTTGAATTAAAAAATGATCAAAGTCCGCTTTTAATTTTTACAAATGAGAAAGGGTATAATTATTTAGTGAATCAAAATCAAAATATTGAAGTAATAAAAATTTTTGACCATGTTCGTGTTAGTAAAATTCAAAAATTATTCTTAAATCCTGAAACTCGAAAAACAACTTTAAAAAAGAAATTTTTATTAAAGTACTCTTTAATATAAATAGGATTAAACTTTAGCTTTATCTATGAATAATCCAAAGCAATTTCCAACATTATCGGTAGTCATACCTGTTTATAATGAACAAGATACAATTTTAAAAATTTTTCAAGCTGTTTCAAAAATAGACTTAGTTAAAGAAATTATTATTATCGATGATTGTTCAAATGATAATAGCATAGAAATAATCAAAGATATTATAGATAAGAACAATGAAAATAATAATCAAATCAATATTCTTTTTTCTCAGAATAAAAAAAATATGGGAAAAGGATATGCTATAAGAAAAGGATTTAAACTTGCAACTAGTGATGTTATTGTCGTTCAGGATGCAGATTTAGAATATAATCCAAAAGAATATAAAAATTTAATTTTACCTATTGCAGAGGACAAAGCCGATGTAGTATATGGTAGTCGGTTTATCGGAGGTACTCATCGAGTATTATATTTTTGGCACTATGTTGGTAATAAAATATTAACACTGATGTCCAATATGTTTTCTAATCTAAATCTGACAGACATGGAGACTTGTTATAAAATGTTTAGAAGTGATATACTAAAAAATTTTGATTTGATTTCTAACCGATTTGGTTTTGAACCTGAATTCACTGCTAAGGTAGCTAAAGCAAATTTAAGGATTTATGAATTACCAATTTCTTATGATGGACGTACATATGGTGATGGAAAAAAGATAACATGGAAGGATGGAATAGCAGCAATATATCATATTTTACGTTTTAACTTATCAATTATGACATTTTATATATTTTTTGTTATTCTTATTTTTTGTTTATTATTCTATAATTTTTGAAAAAGATTAAATTAATAAATCAGGTATAATTTTATCAGAAAAAAGTAATCCTTTATTAGAAAATGTAATCTTTGAATTAAATTTTTTTATACAATTAGGGTATTTCCCTTTAATTAATAAATAGTTTTTTTCAAATTTATTCTGTAAATCTTTTGGTATTTTATTTAAATCAATGCCTTTCCTCATTCTAAGACCAAATCCTATATATTCATTAACTTTTTTTAAAGTTGTCAATTCTTCGATTTTAGAAATTGGAGATTGGCCAGAATCAATTTTTTCAATGTAATGGTTAAGAGATCTTGAATTATTCCAACGTTTATAACCATCAAAGCCATGTGCTGAAGGACCAAATGCAAGATAAGGATCAATTGCCCAATAATGGAGATTATGTAGACATTCCAATCCAGATTTTGAAAAATTAGAAACTTCATATGGAATATATCCTGCTGAAATCATTATTTCATGTGTTTTTACGAACCATTCACCATTTTGTATATCATCAGGCATAATAGTCTTATTTTTTGCAACCATTTTAAATAATTCAGTTCCTTTTTCAACTGTTAACATATATGCTGAAATGTGTTCAGGATCTAAATTAAAAATAATTTGTAGATCATCTTCCCACATTTCCCATGTTTGATTTGGAATGGAATATATTAAATCACAATTTATATTTTGAAAACCAACTGCTCGTGCATTTCTAAAAGTATCAAATATTTGTTTGCGAGTGTGTATCCGTGTTAAAAATTTTAATAATTCTGGTTGCAATGACTGCACTCCAATTGATAGCCTGTTTACTCCTATTGCTTTTAATGCTTTTAGATGATTTAATGGAGCTTCGCCAGGATTTGCTTCTAAGGTGAATTCTTTTATGTTTGATAGATTATATTTTTTATCAATAGATGCAAGAATAATCTCAATGTATTTTGCTTCAATCAAGCTAGGAGTGCCACCTCCAATAAAAATAGTATCAAATCTCCACCCAGAAACATCAACAGGGCATTGCTCAATTTCGCTAGTCATTGCTTTTATAAATTTAGATATACTACTTTCTCTTTCAGTAATAGAATAAAAATCACAATAGTTGCATTTTACGGCACAGAAAGGTATATGTATATAAATACCAGCGCTCTTCATAGATAAATTTACTTTTTAATATGAATGATAATGGTTACAATCTTTTTATATGAATTCAATATATCATGTCTGAAATTTAGATTATGGGAATTAATGTAAAGTTTGTCAGTAGTGAACGAGAACAAGATTTATGTTTTGATATAAGAAGAAGAGTATTTATTCAGGAACAAAATATTGCTGAAGAAATAGAAATGGATGATCACAAAATTGAGGCTAAAAGTATTATTGCATCATATATCAATAATTATGTTGGTACTGCCAGATATCAATACAAAAAATCTGGAGTCAAATTAGAGAGATTTGCAGTTTTAAAACAGTATCGAAATTTGGGCGTAGGTAAAGCCCTAGTTAAATTCATACTAAAATCATTAAATAATGAGAGTTGTATTTATCTCCATGCACAAGAAACAGTAATTGAATTTTATGATAAATTAGGATTTAAAAAAAATGGAACACAATTCTATGAAGCTGATATTATACATCAAAAAATGATTTTCTTACCAAAAAAAAATTTATAGAATTATGAACAATAGTATTTATGCAAGACTTGGGAAACTTGTTATCCCTTTTACCCCTGTTTTATTTATTTCCACATTCTCAGCCATTGTCTATGTTATCTTTAATAGTATATCTATTTGGCTTACTGCATCTTTGATAAATAATATTCTTACTGATTTTGATCAATTACTTAAGAATCACACATCATTATCTAATAATATTTTAAGCCTTAATGATCAGTTAAAATATTGGACTAATGAGATTATCCTAAGGGAGACGCCGCGAGAGACACTAAAAGTTTTATGCCTTACTATTTTAGTTGTATTCCTAATAAAAAATATTTTTCTATACATCAAGAATATTTCTCTGACATATATTCAATTTAATCTTATTACAAAAATCCGGAAAAAACTATATCATCATTTCCATAGCTTATCAATGTCTTTTTTTGATAAGAACCGTAGTGGAGAATTAACTTCAGTTGTTGTTAATGATGTTTCAAATATGCGTGTAGCATTAGGTACTAGCTTTCATAAACTTTTTGTTGAACCAATTAATATAATAACTTTTATTTCAATCCTATTTGTAATAAATGTAAAACTTGCGCTAATTGCATTAGCAATAGTACCTATTACAGCTTGTGTTATTTTTTTTATTGGTCAAAGTATAAGAAGAAAGTCCAAACGAACAGCAAAACAAATTGCTGGTATTATGGGTACAATGACGGAAATATTAAATTCCATTCGATTGGTGAAAGCATTTGGGGCTGAAGATTTTGAAACGAAAAGATTTAAATATCAGCAAGATCAATATTACAATTTAATATCAAGAAGAGCAAAGCTAAGACTTACAGCCTCACCAATTAATGAGACAATAGGAGCGATGATTGGTGTTTTATTATTATGGATTGGAGGATTGGATGTATTAGTTAAAGATGTTATGAGCTCAGAAGACTTTATTCGTTTTATACTTATTATGTTTAGTGTTCTGGGCCCTCTTAGATTACTAAGCAATGTAGGTGTCGAATTACAAGCGGGAGTTGCATCTGCTGAAAGAGTATTTAAAGTTTTAGATACACAACCTGAAATCTTGGAAAAAGAAAATGCAATTGATTTAGGTCAATTCCAGAATTCCATTGAATTAAAAGAAATAGGTTTTTACTACGAAAATGGTGAATCAGTTTTAAATAATGTTTCATTTTCTATACAGAAAGGCCAAATGGTTGCAATTGTAGGGCCAAGTGGAGCAGGAAAATCAACGATAGCAGATCTAATTTCTCGATTTTATGATGTGCAATCTGGATCAATATTAATTGATGGATGTGATTTGCGTGACTGCAGTTTTAG
Source organism: uncultured bacterium (assembly GCA_964586315.1). Lineage (GTDB taxonomy): Bacteria > Fidelibacterota > Marinisomatia > Marinisomatales > UBA1611 > CAZEER01. The sequence goes on along the minus strand of CAZPHE010000010.1, from coordinate 40,690 downwards.
CTCTTTAAGAAAAAATATGGGAATCGTAACCCAAGATACAATATTGTTTGATGAAACGATTGAATTCAATATTGCCTATGGAATAAATAAATATAATAAAATAAATTTAATACAAGCTTCAAAAGCTGCTAATGCTTATGATTTTATTCAAAAACTACCAGAAGGCTTTCAAACAATTATTGGAGAAAGGGGTGTAAAATTATCTGGAGGTCAAAGACAACGTCTTGCAATTGCGAGAGCCATTTTAAGAAATCCTGCTATTTTAATTTTAGATGAGGCAACGTCTTCTTTAGATTCAGAGTCAGAAAGGAAAGTCCAATTAGCATTGGATAATTTAATGCTAGATAGAACATCAATTGTAATCGCACATCGTTTGTCCACAATTCAACGAGCAAATTTAATCATTGTATTGGAAAATGGATATGTAATTGAAAAAGGTGATCATAATTATCTAATGGAATTTGGTGGATTATATTATAAGCTATATGAGAATTTGAATTCAGGATTAATAAATGCCTAGTAAAATATCAATTCTTTTTGATAGTTATTATTTATACCATTTACCTCAATTTGAACCTCTGATTGATCTTCTTGCATCTGATAATAGATTTTTAATTTTTCATTCAACGTCCAGAGAGATACCTAAGGAAGAGTACGAGCTATGTTCTTCTATTCTTAAAAAAAAACCTGGGACTTTTATTGAAGCAGATACAGAAATTAAGCGACAGAAGAAAATACGTGATTTGGATTTAAATGTTTTTATTTGTGGATGGTCTAGGTATGACCTAGACAAATTTGTGAATGATGAAACATTAGTAGGCATGATTTACCATGGAATAGGTATTAAACCATCTTATTGGTTAGATAACCATTCACGCCTTGATATCCGTTTTGTTGAAGGACCCCATAGAATAAAACAATTGAGAGAAAATGGAGTTAATACAGATTTAGCTCTTACTGGATTTATAAAATTGGATCCATTATTTCAAAAAAAAATTGATACTAATTCAATAATAAAAGAATACAATTTGGACACAAATAAGAAGACTATTCTGTTTGCACCTACGTTTTATCCAAGTTCTGTAGAACCTATTGGTATGAAATTGGGTGAATATACAAGAGGTTATAATCTTTTGATTAAACCACATCTATGGTCAACTTTCCTAAAAAACTTTGCTGAAATAGATCATAAACAAAAAAGAAAAATTTTTCGTGGTCTTATAAAAAAATACGATCATATACGCTTAATTCCTCCAAATGTATATAATATCACTCCTTTCTATAAAGTTTCAGATCTCCTTTTAACGGAAGCTAGCAGTACAATATATGAAATGCTTGCATGTAATAAGCCAGTTGTTGTGAATCGATTTTTCAAATTAAAATTATCTCATCGTATTTTTAAACACAGGCTTTATAGAAAAAGATTAAATCAGACTATGGAAAAAAATATCTCCGATTTTTGTTTTGAAGCCCAAAATCCAAAAGACCTTTCTAAAACGATTACATTTGCTTTACAGAATTCACAAGAAAAACTTAATGAGATGAAAAAATATCAAAATAAAATGTTATTTAAACTTGATGGATTAGCAGCGTATCGTGCAAAAAAAGAGATTATATTACGATTAAGAGATAAAAAAAATTTGCATTTTGAAAACAGTTCTTTTTGAAACTCATCATTTATATTATTGGTCGAACTTTTTACCAATCATAGAAGAATTAACATATAGGGAAAATTATAAAATATATGTCTCTATGCCTTGCCGAGTTTCTAAAATTCAAGAACAAATACTAAATAATTTCTGTTCAGAGATATCCATAAAATTTCTTTCAGCAAATACAGAAAAGGAACGTATCAAAAAAATTGTTAAGCATTCTTTTGATATAATTATTGTTGGTAATATTGGTCAATTGAACAAGATTGCTGTTCAGAAAACGATTGCTGTAATGGTATATCATGGTATTGGACTTAAAAAGTCTTATTATAAGGATATTGATGATAGAATCAATATAAGAGCAGTTGAATCATTGAACAGATTTAATGAATTAAAAAATCATGGGCATAAAAATTTGATTTTAACAGGATTTACTAAACTTGATAGATTACATACTATTAAAGATCATGAAATTAGATTATGTTCTGATTATCTAAATCTGAATCCCAATAAAAAAACTGTGTTGTATGCTCCTAGTTTTTACCCTACATCTATCGAAAAAATTTGTCCTTATTTACCAGAATTAAGTCAAGATTATAATATAATTATAAAACTTCATGGATTTAGTTGGGAACAGAAACGATTTCGTTATCAAAGTGAGTTATGTAATAAATTGTCAAAGGAAAATGAAGGCATAGAGTTAATAGATAATAAAAATATTGATATAATTCCATTTTATAAGATTTCAGATGTTTTAATAACAGATATATCATCTACCATGTTTGAATATCTTCCTTTGAATAGACCAATTATTCAGGCTGAATGTTATACACTTAGACTAAAACATAAAATTTTTAAAAGTCGTTATTGGGAAAAAATGGATTTAAATAGACAACAAGATGTGGATTTCTCATATAAAATTATTAATCCTTCAGATCTTTTAGGTAGAGTATATTTTGCTTTAGATAATTTAGATGCAATGTCAGATCAAAGAATAGATGCATTTAAAAATTATCTTTATAAAAATGATGGTAAAGCATCTTCAAGACTTGTAGATGCTATAGAAAAATTTTAATATGAAGATAGGAGTTTATAGTCCTAATTGGATTGGGGACTCGGTTATGGCTCTTCCTTTTATCAAGCAATTAAAAAACCAAAACCCTCAATCAGAAATATATGTAATATGTAAAAGTTGGGTTTCAGGGGTTTATGTAAACCATTCTGTAATTAAGAAATTAATACCAATTCCTAGCAATTATTTAAATAGTTATATAGGCACAATTAGAACTGGGTTAAGATTAAGATCTGAAAATTTTGATTTGTTTTATACATTAACTGATTCAATTAGGAGTGCATTTATATTATGGTTTTCTGGTGCCCAAATTCGTTATGGGTATAGTGCACAGATGCGATCTTCTTTTTTAACTAATCCTATCCCAAAACCTAATGAAACACTACACCGTTCCAAAAAATATTTAAATCTACTTGGTGAAAATTCTCCAATATCCGATATCCCAGAATTACATTTATCTGATTCGGAAAATCAATGGGCAGATAAAGAAATGAAAAACCTGGGATTAGAACATCCAGTAGCACTTTTCCCATTCAGTATCTCAGATACTAGAACTATATCTAATAATTTATTGCGGAAATGGATCAATAATTCAAAGAATGATTACCTTATATTTGGTTCTAAAAATGATTTTGAAAGAGGGAATAAATTGATTGAATCTTGTAAAAATAATTCTATAAAATCTATCTGTGGAGCATATAATCTTAGACAATCTATTGCACTAATTTCTATTTGTAAATTTGCATTGGCAAGCGATAGTGGTTTGGGGCATATTTCTGCAGCTTTGGGAATTCCAACAATATCATTTTTTGGTGTAGGAATAGCCGAAATAACTGCACCAATAGGTTCTAATACCCATATAATAAAACATTGTAGAAAATGCATTGGTAATGCATGCGGAAATCGTGATAATCAAATTTTATGTATTAACAAAATTTCGAAATCTGATATAGAAATTGCTGTCAATAGGTTTACAAAGCTGTAATTTTATTTTATAATGAAAGCATTTATTTTAGCTGCAGGAGTATCTAGAAGATTATACCCGTATACATATAATATCCCAAAATGTTTACTTAAAGTTGGGGATAAACCAATTATACATTACCAATTGGAAGCACTGGAAAGTCTTGGTATAAAAGAAATAGTTATGGTTGTGGGTTATCTCCGTGAAATGCTAATGAAGCATCTCAAGCATAACTTTCCAAATCTGAATTTCAATTTTCTTATTAACCATCATTATTTTGAAACTAATACAGCTTATTCAATTTATTTGGCTAGAGATGAACTTAATACAAATTATGTTTTAATGAATGCTGATATTGTATATCCAATAGAGATGTTAAAGAAAATAATCAATTCAAAATCTGATAATGCTCTTGCAGTGGATATAAAATCATGTGGAAGAGAAGAAGTAAAAGTTATTGATGGTGGTAATAAAAAGATTGTGGCAATAGGAAAAGATTTAATTGAGGCTCAATGTTTAGGTGAATTTATAGGTGTTGCAAAATTATCAAAAAATTTTGTTCAACTGTTTTCTAATTCTTTAAAGAATCTTATTAATGCAGGCGGTCAAAATGACTATTTTGAAGCTGCAATCCAACCTTTACTTGATAAAACCAATGTATATTATGTAGATGTATCTAAATATCCTTGTATGGAAATAGATTTCATTGAAGATCTAGAGCTTGCTCGTGAATTATATAAAAATAAAAATTAACCTTTAATATACAATCTATAACAATATTGCTTAGTTTAAAAATCTATCAGATATTCCATTATCACAACATATTAAGAGCAATAGATAAATGGTTGTAGAGTTAAATTCTTTAATAAAAATATAAGTTTTTCATATAAAGGGATAGAATATGAGTTTGCTGAAAACAAAATTAAAAAATCAAATTCCGATTGTCCAAAAAGAGATCAAACAGCTTATAGCTGATAAAGGAGATAAAAAAATTAGTGATGTAACTGTTGCCCAAGCTTATTCAGGGTTGAGAGGTATTAAGGCATTTGTATGTGATACATCATCTGTTTCTCCTGATAAAGGATTAATTATTAGAGGTAAATCTCTTTTAGATATAACTCATATACTTCCTGAAGAAGTATTTTCACTCCTTTTAACAGGAGAATTACCAAATGACATAGAATTAGAAGATTTGCAAAATCAATTTTCTTCTCATCTTATTGTTCCAGATTATGTGTGGAAGGTCCTTAAAGAAATGCCAGAGCATGCTCACCCTATGACGATGTTTAACACAGCAATTCTTGCTATGCAGGGTGAGAGTATATTTTGTAAGCGATATAATGAAGGGATGTCAAAGACTGAATATTGGGAAGCGATTTTAGATGATGGGATAAGACTCTTAGCAAAATTACCTACATTAGGTGCTGGGATTTATAGAATGCGATTTAATAAAGGTAAAAGAATTTTACCTGATCCAAATCTAGATTGGTCTAGTAATTTTGTTCATATGACAGGTCTACCAGATGATAGTGGAGATTTTAAAAAATTAATGCAACTATATTTTATGTTACACTGTGATCATGAAGGAGGAAACGTAAGTGCTTTTGCTTCTCATACAGTAGCATCTGCATTATCAGACCCTTATTTTGCCGTATCAGCGGGTTTAAATGGACTTGCAGGTCCACTACATGGTCTAGCAAATCAAGAATGTTTAAAATTTGTTTTAAGTGTCCATGATAATTTTAAAGGTTTACCTAGTAAAGATGCGCTAAAAGAATATTGTTGGTTAAGATTGAATAGTGGCAGAGTAATTCCTGGATATGGGCATGCAGTTTTAAGATGTCCTGACCCAAGGTTTTCAGCGTTTATAAAATTTGGACAAGAACATATAAAGAATGATGATGTTTTTGGTATCGTCGATCTTCTTTTTGAAGTTGTGCCAAAAGTTTTAAAGGAACATGGGAAGGCAAAAAATCCATGGCCAAATGTAGATGCTGCTTCTGGCTCACTTCTTTATTATTATGGATTAAAAGAATTCAATTTTTATACTGTTCTATTTAGTATATCTCGTGCAATGGGCATGATTTCTCAAATGGTATGGGAGCGTGCACTTGGTATACCTATTACTCGCCCAAAGTCAGTTACAACAGATTGGATTAGATTTAATGTTTAGTAATTTGAAAATTATATCCGATTTTTTTTTCAGAGCTGCTTTTTTATTTAATCTGATTTTTGCTACTGAAACCTATCAATCTATCAGATTATATAACCCAACTTCTGAAAATATTGCAATTGTTTCTGAGTTAGGTATTCCTTTAGATCATGTAACAGGTAAGAAGGGTGTTTTCCTTGATTTAACTGTTTCTGAAAGTGAAACAATAGAATTGCAATCAAGAGGATTACAACTTAAAATACTAATTCCAAACCTTACTACTTATTATAAATCAAGAAATCGTCCTTCAGAGCAACGTGATTTTCCACTGGGATCTATGCAGGGGAATTACACCTGGGATGAATTAAATACAAGATTTGATGAACTGCAATTAACTTATCCTAACATTATTTCAGAAAGACTTGTAATTGGTCAATCCATTGAAGAACGTGATATATGGGCATTCAAGGTTTCAGATAATCCCAGTAGTGATGAAGATGAGCCAGAAGTGCTTTATACTGGATTAACACATGCGAGAGAACCCTTAAGTATGATGAATCTATTTTATTTTGTACAACAATTAACTGAACAATATGGTAATGATCCTGAATTAACATACTTAATAAATAATCGTGAAATGTGGTTTGTGCCTGTTATTAATCCGGATGGCTATGTATATAATGAAAGTATTGAACCCGATGGTGGAGGAATGCACCGAAAAAATAGGCGCGATACAAATTGCGGGAATGGAACAAATCGGGGCGTAGACTTAAACAGGAACTATGGTTATGGATGGGGAGCAAATGATACAGGATCCTCGCCTGATGGTTGTTCCACAACTTACCGCGGAGAGTCGGAGTTTTCTGAACCTGAAACACAAGCAATCCGTGATTTTATATTAAATCGTGATTTTAAAGATGTTTTACATTATCATAGTTATTCCAATGTTTACATTCATGCTTATGGAGATGCATCCTTACCAGATGAACCCGATTTAACTACTTTAAGAGAGATTGGTAATGAAATGGCAAAATATAATGGTTATCCTTCTGGAACTGGATTTGAAGTGATTGGATATACGGTTAATGGCGATGCTGTAGATTGGACATATGGTGGCCAAAATATTATTGCTTATACTCCTGAAGTAGGATCTTATTCCCAAGGATTTTGGCCATCAGAAGATGATATTCTTCAACTATGCATTGATCAATTCCATGCAAATAAAGTTTTTTCATTTGTTGCAGGATCAGATATAATTGTTCATTCTTATGAAATTTCTCAAGAAATTCTTGAGCAAGGACAAGAAGTTGAGATTGAAATCTTAATTCAAAATCGCGGTCTTAGTAATTCTGGTTCAGATATTGAAGTTAGTTTATCGCCTCTTAATGATTGGATTATATTAGAATTAGAATCATTTACTATAAGTGAGATAGATGCTAGAGATTCAGATGATATAACTCTTTCATTTACAATCTCTGAAAACGCAAGTCCGGGTAATATTAGCGGGATTATTATTTCTTTAGAATCTGAAAATAGTTATTCTAGGATTGATACATTGGAATTCTTAATTGGTCAACCGCAAACACTTTTTTTTGATGGATTTGAAAATGAATTGATTAATTGGAGTGTTGATGGAGATTGGGGGCTTACAGATGATGCTGCAAATGGTGCTTATGCTTTGTCAGATAGTCCAGATGGAGAATATCAAGGCAATCAAGAGACAGTTGCAGAAGTCATAAACCATATAAACCTTAACTATATTTCACACCCAACTGTGACTTTCAATGCAAAGTGGGATATACAATCCAATCGTGATTTTGTACGATTTCAGGCATTGATTGATACTTTAGGTTGGATAAGTCTCCAGGGAGAATATACTGTTTCTGGTTCTGGGCTATCCACACAGACGTTAGGTGAACCAGGATATGATGGTACCCAAGACGAATGGGTAAATGAAATTATTTATTTAAATCAGATAGATTTTCAAGGTATATCTGGGTTTAGGTTTGTCCAAACGTCCAATAATTTTGTACAAGGTGATGGTTTTATTTTTGATGATTTTTTTATTAACGGTATACCTTTGGGCTCCATGGGAGATTTTAATTCAGATATGCACACAGACATATTCGACCTTTTGGCTTTAGCAGATATGTTATTATTTGGGCATGAGCCGTCTGATTCTCAATTGTTTTTCTGTGATTTAGATGGGAATGGAGTCCTAAATGTAGTAGATATCCTTGCTCTTTCAAATTTGATTTTAGATCTATAATAGATGCGAGCTCTTTTTATATATTTTTTCCCATTAATATTGTTATCACAAAAATTTGATGTAAAAAAAATAGAATTAGGTAAAAGAGGCACTAATTATAGAGTGTGGGTTTATTTAAAGGATAAATATGGTTCCAATCCAATTGCTTTAAATACAGAGACGATTATCAGAAGAAATAAGCATGGTCTCTCATCAAATCAACTTTGGTATGATCTAAAAGTTTCTCAACATTATATTGATCAATTAACTACAATGGGTTTAAAAATTGAGAATGAAAGTCGTTGGCTAAATGCAGTTTCCGTTATTTGTTCAAAAACTGATTTAAATAGAATTTCTAGATGCCCATTTGTAAAGAAAATCGAACCAGTGTTGGGATATAAAAAATTATCATTGAAAAAAGAAAATGAAATATATCCTTACTCAAGAGATTTTGATTATGGTGAAGCTCAAGCTCAAATAGAACAGATCAATGTTCACCTATTACACAACCAAGGTTATACTGGAGAAGGGGTAAGAATATTATTATTAGATACCGGGTTTGATTTGACTCATAATGCATTAATTAATATCAATGTTATTGCACAGTGGGATGTAATTAATGATGATTCTGAAACAGCAAATGAAACAGAAGATGAAGAAAATATTAGTCAGGATTATCATGGTACAGCTGTTCTTTCAACAATTGCAGCTAATGCACCTGGAGAATTAGTTGGCGTAGCATTTGATGCAGAATTCCTTCTAGCTAAGACAGAAGATGTTTCACAGGAAATACAGCAGGAAGAAGATGATTATGTTTCAGGTTTAGAGTGGGGAGAATCAAATGGTGCAGATGTGGTTTCAAGTTCATTAGGTTATTTGGATTGGTATGAATATGCTGATATGGATGGGAATACAGCAGTGACCACGATAGGAGTTGATATTGCTGTTGGTTTAGGTATGGTTTGTGTTACTGCAGCAGGTAATTCGGGCAATACTGAATGGTATTATATTATTGCTCCAGCAGACGCTGATTCTGTTATCTCTGTTGGAGCAGTGTGGGAGAATGGTGAGATTGCCAGTTTTAGCTCACATGGCCCAACAGCAGATGGTAGAATCAAACCAGAAGTATGCGCTCGAGGTAGACAAACATGGTGTATAAGTCCAGGCTCTTCAACAAATTATACTCAATTAAGTGGGACATCTTTATCCTGCCCTCTTGTAGCTGGTGCAGTAGCATTAGTTATTCAAGCAAGACCAGAGTGGACAGCAATGGAAGTAAGAGAGGCAATTATGATGACAGCATCAATGGCAGATAGCGCGAATAACACCTATGGTTATGGTATAGTTAATGCTGTTGAAACTATTGATTATTTCACCATTTCTGAAATTCATCAAAATGATATTTTGTCGGATGCATATCAAATAATAAAAACTTACCCTAATCCATTTAATCCATCATTAAATATAGAAATATCAGTAAAACCTCAATCAATTAAAAATATTGATATTTTTTCTTATACTGGTGAACATATAACAAATATTTTTGATGAAAAATTATATAATAATAAAAAATTTTCATGGACTCCAAATAATCTTCCCACTGGAATTTATTTTATTTGCTCAAATGTAAATGGGAATCAAATATTTAAAAAGGTAACTTATATAAAATAACTTATTTGTGCAGGAATTCCTTGCCTCTATCTTATTATAGATTCAAATTAGGTCTCGCCTAGTTATTACCTTTACGATGAATATCCTTAAATATCTTAAAATAAATACGATATTAATTTGTTGTTTTACCAGTGCAACTGAAACTGAATCGGTATCCTATCCGATAGATGTATTTGTGTATAATGGACAAGGTTCGATCTTAATCTCTTGGTCCTTACCAGATTCAATTAATGCTAGTAAAACCAGATTATATTTTAAGAAATTTTCCAATGAAAACTATGAATTACTATCCACATTACCATCCAATGATTTAGAATTTCTTCATGTTGACTGTATAGTAGATCAACGCTATTTCTATAAAATTGAAATAGAAGATATTTTTGGTGATAAATACTATAGTGATATAGAAAGACCTTCTTTTGGAACATGTCTTGCTATAAAGGACTCATCAATATTTGACTCTACCATTAAATCACCTTTTGAACTTGTACTTCAGTATATTAATGACCAATTAAATTTTAATTATCCATTTACAAATTTTTACCTTATAGAGGATTTGTTAAAGTCAACTTTAAAAAATAATCATAATTGGATAGAGAAATTTCCATTACATATGATTACATCAATAAATCCAACTATTGATATTATAAATGATTTTATTCTAGATGAAAATCTATTTAATTATATTATGAATTATGAACCTTTATATAGAAATCATTTCCTATTAAGTCCTTATCTTTGGAAAATAAATGTAAAGGATGCTATCAATATGATTAAAGATAATTGGAATGTATTATATAATGAATATAGTCAAGCAATTGAGTTGTTTGATGATTTAGAACCTATAAGAATATTAGGTTGTGAAAAGAACGGAGAAAATATTTCAAATTTGAAATTATATTTATTTCATCCGGAAGAAATAATATTTAGCGACTGGTATATATTATCAGGTGATGAATATATTAATTTGAAAAATTATAATGAAATAAATGAAAGATTAATTTCTGTGGAGATTCCACGATATTGGGAATATGTGGATTTAATGATGAATGGAAATATTATACAAAATTGTCCTATCATAATAGATAAATCTATAACATATACTTTGCAGGGAGATATTGTTCCAATGGACGTAGACCTTGGTAGTTATATTAAGGTTGAAAAAGATCAATCTTCCTTATGGTTGAATGAAATGATTTGGAACTATCATTCAAAGACTATTAATGTTGAATTGGCTGGAAATGTAGAATTACATGAAAAGTATTTAATTAAATTTCAGGAAAAATCTTTATGGGAAATAGAATCAGAACCATTTGGGTTTGAGAGGCAGTTTATTGATTCATCTTTTGTTTTAGGTGATAGTGTTACATTTCCACAATTAATCTCACTACAAACAATTAATGGTTATAACTCGACCACTATTGAATATATTATACTAGATACTGCATCTTTTACAATTTCTAGAATGCGCAATAATGGTTCTTGGATTAATACTCAACTCACAACTTTAGGATCAACTAATGAAATAGTAAATGATAATTATAGTTCTGAATTTTTGCCAGATATTTTTGTTCTATACCAAAATTATCCTAATCCTTTTAATGGACAAACAAGAATAACTTTTGATTTACTTGAGGATGCAGTTGTAACACTAAACATTACTGATGCAACTGGACGTATCCATGATCGATTAATTGATAAAGAATATATTAAATCTGGTATTTATAATTTTCTTTGGGAGGGTGATGGTCGATCATCAGGTATTTATTTTATTACACTTCAAGCAGAAGTTGATCAGACTGTTACAGCATTATATAGTCGAAAGATGATTTATTTAAAATAAGCTTTTCCTTTTCCATTTATTCTATCAAGAGATTTCTGTATTTTTACTTAAGGTATGATCAATCGGAACATCTTAATTCTATCTTTTATAATTATTTTATGGATTGGAGGATGTGCTTCACATCCTCCTGTCCTACCTCAGATACCAAAAGAAGGAGTGACAAGTACAGGATTTTCATTTTCAGTTGAAAATGTAATCCCAGTAATTTGGTGGAAATATGGATTAAATAATTATACAGAGGTTGGATTTAAGCTGGGTATACCATTGTCTGGTACAGGAATTGACATAAGTCGGGTGTTAATGAAAAAAAAATATAAATGGGATGTGCTAAACCTTGCATATAGTTATTCACCTAATCCAAGTTTTGATTTATCTTATTACATGTTTAAACGAAAAAAAAGTGAAGAATTAAATTTTGGTGAGATACCTTTGAAAACAAAATGGAAAGGGTTTAGATGCATGATTATTCCGGATGGACTTTGGGATGAATCAGATGATAATCAAAGTATTAGGTTTGGATTCATTTACGGAAGAAGGTTCGGTTCTCGATGGGGATTTGAAACAGGTTATTTCCATGATTTTAAAGGCGGGTTTGACCCTGAGAATAAAAAATATCCTCATAAATGGAAAAATTGGCCGACTCAATTTTCGAGAGGTACTGGTTTTTCGATGCAACTATTTTTATATCTCCCTTCAAAAGAAAATAATAAGAAATAGATTCTAAAAATGGCTGAATCAACTTTTCGGTCTAATCTGCTACTCAAAAATAAAGAAGCTTGTCAAGAATTTGTTGCTTCTGGCTTAAAGAGCAATAACCTTATTCATACAATTAATGATTTATTTTTTGCATGTGTTTCAACTATTGAAAATCAAAGCTATATAATTCATCCTATATGTTTAATGAATTCAATAAAAAATTTTATTGGTGAAGATAAAAAACACCCTTCAAAAATTCTTTTTGAATTTGCTATTAGTTATTTATTTGATTTTAACTATAGGTTTAATGACCAAGATATTTTAGACCAAATAATTAAAGATGGAACTCCTACAACTGCGTTTATAGGTGATTTAGAAGATGCATGTCAAAATGCTGAATGGAATCATGCTGAAAGGATTATGGCAAAGATGTTTATCGCTTCAGATCAATCCAGAGGAGCTTTTGATATTTTAACAGAACTTGCTTTGCAAGATACTCCTAGAAATGGTTTGTTTGTTTACCATATTCTTAGGGCTTACCAATTTCAAGCAAGGAAAAGAGATATTTGGGTGTATACTAAATCAATGTTTGATAAAATTTCTAATTATAAATTGCTAGATCCACATGCGTTAAGAAAAATTAATTTAAACTCTATACGTAAAAAAGTGTTTGAATCAGGAGATGTCACTTTATTTTCAGCTATGGAAAGGATTTGGAATGGAGAATATGTGAGAATTAGAGGTTACCAGCGTGAATTAAGTTACTGGTTTTCAGAAATGTTAAATAAAAATCCGTTACAGGTTGATTTAATAAATTTTTCAAAAAAAGAAAATATTAAAACACAATTCTTTATTCCTATTGCAGAAAACATTCTAAATCAAAACAAAACAAAAAATGAAAAAGCAATTGCGATAGTAAAATTAGAAGCAATTCGGTCGTTATTAAAAAATGTGAATGATCATGAATTTATTTACCTTAATCAAAGATATAAAAATTTATTACAATGAAAATAGGTAATTACAAACTTTATAGTATAGAGACATCAGAGTTTGGTCTTGATGGTGGTGCGATGTTTGGCATTATACCAAAGACTTTATGGAATAAAAAAGCTCCATCTGATGAATTAAATCGGATTGAAATGGTAACACGTTCTTTGCTTTTAAGTAGTAATGAAAGAAATATTTTAATTGATACTGGAAATGGTACTAAATGGGAAAATAAATATAAAAAAATTTACAATATTAATACTGATAAATACAATATTGACAATTCCTTAAAAAAATATGGTTTCTCTACTTATGATATCACAGATGTTATTTGTACACATCTTCATTTTGATCATGTTGGTGGAAATACAAAATTAGAATCGGAAGAAATCATACCAACTTTTCCAAATGCAAAATATTGGGTAACAAGAGAAAACTGGGAACTTGCTAACCATCCTAGTCAAAAAGATTCAGGCAGTTTTATGGAGTGTGATTGGAAAGTATTAGCAGAAAATAGCATGATAAAAATTATTGAAGGCAAGGAACCATTTATGGATGGTATTAACATTCATCTTACCTATGGTCATACTTCAGGATTAATGCATCCTATTGTTTTTAGTGACAATCATACTTTGTTTTATGGTTCTGATATATTTCCATTAGTTGCACATATTCCGATTCCTTGGGTAATGGCTTATGATGTACAACCTGTTGTCACAATGAAAGAGAAGAATGAATTATTGCTAAAAATGTATCAAAATGATTGGATATTATTTTTTGAACATGATCCATTAATACAAGCTTGTAAAATCGATTGGGATGGGAAGCAATACAAAATGAAAGAAAAGATCCAAATTAATGATTGATGAATTAAAAAAAGAAAAATTATTTCAAGATGGATTTAATTATTATAAAATTGGAGATTACTTTGAAGCACATGAATCTTGGGAAGAACTTTGGTCTGATTATTATCTTGAAGATCGAAAGTTTATACAAGGATTAATCCAACTTGCGGTAAGTTTTGTACATCTTGAAAGATGCAATTTAATTGGTGCCAGAAACCTGTTAATAAAATCAAAAGAGAAGATGCAGGCTTTCTCTGGAATTCATCGAGGAATAAATATGGATTTATTATTAAAAGAAATTGGGATTGTTGAAAGTAACTATGATCAATTAGAGGATTTGAAAGATTTTGATTGGACAATGATCCCGGGTCTTAAATGAAGATATCTAAGATACTCTTATTTATTAAGGATTTTGAACTAGGCTCAAAAGTTTCATCCACTTGTGTTGATGTAGGATATGATGTCGAATTTACAGATGAGAATACAAACCCAGATTTATTTAATGAAGATATAATAATTGCTATAGTTGATATGGATGAAAAGGTATTTGCTTCTGTTGGGCTTGTCTCTGAATTAAAGCGCAGAAAAATAAAGGTTGTTGGTACTATGAAAAAAATTAATAATCGTGAACGTTCTAAACTTAGCAATGCAGGGTGTGATATCATTTTTCCAAAGTCAAGTCTAGTAAAAAATATGCCCAAACTATTATCTGAATTAATTATTTAAAATAATAATTAATCAAGACTAAAGTTCTATTTTTATATAAATTTATTTCAAAGTTTTTTATTTATAAATACCCATTTCTTGTTTAATCCTTAATTTGGATGCTGCCCAAGAGCAAATTTGGCAGGTAAAAAGATTATGACTCCTAGCTGGACAATATTCACGACCAAAAAATATAATTTGAAGATGTCTTCTATTCCATTCTTTTTTAGGCCATAAAACTTTTAAGTCTCGTTCTGTCATTCCAACGTTTTTTGCCTTTGATAATCCCCATCTACTAGCGAGTCTATGGATATGTGTATCAACTGGAAACGCAGGGATTCCATACCATTGAGACATTACAACACTTGCAGTTTTATGACCTACTCCTGAAAGGTTCTCAAGGTATTGCCAATCTGCGCGCATACCACCTCCATCAATCAATTGTTTAGCCATTTTTTTTAAATTTTTTGCTTTAGTTGGTGCTAATCCAATCTTTTTTATTATATTTTGTATTTTGTGAGTTCCAAGCTCGGTCATTGATTCAGGTGTTTTTGCATGGGAAAATAATTTTGGTGTGACTTCATTTACTTTTTTATCTGTAGTTTGAGCAGAGAGCATTACTGCAACGAGTAAAGTATATGCGCTAGAGTGTTCCAAAGGTACTGGAGTTTCATGATAGAGTTGATCTAAAATTGACCCTATTTTTTTTGCCTTTTCAATTCGTTTCAAAATAATATTTAAGTAAAAAGTTTTTGCCCAATGGTTTTTACCAATCTAATCTTTAAACCTTAAATTTAATAGAAATTAAAAGAGTAAGGATGTGGAATATCCAATAATAACAAAGAAATATCATTTTTGCGCATCACATAAATATGGGAATGCACATTGGTCAAAAAAAAAGAATCGTGAAATATTTGGTAAAGATTACAATAATCATGGTCACAATTATATACTTGAAGTATCAGTGAGAGGAAAAATAAACCCAGATACAGGATGGTTAATCAATTTACAAGATTTAAATGAAATAGTAAAATCGAAAGTGGTTAATAAATTAGATCACTCTCAGATTGAAGACGAAATCAAATGGTTTGAAGGGAAACAACCTTCATCGGAAAATATATTGGTTTGGGCTTGGAGCGAAATTGGACCTAGAATAAATGAAGGGGAGCTCTATCGGCTTAGACTAGTAGAAACTCATTCAATACATACTGATTATTATGGTCCAAAAAAATGAAGTTTAAAGAGAAATTCTACCTTATTCTATCTAGCATATTTATAGCATCCTTAGTTACATGTAATTTAATCGCTAATAAATTTGTAACTGTTGATTTTGGTTTTAAAGTATTTATTGTTTCTGCAGGAATATTACCCTATCCAATTACATTTTTAGTTACGGATTTAATTTCAGAATTGTATGGACAAAAGAGAGCCAACCTTGTTGTTTTTTCAGGTTTTATA
Source organism: uncultured bacterium (assembly GCA_964586315.1). Taxonomy (GTDB): domain Bacteria; phylum Fidelibacterota; class Marinisomatia; order Marinisomatales; family UBA1611; genus CAZEER01. The sequence goes on along the minus strand of CAZPHE010000010.1, from coordinate 24,397 downwards.
GCCTCTATTTTCGTTCTATTATTTTTATGGTTAGGTGGTCAGTTTAATGCAATTCCTAGTTCAATTGTAGGCGATGAAATATACAATGCTGTTTTTCAAAATGCATGGAGACTCATAGCGGCTTCTATGATAGCATATTTGGTTGCACAATTTATTGATGTAAGGATTTTTCATTTTTGGAAACAATTAACTGATGGTAAACATCTATGGTTAAGAAATAATGGTTCGACTATTGCTTCACAATTGGTAGATACAACACTGGTAATTTGCATTCTATTTATTGGAGTTTGGGAAACAGATCAAATATTTTCAGCAATCATTGATGGATGGATTTTTAAAATGTTAATCGCATTAATAGACACACCAATTATCTATGGAATAATCTATTTATTAAAAGGTAAAATTGAAATTGCTGATTTAAAAAAGAATAGTTAAATGAAAGAAAAAAATATCATAGAACAGCTCACAAAGAGTTTGCTCAAAGAAATTGGAGAAGACCCTAATCGTGAAGGACTTTTAAAAACACCTTCGAGAGTAACAAAATCTTGGAAATTCTTTTCAAAGGGTTATCATCAAGATATTAATGATATTATTAATGGTGCAATTTTTAATGAAGATGCTAAAGATATGGTTATTGTTAGAGACATAGAATTTTTCTCATTATGTGAGCATCATCTTTTACCATTCTTTGGTAAAGCACATGTAGGGTATATCCCAGATGGAAAAGTCATTGGTCTTTCCAAAATTCCACGGATAATTGATATGTATTCGCGTAGGCTTCAGGTTCAAGAACGTTTAACACATCAAATTGAGGATGCAATAAAGAAAGTTTTGAATCCCAAGGGTGTAGCGGTAGTTATGGAAGGTCGCCATATGTGTATGCAAATGCGTGGTGTAGAAAAACAAAATAGTTTTGCATCCACTAGTGCGATGTCTGGTCAGTTTAAAAAATCAGTTGAAACTCGCTCTGAGTTTTTATCGATTATTAACAGACGATTAGATTAATGCAAAAATTTGAACTTGCAGTATTAGGAGGTGGACCAGGTGGATATGTTGCAGCGATTCGAGGGGCACAATTAGGGAAAAAAGTCTGTATAATTGATAAAGATAAACTTGGCGGGATATGTCTTAATTGGGGATGTATTCCAACTAAGGCTTTATTAAAAAATGCAGAATTATACCATAGTATCAAGCATGCAGATATATATGGAATAAATGTAAAAAGTGTTTCTGTTGATTTTAAGAAAAATATAAAAAGGAGTCGTGATATATCTGACCGTTTGAGTAAGGGGATTGAATTTTTAATAAAAAAAAATAAAATCACACATATTAAAGGAGAAGGAAAACTATCTTCAAAAAACACCATTAAAGTTAAAAATGGTAATAAGCATGAAATTTTAGAAGCCAAAAATATAATCTTAGCAACTGGAGCACGATCTAAATCATATCCTGGATTAAAATTTGATGGTAAACAAGTTATAAGTGCAAAAGAAGCTATGGTTTTAGATTATCCCCCTAAAAAAATGGTTATAGTTGGTTCTGGTGCAATTGGAAGTGAATTCGCTTACTACTATAATGAATTTGGAACAGAAATTCATTTGATTGAAATGTTGGACTATATTCTTCCTCTTGAAGATGTAGATGTGTCTAAGGAAGTAGAAAAATGTTTTCAATCTTCTGGTATACATGTATCAACTGGCACAAAGGTTTTAAAGATTAAGTGTCTGAAAAACAAAGTCAAAGTTTATACTGAAAAAAAGGGAAAAAAAAATATTATTGAAAGTGATGTCGCTTTACTTGCTATAGGTGTAACAGGCAATATAGAAGGTCTTGGTTTGGAAGAATTAGGAATTAAAGTGAATATGGGGGCAATTACCATAAATGAATTTAACCAAACAAATATTCCAAATATTTATGCTATTGGAGATGTTTCTGGATCTCCTTGGCTTGCTCATGTGGCGTCTGCACAAGCACATCTTGCAGTTGATCATGCCGTAGGTTCTATAGCAAAACCAGTAGATTATAATAATATTCCTAGTTGTACATATTGCCAACCACAGGTTGGCTCTCTTGGCATGACCGAATTTAAGGCTAAAGAAGCAGGGTATGATATCAAAGTTGGGAAATTCTTTTTCAAAGCCAGTGGAAAAGCGATGGCTGTTGGTGATACAACGGGATTTGTTAAATTAGTTTTTGATTCAAAATATGGAGAATTGTTAGGTGCACATATTGTTGGTTTTGAGGCCACAGAGCTTATAGGTGAACTTGGTATTGCAAAGGGATTAGAAACTACTTGGGAAGATTTAGCAATGACAGTGCATGCGCATCCTACTTTATCAGAAGCAATTATGGAAGCAGCTTTAGATGCATTTGGGTCTGCTATCCATCAATAACCATGATTAAAAAAGCTAAAAATAGATTAACTATCCAAGACCTTGGTCACCAACCCTATAAGAAAATTTGGAATCATCAAAAAGATATACATCAAAAACGTATTAAAGGATTAGTTGATGATACGTTAATTTTAGTAGAACATGACCCTGTTTATACCTTAGGAAAAAATGCGGATGAAAATCATTTACTCCAAAATAGAGATGAATCTATTGATGTGTTTAATATTGATAGAGGAGGTGATATAACCTTTCATGGACCAGGTCAATTAGTAGGTTATCCTATAATAAATTTATCTAATTATAAAAAAAGTGTGAATTGGTATATGCGTATTTTAGAGCAAATTATAATAGATAGTTTATTTGAATTTGGTATTTTTGCGCACAGAGTAAATAATTTGACCGGTGTTTGGGTTAAAGATGAAAAAATTGCTGCACAAGGTGTCCGTATAAGTCGATGGGTAACCATGCATGGTTTTTCACTAAATGTAAACCCTGATCTAAAATTTTATGAAGGAATTATTCCATGTGGTATTTTTCATTGTGGGATAACATCTATGGAGCGATTAATGGGTAAAAAACAAGATATGCAATTAATCAAAATGACAGTCATAAAAAAATTCAAAGAATATTTTATTAAATAATAAAGTTTTGGCACGTTTATACGGATTTACTAAAAAACAGATTCTAGATATTTATCGGAAGATGGCACTGTCTAGAAGATTAGATGAAAAAATGCTTATTTTATTAAAACAAGGTAAGAGTTATTTTCATATTGGTGCTTCTGGCCATGAGGCTGCCCAACTGGCTGCTGCAATATTAATTCGTCCGGGAGAAGATTGGTCTTTCCCTTATTATAGAGATGGCGCTTATTGTATCGGATTAGGGATGACTTCTAGGGAACAATTACTTAGCTTTTTAGCTAAGGCAGATGATCCAAATTCAGGTGGAAGACAAATGCCTCAGCATTTTGGCCATAAAGATTTAAGAATTGTAAGTCAATCAAGCCCTACAGGAACACAATTTTTACAGGCAGTTGGATGTGGCTTGGCATGTAAAATGGAAAAAACTAAAGATGTAGTTTATGTTTCCGCTGGAGAAGGTACGACTAGTCAAGGCGATTTTCATGAGGCTTTGAACTGGGCAAGTAACGCCAAGGCACCTTTAATTTTTCACATACAAGATAATGAATATGCTATTTCTACTCATAGATCTGAGCAAATGGCGGATTCAGTTTATTCAATGACTTCAGGCTATAAAAATCTTTCTAGATACAACGTAGATGGCACCAACTTTTTTGAAGCACACCTTGCTTTTAAATTGGCATTTGAGAGAGCAAGGAAAGGAAAAGGACCATCAATTATCATTTCAAATGTAGTAAGGCTTTTACCGCATTCAAGTTCAGATGATCAAAGGAAATACAGATCCGACCAATCACTTAAAAATGATAAAAAAAGAGATCCATTAAAATTAATGGAATCTCTTTGTATAAAAGAAAAATTAATTTATGATGAAGAATTTCAAAAAATTAGAAGTGATGTTGAATTACAGGTGGATCAGGATTCAGAATGGGCTGACCAACAGTCATATCCTAAACCTGAGACAGCATTAGAATTTGTTTATAGCAATGATAAAAAAATGATTAAGTCAGGATATGAATCTATATCAGATAAAATTGTCATGGTTGATGCAATTAATCATGCTTTGCATGAGGAGATGACCCAGAATAATAAAATGATAGTTTATGGTCAAGATATTGCAGATCCTAAAGGTGGTGTTTTTACTGCAACAAAAGGTTTAACAGATTCTTTTGGTAAGGATAGAGTTTTTAATTCACCTTTGGCAGAATCCTCAATTATAGGCACAGCAATTGGAATGGCTTTAACCGGCTATAAGCCTGTTGTTGAAATTCAATTTGGTGATTATATATGGACTGCAATGATGCAAATAAGAAATGAAGTAGTCACATTACGCTATAGATCCAACAATCAATGGGAATGCCCAATAGTGATAAGGGTTCCTGTAGGTGGTTACATCCATGGTGCCATATACCATAGCCAATCAATAGATGGATATTTCATTCATATGCCTGGAATATATTTAGTTTATCCTTCCTGCGCAGCAGATGCTAAGGGTTTATTAAAAATGGCTTGTAGAATGAATGATCCCGTTCTATTTATGGAGCATAAAGGGCTTTATCGGCAAGGATATGCAGCTACAGATGAACCTGATGAGAATTATCTCTTGCCTTTTGGTAAAGGACGTATTATCTCAAAAGGAGATGAAGTTACCATAATAACTTGGGGTGCAATGGTTCAAAAATCCATTGAAGCTGTACAACAATTGCAGGTAGGAGATGACAAAGTAGAGATTATAGACCTAAGAACGTTAAATCCTCTGGATATCGAATTAATTGAACGTTCACTTAAAAAAACTGGTAAGGTTCTAATAGTATATGAAGATAATTTAACGAATGGTCCCGGGGCTGAAATTTCAGCACAAATTGTTGATAAGTATTTTGAATTATTAGATGGACCAGTGCTAAGAGTTGCTGCAAAAGATTCACCAATACCTTTTAATTGGTATTTAGAAGAAGAAGTCCTACCACAAACTGAAGATATAGCAAATGCTATTCAAGAGTTATTGGAGTATTAAATGAAAGTTGATGTTATAATGCCTAAAATGGGTGAATCCATAACCGAAGGTACCATTCTGGAATGGCGTAAAAAGGTTGGAGATACTATTGAACTTGATGAAATCCTATTAGAAATTGGGACTGATAAAGTAGATTCTGAAATTCCATCATCATCATCAGGAATTATAATAGAGATTTTAGCTGAGCCTAATGATGTAAAGAAGGTAGGGGAAGTGATAGCAAGAATTGATACCGATGAAGATAATATATCAATTAACTCCAAAAAAAAGGACCAAGAGAATATTCCTGATTTAGAATCTCGAGTTGCTCAAAAAAGTTCATTTAAACCAACAAAAGAATCCCAACCTAACATAAAATCAAAAAGATTTTATACTCCAGTTGTAATGAAAATTGCAGGGGAAAATGAATTACCATTAACTGAATTGGAGCAAATTAAAGGGACAGGTCGTGCAGGTCGTGTTACTAAAAAAGATATCTTGTCTTATATAGATAAACAACAAAAATCTCCACAACCTGGTATAGTGGAGACTCAACCTATTAGCAGTCCGGCTAGTGGACGATTAGAAGAAATGAGCCATATAAGAAAACTAATAGGGAAACATATGAAAGAGAGTTTGGATACGTCTGCTCATGCTTATGTTATGATAGAAGTTGATATGACTAAAATAGTGGATTTTGTTATAAAGAAAGAAAATTCATTCAAAGAAAAAGAGGGATTTAATTTAACCTATACACCTTTTTTATTAGATGCTGTAATTAAATCACTCAAGGATTTTCCAGAAATGAATTCTACGATAAATGGGACGTTAGTTAATTATCATAAAAACATCAATATAGGTTTGGCAGTTGCTATTGAAGATGGTCTAATGGTGCCTTGCATTACTAAATGCGAAGAAAAAAACTTTTTAGGATTGTGTCGCGCAGTTAATAATACTGCAAATAAAGCTAGAAATGGCTCTATCAGTCCAGATGAATTATCAGGATCCACATTTACAATTACAAATTTTGGAGTTTTTGGTGTTTCTATTGGTACACCAATTATTAATCAACCTAACGTTGGGATCCTTGGGGTTGGGAAAATAAAAAAACAACCACAAGTTGTAAAGTCTGCTAGTGGAGATGCAATAGCTATTTGCAGTATGATGGTACTCTCACTTGGCTTTGATCATAGACTTATTGACGGTGCAGGTGGATCAAAATTTATTTGCAAAGTAAAACATTATCTTGAAACAATGTCACTCGATTCGGTTTTTTAATGCCTATTGACCATGTATTAAAATTATACTCTGAAACAATACAATCCGCTTATCTTCATTATGGGTTTTGGGACGAACCAAATTCGATTGAAATAGAATCCATTACTCTCCAGGGAATAAAAGATGCACAATTACGTTATATAGAACATTTAGAATCTTTTATACCTAAAAAAGTAGATTTAATCTTAGATGTAGGATGTGGAATAGGTGGAAACACTGCATTTTTGATAAATAAAGGATATATAGTAGAAACCCTATCACCAGATGATTTTCAAAAGTTAATCATTAAAGAAAAATTTAATGGTGAAGTTCCGTTCTATCATTGCAAGTTTGAAAAATTTGAACCACATAAAAATTATGATCTTATATTAGAAAGTGAAAGTGCATGCTATATAAATATTGATGATGGATTTGCAAAAGCACGAGAGACGCTCCGGGATGGAGGTTATTTATTAGCATCAGATTATTTTATCCATTTTAGGGATTTTTCAAAAAGCCCGCATTTAAAGTCTTCTCATGATATAGAAAGATATTTATTAAGTGCAAAAAATTTTGGTTTTAAGCTTATTAAAGAATATGATCAGACTGAAAACACAATGTTGACACTTGATTATGCGAAATATTTTGTTAACCGCTTTATAAATCCATCAATTGACTATGGTATTTATTCTACTAAAAAAAAATTCCCCCAATTGGCAGCTTTAGTTGGTAAAATTATTAAATCTAAATGGCGTGAAAAGAAAGATCAACTTGATTTGATTGATAGTTCATTATTCCGAAAATACAGAAAATACATGATTTATTTATTTAAGAAAATTTAATGATAAATATTTTACCTAAAACATTAAAACCAAAAATTCGATTAAAAATATCTAATGGATATCGATTTGTTAATGAAGTAGTTCAGAAAAATAAATTGCATACAGTTTGTGAAGAAGCACGTTGTCCAAATATTTATGAATGCTGGGATCGTGGAACTGCAACCTTAATGATTTTAGGTGATATATGTACTAGAGCCTGTGGTTTTTGCTCTGTTAAAACTGGTAAACCTATTTGGAATGATCCGTTAGAACCTTATCGTTCAGCTATGGTTGTAAAAAAGATGAAATTAAAACATGTCGTAATCACATCAGTTGATAGAGATGATATGAAAATTGATTATGGTGCAAGCATTTGGGCTGAAACAATAGAGCAAATACACCATAATGTTCCAGACTGTAATGTTGAAGTTCTTACTCCAGATTTCAAAGGCAATAAATTTTCTCTTTTAAAAGTTTTTAATGCTAAACCTGAAATATTTAGCCATAATGTAGAATGTATTGAAAGAATAAGTAGAAAAGTACGTACTCAAGCAAACTGGAAAATAAGTTTAGATGTTTTAAGTTTTGCTGTGAAGAATAAAATGAAAACAAAAACTGGCATGATGGTTGGTCTTGGAGAGAGTTTTTCAGAAGTAGTGGAAACAATGAAGCAAATAGTTGATATCGGAGTAGAGATTTTCACTATTGGTCAATATTTGCAACCAACCAAAAATCATTTACCTGTTGATCGTTATGTAAATCAAGAAGAATTCAGTGATTATGAACAAATTGGTTTAGAGATGGGGTTCCAAACTGTGAAATCAGGATCTTTAGTTCGCAGTTCTTACCACGCAGATGAATGTGTTTAATAATTGAAAACTTAATTTTATGACAAAATTGCATATTAAAAGAAATTTTAAAAGACTTTTCAACATGCCATCCTCTTTGGCATAATGCTTGTAACTTTAATAGTACTTATTTTTATTTAAAGGACTTTTATGCCTAAAAAATTATCTGAAAAAGAAATTGATGATTTTAAAGTAGAAAATGTTGACCAATATCCGGTTATGCCCCTGCGTAATACAGTTTTATTTCCTCAACAAGTAATCCCAATTTATATAGGTCGAGATCGGAGTCTCAAACTAATTGATGAACTTGATCCAAAAGATCGTTATATCATTGTCGTTGCGCAAGAGGACGGGGCTATAGAAGATCCAAAACCTGAGGATCTTTATGCATATGGAACGTTAGCACAGGTACTTAAAGTGTTTGATATGCCTGATAATAGTAAATCAGCGATTGTTCAAGGTATATCTAGAGTTAAAATTTTAAAGTATATTCAAAAGGAGCCCTACTTTACGGTTGCAATTGATCTATTAGAGGATAAACCAATTGAAGATCATCTTGAAATAGATGCACTAACAAATAATTTAAGGCAGGCTTTTGAAGATTTAATGAAAGTCGCTCCCAATCTGACAGAAGAACATTCTGGGATGTTAAAAAATATTCAAAAACCAAATCGTCTTACTGATAGAGCAATTTCTGTGATTACTATTTCAAATCAAGAGAAGCAAGAAATTTTAGAAGAATTAGATATTAAGGCTCGTCTTGAAAAAGCTCTTAATTTAATTTCGCGAGAAATCCAAAGAATAAAATTAGGTGAGGAGATTCAATCAGAAGTTCATGATGAAATTACCAAAACTCAGAGGGAATATTATTTACGTGAACAAATGAAAGCAATTAAAAAAGAATTAGGAGAAGATGAAGGTAGTGTTGAATTAAAGGAAATTGAGAATAAAATTAAAGCTGCTAAAATGCCTAAAGAGGCAGAAAAAATAACAATGAAGGAGTTAGATAGATTATCACGAATACCTACTCAATCTCCTGAATACAATGTTTCTAGAACATATATTGAATGGTTAGTTGATCTCCCTTGGAGTGAATCTACAAAAGATCGAATTGATACTAAAAAAGCAATGAAAATTTTAGATGAAGATCATTATGGGCTAGGAAAAGTGAAGGAAAGGATTATTGAATATTTAGCTGTTAGGAACCTTAAACAGAAAAAAGATCCAAATGGAACTCTTCGTGGCCCAATATTATGTTTTGGAGGTCCTCCGGGAGTGGGTAAGACTTCTTTGGGTAAATCCATTGCCAGAGCAATGGGAAGAGAGTTTGTACGATTATCATTGGGAGGAGTCCGAGATGAGGCAGAAATTAGAGGGCATCGTCGAACATATATTGGAGCACTGCCTGGTCGTATCATTCAAAGTATAAAAAAAGCAGGTAAAAATAATCCTGTATTTATGTTGGATGAAATTGACAAACTAGGTGCAGATTTTAGAGGGGATCCATCATCCGCATTACTTGAAGTATTGGACCCTGAACAAAATCATTCTTTTAGCGATCATTATCTTGAAGTAGATTTTGATTTAAGTAATGTAATGTTTATTGCAACTGCAAATTACCAAGATGCAATCCCGCCAGCATTAAGAGATAGAATGGAGATTCTTGATTTTTCAGGATATATTGAAGATGAAAAAATACAAATTGCAAAACGTCATATTTTACCTAAACAGATCAAAGAAAATGGACTTACAAAAGATGATGTATCTTTTGATATAAATTCTATCAGAGAATTAATTAGATCTTATACAAGGGAAGCTGGTGTTAGAAATCTTGAGCGAGAGATTGCAAATGTATTAAGAAAAGTTGCCAGAGATTTGGTTGAATCAAAGGCTGAAAAATTTAAAATCACAAAAAAACAAGTAGGAATTTATTTAGGTGCACCAAGGTTTTATTCTGAATTAGCTGAACGCGCCACAAAACCAGGTGTTGTTACTGGACTTGCATGGACTGCTGCAGGAGGTGACATCCTATTTGTAGAATCTACTAAAATGAAGGGGAAAGGGAAACTAACTCTTACGGGTCAATTAGGGGATGTAATGAAAGAATCTGCTTCTGCAGCATTGACCTTTGTTAGAGCCAATGCAACATTTTTTGGTATTGATTCTGCTTTTAATGAATATTCTGATATTCATGTTCATGTTCCAGCAGGGGCAATTCCAAAAGATGGTCCTTCTGCTGGTGTGAGTATGGTTACTTCACTTGTTTCTCTTTTAACAGATATATCTGTAAAAGAAAAGATAGCGATGACTGGTGAAATTACTCTAAGAGGCAATGTTTTACCTATTGGAGGTGTAAAAGAGAAAGTTACAGCTGCTCACCGTTCTAGAATAAAAGAAATAATTTTGCCTGAGCATAACCGAAAAGATTTAGAGGATGTACCAGAACACGTTGCAAAGGATCTCAAATTTTATTTTGCTAAAGAGATTAATGATGTATTAAAAATTGCAATTCCTGGAGTTTTTTCATCAACAAAAAAATCTAATAACTCGCTAAGGGAATAATTAATATTTTATCCTATATTTTGGGCGATTAGCTCAGTTGGTTAGAGCACTGCGTTTACACCGCAGGTGTCGGGAGTTCGAATCTCTCATCGCCCACTAAGCATTAATAACAATTTTAAAAAAATACACTGGGTTACGGTGATTTTTTTATTTTTATCCTTATTTCCCATCTTATGTGATTTATCTTCTTTTTAGCATATAGATTATTATATTTTAAATTAAACAATGTTTTTATTTGCAGTTTAAATAAGATAATAATACTCTCTATTACAATATTATGAATGAATTACTAAATTTTTTTAATCACATACCTGATGAACTCAGAATTCTATTTTTAATTAGTGGTTTAACCTTATTCTTAATCCTCGAATCAATTATACCATTTTTTGATATGAAGTATGATAAAATACAGCATGCAGGTATCAATATATCTTTTACAGTAATAACACTTATTATCAATTTATTTGGAGCTGCAGGTATAATGGCAGCGGTGGAGTATAATGTCATTAATAAAAGTGGTTTATTAAATGTTATAAATTTTCCAATATGGATTCATCTCTTTCTTGGTTTAGCATTAATGGATCTAATTGGAGCATGGCTAATTCATTGGATTCAGCATAAAGTAAGGTGGATGTGGAAATTCCATATTATACACCATAGTGATCCTAATGTAGATGTTACTAGTGGTTTACGACACCATCCCGGAGAAAATATTTTTAGATTATGTTTTACTATATTGGCAGTCCTAATTACTGGTGCAAGTTTTGGTCTTGTGATGATATATCAAACTGTATCTGTATTTTTTGCTCACCTGACGCATGCCAACATTAAGTTTTCATCAATAATTGATAAAATTTTATCCTACATATTTGTTACACCACATTTCCATAAAGTTCATCACCACTATGTGCAACCTCATACAGATAGTAATTATGGAAATATATTTTCTATATGGGACCATATATTTAGAACTATCACTCATATTAATCAAAATGATGATTTAATTTATGGGATTGATACCCATATGAATCCCAGAGAGCATTCTAATATTAAAAATTTACTAATGGTCCCTTTTCAGCCTTATAGATATCCATCTGGATCAAAATTCAATAATTAGTTATGATTTTTTTAGTTGAAAAAAGTCGTTTGGTTAAAAAAGTAACAAATGATATCAAACAAAATTAATATAAAAAACAAATTTCAAAAATTTTCTGATTTATGGTCTCCACGAGTTATAGCAGAAATGAACGATTATCAATTTAAGCTTGCAAAAATAAAAGGAGATTTTATTTGGCATAAACATGATGATACGGATGAAGTTTTTATAGTAATTGAAGGTGAAATGAAAATTGAATTTAGAGATGGTTCCGTCAAATTAAATCAAGGAGATTTATATGTGGTTTCTAAAGGAGTTGAACATAAGCCATTTGCAAAAAATGTATGCAAAATTATGTTAATTGAACCTAAAGAAGTAACTAATACAGGTGATTTAATTAATGATTTGACAGCAAAAAATGATGTTTGGATTTAAATATTATTTTATTGGTTTGTTATTACTTGTAAGGATTATTTATACACAAGATTGTGATGAGGATGAAATAGAATTATGGAATGATTGTTATTCAATTGAAAATACTGATTCTTTAAATCTATCAGGGCTATATATAGATGGAGAAATTCCATTAGAAATAGGAAGCTTGATAAATTTGAGTTATTTAAACCTTTCTATAAATGAACTTTCTGGTCCTATCCCAGATGAAATAGGAGATTTGAGTAATTTAAATTATTTATATTTACAAAGTAATGAACTCTCTGGTACCATACCACCAACATTTGGAAACCTTATTAATCTAATAAGTCTAAAATTATATGGAAATAACCTAACAGGAGAAATTCCTAATGAATTTAGCAATATGGTAAGTTTGGAGTATCTAAGTATGTCTTCAAATGAATTATCCGGATCTATACCATCAATTTTTAGTGATATGGATAATCTCGAAAAATTATATTTATTTGATAATAATCTATCTGGTCCTATACCAGCTAATATTGGACAGTTATCAAACCTCTCTCATCTTTATTTGAACGGTAATAATTTATCAAGTTATATGCCTTCTATTAAAAACCTAACTAATCTAACGCGTATATATATATATGATAATCAATTAACTGGGGAATTACCATGTGATATGTGTGAACTAGAGATAGAATGGGAGAATCCATCTTTAGTTAAGATTTATGATAATCAATTTTGTCCACCTTATCCAGAATGTATCCAAGGTAATATTGGAGTGCAAGATACTTCAAATTGCGATACGATATCTCCTAGACAATTCAATCTTTGGGATAAATGTTATATGGTGGAGACTACAGATTCAATAAATCTTGGTAACACAGGACTTTCAGGTCCTATCCCTCCTGAAATTGGGAATTTAATTAACCTGAAATATTTGTTTCTATTTGAAAATAGTTTAAATGGTGACATCCCTCCTTCAATTGGAAATTTGGAAAATTTAACACACCTTTATTTGTATAAAAATGACCTAACAGGTTCACTGCCCTCAGAACTAGGGGATCTAACAAGTCTCACGCATATGTTATTATATAGTAATAGTCTATCTGGTGAAATTCCTGATGAGATTAGTGATCTAATTGAATTGCAACAATTATTTCTGTACAATAACCAATTAACGGGCGGATTACCTTTAGAATTAGATAATTTAATTAACCTCCAGTATCTATATCTAAACGATAATCAGTTAAGTGGTCACTTAGATAATGATATTTGTCTTTTCGATTTTGAATGGGATAGTTCTATTAATTTCAACATTTTTAATAATTCATTATGCCCTCCCTATCCAGTTTGTATAGAAGATTATATTGGTTACCAGGACACCATGGCTTGTGATGAGGTACGTATCATTCAAAAAGAGATTGCTAGTCAATTTATAGTTTTTAATAGTTATCCTAATCCTTTTAATTCTTCAGTAAAAATCCATTATAGTTTGCCTAAAGATGAAATGGTAAAAATTTTTGTTCACGATTTATCAAGCAGAAAGGTATGCGATATATATCTTGGGCTAAATACAGCAGGCTATAATGCAATAAATTGGAATGCCAAAAATAGTCAAGGTATTCCTGTGGGAACTGGCATTTATTTTGTTACAATAGAAGCAGGAAAATTTAATGAGACAAAGAAAATTATATTTGTAGAATAGTGAGATTTTATATAACTGACCTATTTTATTCTTTATTTGATTATAGTTAGATTATTTATTACAAATCTGAATCCTAAAGGAATATTATATTTATTTAATAATTAGAAAAGAAGAATAAAAATGAGTGAAAAAAAAGAATTCAATAAAAAATATGAGAAAAAACTACAAGAATTACAAATTGAATTAGTTAAACTACAAGATTGGGTTATTGACAAAGGAAAAAAAATTGCAATTATTTTTGAAGGTCGAGATGCTGCTGGAAAGGGAGGGACTATAAAACGAATTACGGAAAATTTAAATCCTCGGTATTGTAAAATTGTTGCATTGGCGACTCCTACTGATCGAGAAAAATCCCAATGGTATTATCAAAGATATATTACACATCTACCAGCTTCTGGTGAGATTGTTATTTTGGATAGAAGTTGGTACAATCGAGGTGGTGTTGAGAGGGTAATGGGATTTTGTACAGAAAAACAATATGTAAATTTTTTGCAGACTTGTCCTGAATTTGAAAGGATGATTATTAGTTCGGGTATTCAATTAATCAAATACTGGTTTTCAGTAAGTGCTGAAGAACAAATGAAAAGATTTAAAGCACGAGCTGAAGATCCAACAAAAGGTTGGAAATTGAGTCCCATGGATTTGGAATCTGTAAATCGATGGGATGACTATTCAAAAGCGAAAGATAATATGTTTGAGCATACAGATACTCAATTCTCTCCATGGTACGTGGTTGAATCGGATAATAAAAAGAAAGCTCGAATTAACTGTATAAATCATTTCTTAAACCTTGTACCTTATACTGCAATAGAATCTCCGGAAGTGATATTGCCTAATAGGGTACAGCAAAAGAATTATGAAAGACCACCAAGGTCAATATATAATTATGTTTCTGAGATCATTTAAGTGTCCGGGGCATAACTCATAATTGTGGTAAGTACAATAAGTAAATTATGCCCCTTCTCTACATACCAAATGTACCTTAATAGGTACTGGTAATTAAATATACGTTCCAAAATTTCAATCTCCCTAATCACTTTTTTTTCTAGGTGATAAAGATCACAACTTTTTAAATCTTAATAAATCATTTTTCTGCATTATTCAGATTTTTTCCCCAAATTTTAGTAATGACTATCCATCAGATCACTAACCATATCAAAAAACAGATTGTGTTGATTTCATTACCAAGAATTACAGTGATAGCTTTTATCTTATTACAGATTGTAGGGATGAAATTTTATCCAGGTGGGACAATTCATAATCCGGACTCTATAGGTTATTCGTTTTCAGAAAATTTTTTTTCGGATATGGGTGCATATGTTGCTAGAAATGGTGAACCAAATTACCTCTCTATGATAATATTTGCATTTTCATTGACCATCGCAAGTATAACTTATGTTTGTTATTATTTGGTACTACCAAAAATGCTTGGTAATGATAAGCTAAACTATTTTTTTGCATGTATTGGTTCTATTTTTGCATTTGGTGGATCAATCTGTTTAATATGTACAGGGCTAACACCTACAGATTTAGTATTTGAATCACACGTGTTTTTTGCAAATAACATATTTCATTGTTTCCTTATGACTGCTTTTTTTTATTCTTTAGTAATTTTCAGATCTAAATTATTATCGAAACGCTATGCAATGGGATATGGTTTATTTTTCTTGGCAATATTAGTATATATTGGTGTTTTACAATTTGGACCATCCGTTCACTCAGGACAGAAAGCATTGGTTTTGCAGGTAGTCTCTCAAAAAATGATAGTGATTATATTTTTAATTTCAGTAGTCCATCAAAGTTTTGGTTTTGAAAAGCTCGAAAAATTATAAAAAAACATTAGTTAAAGAGATTAACCCTGTACTTTCTGGGAAGAACCGGAAACAGATTATTGATACTCTTTTTAAATTAAAAAATCAAAAAAGATATTCTCATAAGATAAATGGAAAATGGGAGAATCATTATCTAGATATGGTACATATACCTAAAGTGAAAAAAATTTTTAATTTTGCCTGCAGGGAAGGCAAAATATTACTAATCAATCTTTAGTTATTCCTCATAAAGAATTAGGTTTCAATAAAAATGAGTTTTGGTTTAATATAGCAACTACAGGAGAATCTACTGGATGGCATGATCACAAAGAGAATGCCGTACTTTCCGGAGTATATTATCTTCAATTACCTAAAAATTCAGGGGATATTAAATTCCGAAAGAAAATTGATAATTGTTGGGATGAATGGTCTGTTCTCTCTCAAACTGGAAAGATGATTTTATTTAATTCTAGTTTAGAGCATTCAGTTGAAGTAAATAAGAGCAATAATATAAGAGTATCCTTAGCATTTAATCTTTATACTCTTCCAATAAAACTCGATAACAATGTTGATTCATATTCTTTTAAGAAATTTTATTCTTAAATTTATTTAAGACCTAGATATTTTATATATTCATTAAAATATTATACTAAAATTATTTCTAACTGGAGTATAAAATGAATCGTTTAACCATTGGTGTTTTTGTATCATTAGTTTTTATAATGATCGTTACTGTATTAAATATTAAACCTGAAATGAATTCAGTGAATAATTGTAAATCAGGAGTTGTTTGTAGCAAGAAAGATTGTTGTAATAAGGTCGTAAAAGCATGTTCCCCAAATTGTTCTAAACCTTGTTGCACACAGAATATTGTGAAAACATGTGGTTCAAATTGTAGCAAGCCATGTTGCTCAAAGAAATTAAATAAAAAGTGCGCAACTAATTGCACCAAACCCTGTTGTGAAACAACATAAAGATTTATGGAGAATTTTCGTAAAACTATAAATACAACACTTATAGTCCCCGGAATTTTTCTGGGTATTGTATTAGCACAAACCTATACAGGAACTAATCCGGTACACACCTATTCTATTGTTGCTTATGATGAGAATACTGGTGAATTAGGTGTTGCAGTACAAAGTCATTGGTTCTCAGTAGGCTTTTTAGTTCCCTGGGCAAAAGCGGGTGTTGGTGCGGTTGCTACTCAATCTTTTGTAAAAGTAGAGTATGGTCCAGAAGGGTTAAAACGAATGGAAAATGGACAATCTGCTGAAGAAGCATTAGAGGGCCTTATTGCAGAAGATAAAGGTGAAGCAGTTCGACAGGTAGCTATGATTGATATAAATGGGAATGTAGCAGCACATACTGGGGAAAATTGTATTTATGCTGCAGGTCACCAAATTGGTGAAAATTTTTCTGTACAAGCTAATCTTATGGAAAAAGAATCTGTATGGCCAGCAATGGCAGTAGCATTTGAAAATACAAATGGTGATTTAGCTGAGAAAATGATGGCATCATTAGAAGCAGCCGAAGAAGAAGGTGGAGATATTAGAGGTAAGCAATCAGCTGCGATGCTGATTGTAAGTGGAGAGCCGACTGGAGAATCCTGGAAAGATATTATAATGGATATAAGGGTGGATGATCACTTAGAACCATTAAAAGAACTAAAAAGATTAATTAGAATTCACCGTGCATACAAACATGCGAATAAGGGTGATTATTATTTAGAAATAGAACAAATTGATGAAGCATTAATTGAGTATGAAAAAGCATCTAAATTATACCCAGAAAATCCAGAGCTACCATATTGGTCAGCAGTTACTTTGGCAAGTAAAGGTAATTTGAAGCAAGCGTTGCCAATATTTTTCCAAGTTTTTGAAAAAGAACCAAGATTGAAGACTTTAACACCAAGACTTGTAAATTCGGGGCTTTTACCGGATGATAAGAAAATGATGAAACAAATCATGGAATTAAAATAATTATTATATTATAATGAGGAATCTTAAACGTATAACAGGATATCTTGTTTTTTACTTTTCCATTGGGTTATCAGAACCAGGTGATTTAATAGAATATAATTATAACAGTACACTCTCTGTTCCCTCTATACAGTTTATTATAAACTCTCTTGGTATTGATATCCCCTCCCCCATTTATCCTATTTCAATTTATGATATTAAATATGAATCTCATCGTTCTGATGGTACTATAGATACTCTTTCTGGATTGTTATCAATTCCCCAAGCACCCATAAAAGCATTTCCTATTTTAAGTTATCAACATGGAACGATATTGCTTGATGCTGATGCACCTTCTATTACAGGAATGACCTTTGATAATATAGAAGTTGTTCTGATTGGTTTGATAAGTACACCATCAGGTTTTATTACAATTTTTCCAGATTATGAGG
Source organism: uncultured bacterium (assembly GCA_964586315.1). Taxonomy (GTDB): domain Bacteria; phylum Fidelibacterota; class Marinisomatia; order Marinisomatales; family UBA1611; genus CAZEER01. The sequence continues at coordinate 6,446 of CAZPHE010000010.1, read as the reverse complement.
GTATTGGAGATCCTGAAAAATATCACCCTTATATTATTGCTGATTCATACACGCGTTCAGTTGTAAATATGGTTAGAGCAGTAAAACAATTATCTTATGAACTTCAAGATGACGATAACTTTCAATACAATGATCAATTGTTTTTATTAGGTTATTCAGAAGGTGGATATGCAACTTTGGCGGCACAACGTGGAATTCAATTTAACTATTCAAATGAAATGTCAGTTACAGCTTCTTTCCCAATGGCAGGTCCATATGATCTCTCTGGAACAATGGTTGATTATTTTTTATCAATCCCATCTTATCCTAGCCCCTATTACGTTCCGTATGTATTAACTAGTCACCTTTGGAATTATGAAGGTTTGGATGTTGATTTCTCTGAATATTTCGAACCATTTTGGGCTGATACTTTACCATCTTTATTTGATGGTACACATTCTGGAAGTGAAGTTAATGATTTAATGCCAGATAATCCGTTGGATATATTATTAGCAGATGTTTTACAAGAATTTATTGATAATGAAGAACATTTTTTCCGACAAACATTGTTTGAGAATACTCTTTTAGATTGGATTCCAGAGAGCCCTACATATTTTTATCATGGAATAGGAGATGATATAATTCCCTATGAGAATGCTCAAATAGCTTATGATACTTTTATTGAGAATGGTGCATCAAATATTAATCTTGTTTTATACCCTGAAGATATGGGTGGGCATAGCGCACTGGCTTTCGTTTGCCTTTTTGCAGGTTATGAAGTAATCACTGATTATCAAGTTATAAGTACTAAAGGAGATATAAATAACGATGGGATTATTTCTTTAATTGATTTTGAACAATTATCATTATCAATTATTTATGATTATGAAATGACTGATTTTCAATATTGGGCAGGTGATTGTAATTATGATTTAAAGCATTCTGTTATGGATCTTTTATTCTTAGCTGATAATATTGATGATTGAGTAACATGTGAGAAAATACATTATTAGAGGTTTAATAATAATTTCTCTAAGTTATTTGTTGTTTTATTATATCCTTATATGGTTAACACATCTGTAATGTTTCTAAAAATTAAAATTTTTTTAATTATGTTTTTATGGATGGGAATCGCAGCCTGTACAATAATAGTTATTGATTCTTTAGTGGATCTCCCAGATGAAATATCTGGCGTGCTATATTTTATAAGCATTGGTATAGCTTCCTCGGGGACACTTAATTATTACAGGTAATTATTTGAAATTTAGAAAAGCAATAGATATATTTAATGATTGGGCCATCCTTAATAAAGATTCGGAGATGGAAAACCGTCACTCATGTGCAGTAAATACCATGCTAGATGTGATTATACCAACATCACAATCAACAAAATTCTCATTCATTGATATAGGTTGTGGAAATGGATGGGTTGTAAGAAAAATAAATCAAAACCCATTTTGTAGAAGATCTATAGGAATCGATGGAGCAAAAGAGATGATTAAGAAAGCAAAAAACATTGATCCATTTGGTGAATATATATGTTCAGATATATTGGATTGGTTCCCAAATGAAACTGTAGACTTTGTTCATGGTATGGAAGTCATCTATTATTTTAATAGACCAGAAAAGCTTATAGATCATATTACAGAAAATTGGATTAAGCCAGGCGGTAAAATAATAATGGGTCTAGACTATTATATGGAGAATCAGAATAGCCATTCTTGGCCTAATGATTTAAATACCCAAATGAAATTGTTAAATATAGATGGTTGGCTAAAACTATTTAAGAGTTGTAAATTAGATTTTGTTGATACTTTTCAAACAAATTCGAATGAAAATTTTCCTGGGACACTTGTTATCCATGGTACTAAATGTATTTAAAAAATTGAAAATTCGTCAATCAATAGTCTTTTTTATTTTCTTTATTAATAGTATCATCTTCAGTCAAAATTTGATTAAAGAAAAGCTACAGACATATTCAACTCAACTAACAATTTCAAAAAACATGAAGAAAACTGAATCGGAATGGAAACGTATATTATCACCAGAAGAATACCGAGTTCTTCGCGAAAAAGGTACAGAGCGCGCATTTACAGGGGAATACGATGGGCACTTTGAGAAAGGAATTTATCTTTGTGCTGGATGTGGAAGTAAATTATTTGATTCCGAAACAAAGTATAGATCCGGTTGCGGTTGGCCAGCATTTTATAAAGTACTTCCAGAATCTGTCCAAGAAGTAGAAGACAAGAGTTTGAGCATGAAACGTATTGAGATTGTTTGTAGTCAATGTGAAGGTCACTTAGGACATGTATTTAACGATGGGCCCGACCCGACTGGTTTAAGGTATTGTATTAATTCAATATCCATGGATTTCAAAGCAAAAGATGATGAAGAATGAAAAAAGGTATTGTTAAAGAATACGATATTTTAAAAGGATTTGGATTTATTACTGGTAAGGATAATGAAGATTATTTTGTGCATATTAGCGGATTGCGTGAATATCTACGATCTCGTGGTTTAAAAGCAGGTCAAAAAGTATCTTTTGATGTTGACTTTGGTATAAAGGGAGATCAAGCTATTAATGTACGTACCGATTAAGTTAGTAATCTATTGATTTAAAATAAATTTATTTATTATTGTTTTTGCTCTTGCGGGAATTCTATGACCTGTGGGAAGAATATAAAGTTTTGAAAAGTATCCTGTTCTATTGAAAATTTCATGTGATATTCTACTTTGCTCAGGAAGGATTATTTTATCTTTAGAATCATGTATTTTTGCTTTTTTGAGAGCACCTTTTTAAATTTATTTTTATAACGAATAAAACCAGTAATAGGAATTAAACCTCCAATTGAAAATTGTTGTCTTATCATAAATTCTATTCCAAACATGCGCCTTGAGAAAATCCAAGAATAAATATGACTTGGTTTGGAAATCTTTGACGATTTAATCTGTTAATGATTTGTAATAGAGTATCAAATGAATATTGATAACCCATCCAATACTTTCATTTCCATCAAACCATGAGTATCCATTTTGTTGCTCCCACATCAATTAATTTTGCTATAGGTTTCATTGAATTGATATAACCAGTCCATCCATGTAATGCAACAATGACCTGTTTTGGTGATTTTGATGATAAAAATGATTCAAAAATCATTTATTGATAGATAGTGCAGCAGCAATCATCAACTATTTCAGCTTCTGAAAACTCTATACCATCCATCTTAAATCGAATACATTGTCCCACATTTGCAGATAAATTAATCTCCATTAAATTTCCAACATCTTCCAAAGTAACTTCTTTGTATAGGAAACCATTTAATAACCCACCTCCACAATCATTACATTCTGAATTAGTTGTTTCTGATTCACAACTAAAGAAAGTACTTAGTGGTATGATAAAAATTAATAAATATTTACTCATCAAAAACTCCTTGATCTTTTAGGTTCTTTATTTTCTGTTTTTTTCATAATCTTGCATTAAATCAATAAATTCATTTAAATCCTTTGCTTTAAGCAAGGTACTTGCTTTTACATTTTCCTTAAGTTGGATCGTAGATTGCTTACCATAATCATGACCTGGGTAAATTCTAATATTATCAGGAAGGTTTAAAATTTTATTATATATTGAATCATATAAATCTTTAATGTTGCTTTTTGGGCTTATTGTACGTCCAGTTCGACCAACAAAAAGGGTGTCGCCTGTAAATAATACAGGGTTTAATTGATAACATATTGAATCATAATAATGTCCAGGTGTATGGATAGATACAAAATTGAGTTTTCCAATTTTAAATTCTTGTTTATGATTGACAGATCTAAATTTATTATTATCTATACTTAAAGATGAATCAGGATGCACAATAACAGTTATTTGTTTAAAAGCTTCTAAATATTGATCCAAATATGTCGTGTGGTCACTATGAGAATGAGTAATTAATAATGTAATAGGTTGATTAGAGATAAAAGGTAATACTTTATCTAATCTAATAGCGGCATCTATTAATACCTGTGCTCTTGTTGTACTACAAGTAATAAGATATGTAAAATTTTGATCATATCCACCTAAAAAACGACGAATTGAAAAATCAGTATTAGGGATCATGAAACTTTACCAGACTATTATAAAAAACTGTAATTTACTTGGATCAAACATACAGATAATTGAATAAAAACAACCCTAAATTAATTACTAATTATGGATAGAAAACAAATAGCATGGTACCTTATCATCGGTGGAGGGGCAATTATTTTACTTACTTTTATTACCACTATTTTTTCATTTATTGGAAATCATCCATGGCTAAGCTTAGCCTTCATTTCTTTAGGTATTGGAGCCTTTCTACTTAATTTTGAAAAATAATTAATTTTTTATTTTCCCATACTAAATACAATTAACAGGAGCACTAAAATGAAATTTTTATGTATTACTATAATTACTATTTTTACTATCAGCTGTTCTTCTAAAACATCAAAAAAGTCTATATCAACATTATCTACATTTAAAGATTCTACTAGTTATTCATTAGGAGCGGATTTAGGTGATAACTTAAAAAGACAGAACGTAGATATTGATTATGATATTTTTATGGTAGGACTTATGGATGGGATGGAAACAGGAATGGTCAAATTAGATCAAAAGCAAAGACGTGCTGTTATGGGAACACTTCAAAAGAGGATAAGAGATAAATCAAAAATAGAAGGGGAAAAAAATTTAAAGGCTGCAGAAGAGTTTTTAGCTAATAATAAAAATAAGAATGGTATTAAAGAGACTCCCACAGGTTTACAGTATAGAGTAATTAAAAACGGTAATGGTGCTAGTCCAACTAAAGAAGATAGAGTAAAAGTACATTATTTGGGCAAGCTAATGGATGGATCCGAGTTTGATAGTTCAATTGAGAGAGGCGAACCCACAGAGTTTGGTTTAAATCAAGTTATTAAAGGTTGGACAGAAGGTTTGCAATTAATGAAACAAGGTGCTAAATATGAATTTTTTATCCACCCAAAAATTGCATATGGTTCTCGACCAAGACCTAAAATCCCTTCAAACAGTTTACTTATTTTTGAAGTAGAATTACTTGAAATAATTACTAATAATTAATTTAAAAAAAGAAAAAAAGAAATTTTAAATATTAAAAACTATAATTTAAATCAGTAGTAAAGTTTCTCTAATCTTTTCTTTAAATCTTCAAAATTATTAAATACTTCTTCTGAGCAAGAAAATATCCAAGAGCTAGTTTCATCGATTGGCAAACTATTTACGAGGAAAACAGGCTTTCCAAGCCAATAAGCCATTGTAATCTCTCCATGAGTCCCACCCCCTTTAAAAACTGACTTATCCCATTTTACAATTAAATAATCAGCTTGTTGAACAATAGCATTTAAATCAACTCTTATTATTTTTCTAATAATATTTTTGTATTCATCAGGATTAGTTTTTTTCATCAACCTAAAATTCTTACCGCTAAGATGTTTAATAATACTTTTGGTTTCTATGACAGGGTTAAACACTTTATGATTAAGTTTGATTTTCAACCATTTAGTTATCATATTTCTCCAGTCTTCTCCATCATTATGGGCGTTTTCAATTGGTCCAGATAAATAAGCAATCATATTAATATCCTTTAATGAATCTACCCATCATCCCACAAACAAAAAACCCTACGGATGTGGGGTTAAAATATCCTAAAAGTATTTTAAAAACTAAAATTCAAACCTACAAAGGGTAAACCCCCTACATCAACAATAACTCCATCAGTAAAAGTTATTAAGCCCAATCCCCCCAGCTTGATTCTAACCCATTTTGCTAAGTTATATTCTAATGTATAAGACATAGTAGACATGAACCCAATAAAAACTCCAGGATGAACAAGATATTGACCACAAATAACAGAAGAAACAGAAAGCTTAGATTTCGTATAATAATGTTTCCACCCTACTGTGCCAGTAAATGTTAACTTCATTGTCCCACAACCAATAAAATATTCATCCATAGTAGTTTGTTTTATATTGTAGGTATATCCTATAAGACTTAATCCAGTTCTATCATCAAGAAAACCAACCGATAGATTATGATTATTAATAATATTTTTTTTTTCAGTATTAATTTGATTAGGAACATCTTCATCAGTTTCTGAGGAGTCGATTTGCCCCATCCCATATCCAATAAATATTAATAGTATTAAATATCTACACATATTTAAATCTACTCATCATCCCACAAATGTGGGGGTTGATTATGTCATACTTTAAACTAGAAATCAAACTTGAGTTGTACCCTGAAGTTTTCTTTTTTCAATAAGTTATCTCTATAAAGATTAGTAATTGATATTCCAAGCAACCTAACTGATTTTTCTATCTCTTTCTGGTAAAGAAGTTCTTCAATAATTGGAAAAATTTCTTCTTTAGTTTGCAGATAATCATTAATTGTCTTACTCCGAGTTTGCTGAGTAAAGTCACCGTACTTT
>CAZPHE010000009.1:18570-49713 GCA_964586315.1 uncultured bacterium | reverse complement strand
ATTTAAATGAAAATTCATCATTGCCATTTGAAATTCAAATTCAAAATCACTTACATGTCTTAAACCACGAATTATTGCATCAGCTGAATTTTTTTCAGCATAATCCACAACTAAGCCTTTAAATTGACTAACCTTTACATTTGTTAGATCTTTAGTAGATTCCTCAATTAACTCTAACCTCTTATTGATGGAAAATAGTGGTGTTTTTTCAACATTTACTGCCACAACAAATTCCAATTCATCAAATAATTTTGCTGCTCTTTTTGCTATATCTATATGACCATTGTGAATTGGATCAAAAGTACCAGGATAAATAATTTTTTTCATTTTTTTTCCCAATAATAAATACGAGTTTGACCATAATCTTTGAAAATTGTATCAATTAATGGTACTTGTTTTTTTTCACACTCTAAAATGAATTTACCTTGATTATTTAAATGTTTTAGAATTAATTCTGAGAGTTTACTGAGATCATATTTACCATATGGTGGATCAGCATATACCAAATCGAATAAAATCTTATTATTTTTTAAAAAATTAAAAGAACTATTTCGAAAAATATCATATTCTACTCCAGGTAATAATTCTGCATTTTGTTTAATCAAATTAAATGTGTTTCGATCGTTTTCAACAAAAGTAACCATTCTTGCTCCTCTGCTAGCTGCCTCAAATCCAAATATTCCAGACCCAGAAAAAAGATCAAGTACCCTATTATAGTTAAAAGGCATTAATGTATCAAAAATACTTTTTCGAACACGTGATTTTGTAGGTCTGTATTGAAGTTTTTTATTGGTTTTAATTTTTCGACCTCCAAATTTTCCGGCCAAAATATTCATTTAATCTTCAAGAATAGAAACGTAAAATCCTGCTCTAGGACTTGGCTGATCAGATTTGTTAAATAAAACAAATTTTCTTAATAGGATACTATTATTAAGATTAGATATAATAGCACTTGCTTGAAGTATATCTGCTTTCCCTTTTACCCAAACTAACATAGGACCATATATTTGATTTCTAGTATAAACTTGTTCATAATATTTTAAATTGTAATCAGTTAAAGCAGTATCCAATTGGACCATTAAATCAATTTTATTTAATTCACCATTAGGCGGAATCTCATCTAAAATTTGTAGTTCAAAACTGTAATACCATAAAAAGATTGTACTATCTTTACCCGTAGCTTCAACTGAAAATGATGTTGGCTCTAATTCTAAAATATTTTCAATATTTGGGTTGGTACCACTTAAGTATTCAAGACTTAAAAAAGATTTTGTAATGGTTAGACCATTATATCTATTAAGATCTGTTTGAGTAAGAAGCTTTAAAATTGATGAAGAAATCGCCCGTGATTCTTTTACTAAATCTATAGGTGGCTCTTTATTAATAATTTCTATCTCTGTTGAATCATCAATACCTGATCGTTCAATATTAAATTTATCGCCTATACCAAAAAAATTATTATTCAATTGATCTTGAAGTTTCAAATAATTTAGAGCAATAAAACTACCAACAATAAATAATAACGCAATAGCAAAACCAGAAAAGTTTGTAGATGCATTTTTCTTAATAGAAGAAGGAAGATCATTTATTGAATTTTCTTCAATATTTTCTACTTCATTAGTAATTATTTCATCTAAATCAGCTAAATTTTCTTCAATATCTTCTATTCCACCAGAGTCAGATTCACCTGGATCTCCTAAAATTTCTTCAAAGAAAAATTCAGTAATACTTTCGTTTTGGAAAAAATTGAAAGAAAATTCCAAAGTTTTATTTTTAATAAGCTGTGTCAAAATATTTGCTTCATAATAAGGTAGTTTAATGGTATTCTTTTCTAAATTTATACCATCAAATGGTAGGCTACCTCTGAAATCAGATAATTCCCAAGCAGTTTTAGCTTGTCTACCTAATTTTTGAGGACAAAAAATAGGTATATATTCTCCACTCGATTTTTCTAATCCAAGGGCGTCAAGAGTAATTTCTTCTGATACATCGGTAGTTGATATTACTCTAGCAACTCCTCCAGAAAAAACCACTGAACCCATACCAAAACGATTATTTTGAATTTTCATAAAAGAGTATTTATTCCCTCTTCGATGTATAAGAGCCGATTCGGAAACACCAGATCCATCTAAATATAAAGTGCTTGCTGGTCCCATCCATGAAGGGTATCCACCCATTTCAGCAATACTTAATTTTAATGTCCTCACCAAGGATCGAGGAACTGTACATATGTGTATATTTTCTTGACTGGGACAATATACCTGACAAAAAATATAAACAGATTGGTTTTGAGGTCTATTTTTTTGAGATTCTGACCATATGATATATTCCATATGTTCATCGTATGACAGATCCTGATCTAATTCTAGAATAGAATGTTCTACAAAATCATCAGGTATACCAATTACAACTTCCTGTCCAGAGAAAGGATTAACGTTTGTTGCTTGTCGGAGTGCTGATGCTAGTATAGCATTTAAACCACCTTCATGGTGTAAAATATTTCTAATTGATTCAGCATACTCAATTTTTGTTATCCCAGTTGCTGTAGATTGTATTGAATTTTTATCCCAACTTCCCGTAAGAAGAAATGTATCAGAGACAACTAAGCCAACCATAATATTTAGGCTAAATTAATCCCAACTTTTTCTACCACCCCTTATAACCCCATGACTTTTTGCTTTAAATGAGAATAATAGGTATTCTGGTCTTATTATAGGTTTATCAATTGGACTTGTTACAGATAGTTCCGAACCATCCTCACTAATTTCTACTATATAAGGTTTTTTTGTTAAAGGACAGTAATACGTTGAATCATCAGGGATGTACGTTTTATAGTATTCAACCGCTTGAACTCTTTCGATAGGCTCTTCTTTAACTATTCCTAAAAAATTTTCTGAATCCTCTATATTGACCATATCCTTTTTCCTAATAAAACTAGTATCATTCCTACCAAGTTCTTCTGAATAAACAACAATCTGCAAAGTAGTATCTAAAACTGTATCTTTTCTAAAACTTTTTATACCAAATGTAGTATCATACTCAAAACTGAATGATTCATTAATATCTACAAAATATTCTTTTTGAGATAATTTGATGAGTTGTTCACCAACAAATAAAGAGTCTGCTATGGCCGAATCTCTAGCTGCATTAACAACAGCCAAAGCTTCTAAAAACTCCTGATTATATTCTCCTACTAAACGAGAATAAAATGCTTCAACATCATAAAGGTTCTGCATTCTATAACGGCTTTCTTTTTCATAGAAGTATTCTTCTTCCCATATAGCTACAGGTACATAAATAACTACGATAAGAAAGAATAACGCTAGAACAATTGCAATTTCAAGTAAATCTGTTTTATTATTTTGTGTCAATTTTATTATACTAGATTATTCTAAGATTGAAAAACATTCAATAGGATTGTGTGAATTTTGCATATTTATTTTTTGTATTTCAGATTTCAATTTTTTTGTATTTCAGATTTCAATTAATTAATAATATTTTTTTGCCTTATTCCGTTATTACTCATATTTAAATCCTGCATTTACACAGTAGTAATATTAATGATTTATAATATGGGTTTATAATTTTTTCTATGTTTAATATTTTCCTTTTATAAACTCCAAATAATTTTAAGAATATCATAAATCAATTTTCTGAAATGGATTTGCTATTGGTTCTAAATTTTTTTCTAAATTTTTAATATTATCTTTTATAGTTCCTGTAATTTTTTTTGGAGTATTAATTTGAATTTTAACAAGCTGATCCCCATTAGATTTGCTCCGAATTCTTGGGAAGCCCTTACCTTTCATCCTTAATACTTGGCCTGATTGAATTCCTGAAGGAATTTTCAATCCAGCCTTACCATCTACAGTAGGTATTTCTATTTTTCCACCTAAAACTGCAGTTGGATAAGAAATATGTAACTCTATTAGGATATGTTCCCCGTCCCTTACAAAATAAGGATGATTTTTCTCTGCAAAAACAATAATAAGATCACCTGGGTTACCAGAAATATTTTCATTCCCTTGGCCATTCATGGTCATATAATTTCCTTCTTCCACTCCTGCTGGAATTTTTATATTAATTGTTTCTTCTTTCTTCATCATACCATCAGGTCCTGCTCCAGGTGGCCTATTGCCTATCCTTTTCCCAGACCCTTCGCAATGTGGACACAACGATGCGGATCTCATTTGACCAAGAATTGTATTTTGAACTGTAGAAACTTGTCCTTGTCCTTGGCAAGTAGGACATGTTATCAATTCAGCGCCAGGAGATAAGATAGATCTTTTAATTTTTATTTTTTTCTCAATCCCCTGTGCAATCTCTTCAAAACTTAATTGCAATTTTATTCTAATATCACTACCACTTCCTCTGGAACGATTTCTGTTTCCACTTCTGCCAAAAAAACTTTCAAAAGGACTTCCTCCAAAAATATCTCCAAATTGAGAGAAAATATCATCCATACTCATATGAATACCACCACCAAAACCTCTTTGTCCTGAGCCATCATCCATACCAACTCCTGCATGTCCAAATTGATCATATCGTGTACGTTTTTGAGTATCACTCAATACAGAATATGCTTCAGCAGCTTCTTTAAAAATTTTTTCTGCTTCCTGATCATTTGGATTTTTATCTGGGTGATATTTTAATGCAAGTTTTCGATAAGCTTTTTTGATATCATCTTGACTTGCGTCTCTTGAAATACCAATTATTTCATAAAGATCTTTCATTTTCTATTTACTATAACTTTTGCATGACGGATGACTTTTTCGCGATATGTATATCCTTTTTCATATACATCAAGAATAACATCATCATCAAAATTTTCATCATTTTGAGTAAGCATCGCATCATGAATTTCAGGATTCATTTGTTCTCCTTTTTCACCAAAACTTTCAACATTAAGATTTTCAAAGTATTTTTCAATTTTAGATTCAACCATTGAAATTCCATCTTTTAAGGAATCTTCAGATGAATCAGCTGATTGAATCATTCTTCCAAGATCATCTATAATTGTTAGAAACCCACGGATAACATTTTCTCCATCAAATTGAAGCAATCTAGAAATTTCTTCAGCTTTTCTTCTACGAAAATTTTCAAATTCTGCTTTCAATCTTAAATGTTTATCTTGTAATACATTTAATTGTTCTTCTATTTTAGAAATATCTTTAACACCAGCTTTTTTGGTGTTTTTTTTCTTTACTATTTTTCTTTTTTCTTTTTTCTTTTTTGTGACTGCCACAACATCCTCTATTGCTAACTATTTTTAAATAAAATTGGTGGTGAATATAAGATTTTGGAACCTTGCAGATCAAAGACTCGAATACTACTATTTTAAAAAACTTGAAGCTGCCCTATAACTTCCAATAATAGAAATAAATAATACTAAAACTAAAAGCCAAATATACACTAAGGAATCGAATACAATCTTAATATTAAATGATGTAAAATTAGCAACTATATAATTTATTCCTTCTACTGTGATAAATAATGTTGGGAATACCAAAATCACTGAAATTAAACCAATAAAAATCCCTTCAATTATAAATGGAAATTTTACAAACATCCTTGTTGCTCCTATTAATTGTAAGGTTTTAATGGTATCACGTCTTGCATATACTGATAATTTTATTGTATTATATATAATTAGAGTTGAAATCAAAATAATAACTCCTGAAAGGTAAGGGAAATTTTCAGATATACGTTTAAAGTTCCGTTCTATCTTTTTAATTAAATTGCCCTGATATCGTATTTCATCTATTTCAATTATCGAACGAATCTGACGTATAATTGGTTCAACTCTTAAAGGTTCTTGCATATTTTTCTTTAAATTAATCACTGCACTTGCTGGGAGCGGGTTATAACCGAGTAATTCTACAATGTTTTCTCCAAATTGATCTTTAAAGATACGTACTGCATCCTCTTTCTCTATTATAGTAGCAGTCCTCACACCATTAATCTTTTTAATTTTATGAATTATTCCAATAGCTTCTTCATTAGATATTTCAGGTTTAAAAAACACCTCAATTTTATATTTTGAACGAAAATATTGAATCATTTTATAGGAATTATTTCCTGCAGTAGCCATTAAACCAACTATATATAAAGCAATAAATAAAGAAAAAATTGCTGTTAATGCAGTCATTTTATGACGCCAGGTATTTTTTATACCTTCAATGATAAGATAAAAAAACTTATCCACTATCGAACTCTTAATATTCCATCTTTAAGTTCATAAATAGGACGACCTCTTCCTTTTATTAAATTATAATTATGAGATGCCATTAAAATAGTTGTACCTGTTTCATGAATAGTTTCCAAAAGGCGTACTAATTCAAATGATGCGACAGGGTCAAGATTGCCCGTTGGCTCATCTGCAAGAATAATATCTGGTTCTTTAATTATTGCTCTTGCCAAACATGCTCTTTGTTGTTCGCCTCCAGACATTTCACTTGGAAGATGTTCTTCCTTACCCTCCAAACCTACTAATTCAAGGGCTTCATCAACTCTATCTGGTATACTTTTAATACTAAAACCCATTACATGAAGTGGAAGTGCAATATTTTCAAAAAGATTCCTATCATTTAAAAGTTTATAATCCTGAAAAACCATACCTATCGTTTTTCGAGCTTTTGGTACATTTTTTTGATTCATTTGATTAGATAAGAATCCATTGACTGCAATTAACCCAGAATCTGGGAACAGGTCAAAATAAATTAAACGCATAAGCGTTGTTTTACCCGAACCTGTAGGTCCAATTAAAAAAGTGAAATCTCCATTATTAATGGACATATTAAGATTATTGACTCCGTAGCCCTTTCCATGAGCATAGGATACATTTTGAAATTCAATCATTAAATTATCAGCTAAAATTTAAACCATTAAAAATAGTAAAAATACCTGCATGATGAATGGTTTTTATTTAGTCTTTATGTTAATTATTATTATACCACTAAAATCAATAATAACTTATTAGATTATTATTATTTTCTATATTAATTAAAAAAAGGAATTATATTATTTGATGAATATTATTTTCGATTTTTTTATTGTATTTATTTCTATAATCATGCTCTGGAAAGGTGCAGACTGGCTAGTGGATTCTGCTGCAGAGATTGCTCATAGCTTAAAAGTATCTGATTTAATTATTGGTCTTACTGTTGTTGCTTTTGGAACATCAGCACCTGAATTTGCAGTTACAATAAGTGCTGCAATCACCAAACAGACAGATATCTCTATTGGTAATGTTATTGGTTCGAATATTTTTAACTTAGGATTTATATTAGGTGGTACTGCTATGATTAAGCCAATAGCTACATCACAAAAAATGTTTAATAGAGATGGTTTATTTTTACTTATTGTTACAGCACTTATTTTCTTTTTATTCTTTGGTTTTGATGGTTGGACACCAGATGATACATACACCAATTATGAAGGGTTATTGTTATTCTCACTTTTAATTGGGTATGTTATATTTCTTTTTATAAAAAAAGATCCACCTGAAGAAATAAATGTTCATAGTGCTACTACTAGGTCCTACATACTTTTTTTTGTTGGTTTGATAGGAATCATAATTGGTGGACATTTAATGGTACAACATGCTTCAAATATTGCAAGGCACTTTGGAATTTCAGATTGGGTAATTGCTGTAACCATTGTAGCAGCTGGAACATCGGCACCCGAATTTGCAACATCCATTTCTGCAGCGATAAAAGGCAGGCATGGAATCGCAGTTGGCAATTTAATTGGAAGTGATTTATTTAATCTTTTAGGAGTTCTTGGGCTTGCTGGCATGATAAACCCTTCAAATATTACTCAAGATATTTTTGATAGTGTTTTTATTTTAGTTCTTATGGTAGCATTAACATTATTGCTAATTAGGACAAAATGGAGGATTAGCCGTTTAGAAGGTGCGCTTCTAGTAACTATTAACTTAGTACGATGGTATTTTGATTTTGCAGGTTAATTATAAAGATTATGTTTATTTATATATTCCCAAACTGGTAAGGTCACCATATATCTTATAGTTTTATTTTCTACCCAACGATTCCTTATATTACTTGAAGAAATCTGGAATCTGGGCACATTTGCAAATTGGATTCGATGTAGAATCCAAGACGGAATATCGCTTGGTCGAAATCCAGGTCTTATTGCAACTAATACTTGGCATGTATTTAAAATTTTTCTTGGATGCATCCAATTTTTAAAATCTAAAAGGCTATCGCTACCTATAAGGTAAAATAATTCATTATTTTGATTATTATATTGATTTTTGATTGTATTTAGAGTATCAATAGTATAAGATAATCCACCGCGCTGAATTTCTACATTTGAAATTTCAAAATTTGGATTTCCTTCAATAGCAATTTCTAACATAGATAAGCGATCTGAAACTGAGGTGAAAATTTTTTTATGTGGTGGTTTATTTGCTGGAATAAATATAATTTTGTCAAACTTTTCAGCTTCACAAACAGTTTGAGCAATTAAAAGATGACCAATATGTGGAGGATCAAAAGTGCCACCAAACAAACAAATTTTCAATTTTCTTCCTTTTCAATAATTTTCTTCATATTATGGATAGTTTGGTTGGCATCATCATATAAATCTTGACCTTTCAAATTCAATAAATTATCATTTAAAAATGATACGGCATCATCAATCTCTCGATTTTTAGCTAAAGCCATAACCATACTTTGCTGAGCAAAATAGATTATAGGAGTATCATAATACAAATCAATTACTTTCTGAAAAGATATTTTAGCAGATTCATACTCTTCCATTTTCATATATAAAATTCCCGTTTCAAATACTTTTTTACCTAATTTTTCCCTTAGGAAGTCAATTGATAAAAGGACATCATTTGTAAAATTTGAATTTGGAAAGTCATCAAGAAATTCCTGATATCGTTCCAAAGCTTTTTCTGTGTATTCTTGATCATGATAGTATTTTGGAGATTCAATTCGATATGCTTCACATATTTTAAAACGGGCATCCTCCACAAATGGACTAAAGGCCATTCTTCTTGTTAATTTTTCATACTCTGCAACTGCTAATAAATATTCTTCATTTCTAAAAAATGATTCACCAAGATAATATTGAGCATCATCACCTAAATCTGTACCTGTACCACGCATTACAACATGTTTAAAATCAGACTGAGCTTGGAGATATTTTTCATTCTCCAAATTTTCTAATCCTTTTATAAACTTTTCTTGCAGACTTACTTCAGAATTGATTTTTGATCCAGCACAGGATAAAATAAAAAATGGTAAAACTATTGATAAAAATTGATTAAAGCTGCGCATCAAAAAAACAAGGAAAATTGCAATCCCCCAATTCCATTTTTATTTTTCGGATTATAAACTAGATTCAATTTTGGTTTTAGATACGTTTGTTTTATATCTTTTCTAGCTGATCTCTGGCTAGACCACACAGATTCAACACCACTTATTACATGATTAAACATTAGTGCAGTAATACTGTATTTTGCAGCATTGAGCAATTGATTAGTTAGATATCTTTGATCAATAAAACTTTGTTTTAATGGTGTTTTTATTACGATTTCTATACTATCACCGACATCTTTTTCTTCCCAATACCAACTGTTGCGCGCATCTTTCCAACCTCCAAGAAACTGATCATATTTACCAATATTCTCATAAAAATGTCGATCTCTAACTTCAACAATATCACCTGAATAAAACCACTCTGGATGGATTTCTAGGCTATCAGATGATACTCTAGTAAGATTTAGGTCATTTGCAAGATCACCAGAGATAATAAGTGTAATATCATGAGTTCCATTTAGCTTAGTTAAAGCTGGGAAATTAGTCCATGAATATGTTTCATGTACATGCGTTGGAATATCAAATCTATTCATAACCCAATTTTCTAAACTCCAATTTTGATCTGCAAATGTTTGGTTTTCTTTACGTATTCTTTCAGCCTCATTTTTAAAATAATTCCAAGCTACAATACTTCCTAATTCAATACCTAAAAATGATGCAACTTTCCATATAGGCGATTTATTATAGTATTGACCAGACCCTGGGAGAATTAGAGACATAATTAAAGGTTTGCCGGGATATATTATATTTTCTTGGTCGATATTAATTATAGTTGGTATGTTTTCTAATGTATCCTTTTCAATAACAGTAGTAGTATCCTGACTGTAGAGAAAATTTAATGGCAATAGATTTATACTAAAAGTCAAATAGAACTTTAACATATGTTCTTCCTTTTGTACCATAAAATATTTTTTCTTCATTTTCTTCATTAATAATTAGTTCAAATTTATCAAGAGGATGATGATGTTCAATCTCAATTGCAGTTGGAAAATTATAAAAAGAAAAGCCATTTAACCGCCATTGAATACCTATTGATTTCTTTGCAGGAGTGAACTCTTGAGACCATGCATTACCACCTTGAAGGATTGCTCCTAATGTGCTATTCTGAAATATTATCCACTTAAATTTATAATGCTTTTCCATAAACAAAGGAATACGATAGGTAGCTTCTAAAAAAATATTTTTTGTACCTTGTATTGAATAAAAAGGGTATCCTTTTAAACCAGGTATACCTCCTAAATAAAAATGGAAAAATGAATCAACTTTTTGATTATTTATCCAACCCATACTTGCCTTTATTGATATTGTCTGCATATAATAGATAGGCAATTTATAATGATAATTTCCACCAATTTGGATCCTTAGAAGATTATTTGGTTTAAAGGCTTCAAGTAATGTTCCAGAATCTGAAAGATTTAATCCCTCAATAAAATCATTTTTTTCTAAATTAATATCAGTCCTTATATTAAAACCGCCAGAGGGGTTTATAGATGAATGTATACCTTTCTTTAATCTATTATAATTCCAATTTGCATTCAATGCCCAACCTCGAAAATAATCATATGCAGCACCTGCTTCTAATATCCCATTTTCGTTAGTATAAACTTGTTCTTGGATGAAAGCTCTGTACCATTGACGAGTTGCTGAAACTTCCATGGCACTTCCGTAAATAGGTATTTTTAACCCGGATCTAAATTGAATGAGTCTAAACTTTATATTATCTTCAATTGCATACGTTCCTTGATATATTGATTTATCACTAGTGTTTCTAGTTAAATAATAAGTCTCAAAAAAAATAGTTGGGTAAAATCTTTTAAAATCAAATATAAAAAACAAATCAACATCTTTAAGCCGATTAATGGATGCACCCCCAAATATAGATAGCCTATTAATGATTTCACTAGAAGAAAAATAGAAACCAGGTTTAAGTGTATTATAATCTAACATTAGTTTAGGCATAATAAACATATTGGGGAACTGATCTTCATATTTAGTTGCTTTTTGATTATTTAATTCAACAATCGGTTTTTGAAAATGATCATTATTTAAATAATAATCTTTCCCATAACCAACATAATCATCATCAACATAAACTATTTCATCTATAATCGCTATTTTATATGCACCATTTTCATAAAGTGAATAGATAATTTTACCACTTTGTGATATATCAGGCATAAAAGCACCACCTGTAACATTAGTGATATATCCTTCTATATTCTTCTTAGAGTTTGTACTATAGAGATTGAAGATACCACTTTTATCCATTGAATATACCTTTAAACCATATTTGCTAATCATATTACGTTCATCATAAGAAGAATTATCATGAATTTCTTTTACAGTATTATCTGATAAGCTATATTCATAAATATCACGAAAATGATGGTGAGTAATATCAAAATAAATTACGTGATTTAAGGAATCATAATTCATTTGACTAATCATGGGGCGATCATTAAAGTTTGTAATTTTTTTTGAAGCATTTGATTTTAAATCTAAAATATATAGATCTTGACCGCCATCAAAGGTAGACAAATACGCTATTGTACTATCTTTATCAATATATATAGGATTAAATGCTCTTGAATCAAATGTCAATCTTTCTTCTTGTTCCGTATTAAAATCATAAGAATAGATATCATAAAACTTTGAACCATATTTATTGGGAAATTTGGCTTTTTTTGAATAATAGATAATACTTCCATTAGAGTGCCAAGTTGGCGCGGAGTAGACGCTAGACTTTATTTTTTTTTCTTCATCTTGATCTAAGTCATAAAAATACAAATCTGTTTGACCAAAAAAATCATTCGATTTATTTGATAAATATGCAAATCCATTTTTTTTAGGGTGCCATTTTGGATGTATATTTGTTGTACCTTTGCTTTGAATAATATTACCATCTACACAAAGTAATTCTATAGGTCTGATTACACTTTTATAACGTGCTTCAAGTGCATTTTTAAAATATTTAAACAAATCTTCACCACTTTTACCTATAACATTAAAAATGGCTTCATCAATTGAAAATTGTAATGGTTCTGATAATTCAACCATAATATTTTTAAGAGCTTCTTCACCAAATTCATTTGCTATAAATGTGGCAAGAGCAAAACCAGAATTATAAGTAGATTCATTACCAATCCCTTTTTTACCAAATGTATTCATTTCTGTAAAATTGAGTAAATTATCATGGATTACCCTATCTCTCAAAACCATATCCCTATGAGAATCCCAATTATCCCAATTGGCACCTTCATACATATACTGAGCAATACCTTCAGCTAACCACGGCGGAACACTTGTTCCTGGAATTGGATAACTAATTAATGTATTAGGATAGCCGTAAAGTACGTCAGGACGCTTTTCATTTTCATAATTCATCAATTGAATATATGCACCTGGTAATTTAGTACCAGCTTTCATTGATTTTTGCAATGAAACAATATGTGCAAACTCATGAGTAATCACATTTTGGAGCCATCTATGACTTCCTCTAAGTTCAAAATCAAGCGGAGTTGCCCAAATCATTATTTTATTATCATAATAATATGCTGCACCATTAGAATAGTCATCAGGATCAATTAAAATCAAATGAGTTTTTTCTTTCGGTTTAAAATCATAAAAATTAGTTATATGAGGATAGATTAACTCAGCAACTGTTGCCGCTTCGCGAGCTGTCATTTCTGTCTCATCATGAAAATGAATTTGAAAATGCTCAGTTTCAAATGATTGCCAGTTTAATTCAGGATGATTATATTCAATATTTCCTAATAAATATGTTGATAAGTACAATAAAAGTAAAAAAAAATTCATTAATTAATTACCGCTACTTTAATTATTTGAGTTTCAATTTTCTTTCCATTAGAAGCTGAAACATGTACAAAATATAATCCAGATTCAATTTCATTTACATTCCAAACCCATTCTTCAATCTGGTTTCCTTCTTGTGTTAAATCTAAATTAAAGGAGCGTATAAAATATCCTGCTAAATCATAAATATTTACAATAATATTGCGAGAGCCTATTGTTTCAACCCTTATAGTACCGACCGTTTCACGTATTGGATTTGGATAAACATAACATCTAGTTAACATCGAATCTGATGTCGGTTTAAAAGTATAATTAAGATCTATACTTCTTGAATGACCGATATTTCCATGTTCAAAATTCCAGAAATTCCCCTTTAAATCAGATGTTTCATCAAATTGGTAAATTGATGATTCAGTAAAAATAGAATTTTTCCCTTGATAATCACTAATTGCTATAAGGTCATCATCTTCCATTACAAATTGAAATTGAATATTTCCTTTATTATTAAAAATATATAATGATCTATTATCATATGATTTCGCGATAATTTCTGGATGTATAGTATTAAAAATATTTTGAGATAATATGGGAGGTGCAAGTTGGATATTCAAAGGAAAACCTGGCATTAAAATTAATTCAGAATTAAATGCATATAGTATACCAGATGTATCTAAAGCTAATAAATCCGTTTTTGAGTCAAGGTCTAAATCAATACCAGTTAAATAACAAAATTTCTTTGTTTTCCATTTAGTTTCCGGACCACCAAAACGATCTACAGTAATTCCATTAGTGTTGATATCAATACCATAATTATATGGCAATGCGTAGACTCTTTTGGTATGACTTTCCCATTGGTTTTTAGTTTTCCAGTCTATTGATGTATGATCATAATTACTGATTGGATATATTAGTGAATCAATCCATACATCATATAGTAGAATAATTTCACCAGAAGGAATAAAATAATCGTAACGTGAATGAAGACATGAATCTTGAAAATATTCAACGATATCTATTATTGTATGATCATTTTGTTTCGTAAAAGAAACAATCAAATCTTGTGTTTGAGTATCATAAAAATAGTTTCTATTTATTGTAGTATCTGTTATAGATATATAAAGAGAATCTTTGCCACCTATTAAATCATTATCACCATCATTATCAATATCAAATAAAAACCTAAACTGAAAAGTTGTATCTGGAAAACCATTAACTATATGTGCGTTGTTTATTCGAAAGGTCATTGTGTCTTTTGCTATGCTTATTTCATCAATAGAGATGAATGTTGATGATCCATCATTTGCGTTTGTTGATGGATTTGTATAGTATCCAAACTGAGGCTTAAGATCAACTAAACTAGGATTTGCTAAATTATATTGTGTATTACCTTTATACCACATATCTCCAAAATAGCCACTGGATGGATCATTAAAAAAATGGATTGATACATACCCAATATCTTGAGCTCCGTCTGCTTCCTCTAAATCAATACCTCGATTAGATAAATCACTATTAATTGTATATGCATCAATACCAGAATAAATAATATTCTCGTCTATATGCCAGATTAATAATCCAGACGCTGGGAGAGCTATATCATAATTTGGTACGTATGTCACTACACCATTATTATCTTTTTGGATACCCGAAGAATCGTATAAGATTTCAATAAATGATGGATAACTACCATCTGCCTGAGTTTGTCCCATTAAATATCGAATTGAGTCAATGCTAATACCAGATTGAACATTATTGTTTCTATTTTCAATAAGGAAGTATTCATTTGACCTTATTGGTACTTTAATAATTTGGTTTTCATTTCTTTCTGGCAACCAAACTTGCGAACCATAACCATATATAAAAGGAGTTTCCCATCCAGCATATATCCTAGACCAAGCTGTAGGAGGCGCAGGTACAATTCCATGACCATTGTTTGATCCTTGATCCATTAACCCAAATATACCTACTCCACTTTCACCCGTATTAATATTCCAAAGCGGAGGTAATCCAATAGCAAATCCTAACATTAATGCAAATGTCCCAGTCAAACCATATTGATAATCGCAAGGATTTTCAGCATCTAAAAATATTGATTCTGAAATATCAAACAACAAATGATTTTGAGATTCAGGAAGCAAAATACCATGTTCTATAAAATGGCCATTAATAGATATGTGAGGTTCACCTAGATGATTTTGCAACATATTTTGATCAACATATGTCGATGGTATGTCCTCAGGTGTAGGATCAAGAAATGGTAGAGAAAAATCCTGCCCAATACCTGAATGGAATATTACTATAATATCATAGTCAGAAAATTGAATTTGGTCTTCAGAATAAGCTTTTACAAGTGCATCTCTAAATAATTCTGTAAGTCTTTTCTCCTGTAATTCATAGTTATTGTATGGGTTATAATAATTCATATATTGATCTAGCTGATAATCATTATTTAAATCCGTTGGATAAACATTAGAGTGCTCAAGATTGATGCCAAATTGGCCATATGAGACTGCATCAAAATACGAATGTACTGCTACCAATTGAGATTCAAAATACTCTCTATCATGAGGTGGTGGATCAATAGTATAGCTACTACAATCAATGCCTTCTGATTCAAGTAAAAATTTTCCGTTGCCTGAGGTACTATTTAAATCATCTTCTAAAAAAGATACACGTATTGCACAAATTCGAATTGGCTCGTCAATTGATGCTTGAATTATAGTAATGATGCAGATCAAAAAGATTGACCTGCTTAAAGCTGAGAACCGCATAAATATTGCGGTTATTCAAATTCCATATTAAGGGAAAAACGCATAGTATTTGTTAAAGGATGTCCCTGTTCACCATAAGTATATCCAAAATCAAAACCATAACCAGAGAATCTTAATCCTATCCCAAATGTTGGATTGCTAATTTTTCCTGTTTTATCATAGTAAAATCCAGATCTTATAGCAAAATATTTACCATACCAATATTCAATTCCAATATTATGTACCAAACGATCTAACTCATCAAAAATTGATCTATCTTTTGCATTTCCAACTTCTTTGATTCCATATTCATTATATTCTCCCCATTGTGGGTCATCTGGGTTTCCAGATGTTGGAACCATTTCATTCTCACCAGGGTCAACCTGACCATTTGAATCTGGATCAAACCATTTGCCGCCATCTACCTTTCCATCATCATCAGCATCTACCCAATTATATCCACCGATAATTCCATCACCATTTCCAGGTCCGCTTGATCCATAATCTATATCACCTCCTAATATCCAATCATTAATCCAAGATGTAAATAATGCAAGGTATATTGGATCAGTATGTGCAATCTCTAATTTACCATCTGAGTTATAATCATTTCCTGGACTAAAATTACCATCTTCGTCATAATTACCAACAAATCCATCGCCATCCCAATCCATATCTGGATAGGATGCAACCAATAATTTATCAATATCATATACAATATTTAGTTTATTAAACTCACCATTTACTAAAGCATAGTTTAATCCAAAACTTAAATTAGTTGGCTGAGGATCTGCTTGATCAGGATCAATAAATGACACTCTTGGTCCTAGATTCGAGAGATTTAAACCTAAAGTCAGATTTGGGATTAACCACCGTTTGTGCATATAACCAAGGTCAAAACCAAAATCTGTGGATGTACCTTTACCTTTTTCACTACCAGCACCAATCTCAACAAGATGTTGATAGGAAATTTTAGTATTAATTCCAAATGATTGATTAGCAGAAATAAGGGCACTATATGAAAGTGAAAAAGCAGTCATATAGCTAGTAAATGTACCTAATTCATCACCTGTTTCACTTGTTCTGATTTGTTCACCTAAGTTTAAAAATATAAGATGTCCACCTATTGTTCCTAATGTGGAATATTTTTTCCTAAATGCTAAAAACTCATAATATAAATCATCTGCAAGACCAGGTAACCAATTTACATGCATCATAGCCAATTCTTTTCCTTCGAGAAAACCTAATCCTGCAGGATTCCAATAACTTGCATATGCATCATTAGCTACCGCTACCTGGGCTTCACCCATTCCACCTGCTCTTGCACCTGGTGCAATTAATAGAAAGATAGCACCTGCTTCACTTTGTGTAAAAGCAGGGTTCATAACGGCTATCATTAAGGATAGCGCAATCCCTGAACGTTTCATTGAACGTCTCCTAAGTAATTATTAGTATTAAATTCGTTCTTAAAGAACAACTTATTATCGTTTATTGTATAGGATTGCCCCGAAATTTTTGAATCGGAATATATCTTTTGATTCCTTTCAAAATCAAGTAATGATTGATATATATTAATCTTTTGAATTATTCTATAAATCCAAGTGTTAGGATAGGAATATAGGTTATTAAACCTACAGCTAATAGTTTAATAATAAAAAATGGTAACGTTGCACGATATATATTTTGCATATCTTCATTAAATCTATATGCAGATAAAAATAAATTCATTCCAACAGGTGGAGTTAAAAATCCTAATTCTAAATTAGCTATAAATATAATCGCAAGGTGAACAGGTTCTATACCAAAATGGCTTCCCAACGGGGTAATAAGAGGTACAATAACAATAATCGCAGAAAATATATCCATTAGACATCCAACTACCAACAAAAACAAGTTGAGCATCAAAAGGAAAATGTATTTATTTGCAATTACATCTTTTGCCCAAGATAAGATTATCATTGGGATTTGAGCATCAACAAGGTAACTAGTTAAACCCATCGCAACACCTAAAATAATTAATACACCACCAATCAATGTTGAACAATCAATAACTATTTTGGGTAAATCACTAAAATATAAATCTTTATAAAAAAATACTTCAATAATAAAAACATAAATAACAGTCAAAGCTGCAGTTTCAACAAGAGTGGTATGACCCCCGAAAACACCAAATAGAATTAAAATTGGTAAAAATAATTCCCACTTCCCCTTTAGTGCTACTTCCAATGATTCTTTAAAATTAAATTTTTTTAAATTAATATTTAATTTTCTACCCTGGTACAAGGCCCAACCAGATATAAGGGATATTAAACCAAGACCTGGTATTATGCCTGCAATAAATATATTTTTTACTGAAATACCACCAGTAACACCATAAATAATTGCTGGTAAACTTGGTGGAAATAATAATCCTATTGAGCCTGAGACTGTCAAAAGCCCCAATGAAAAAGAACGATTATACCCTTCTTTTAAAAGCATTGGAAGTAACAATCCGCCTAATGCTAAAATCGTAACGCCTGATCCCCCTGTTAAAGCTGTGAAAAATCCACAAAGAAAAACAATAACAACAGGTGTACCTCCAGGTATCCAACCAAAAAAATTTTGAAAAATATTTATCAAACGTTCAGATGCTCTACTCTCAGCAAGTAAATAACCTGCAAGTGTAAAAAGTGGAATAGTTGGTAAAGTTGGTGAAACAACAATTCGATAAGCTTCAGCCGGAATAGCTGATATTGGTGTATAATCAGCCCAAAATAGAATAATAGCTAAGCCACCTAACCCAACAAATATGGGGGCACCAAAAATAAGAGATGAGATTATAATAATAATCCCAATATAGACAGCAGGTAAAACATCAAATATCATATCTGTTATAGCACTTAGCGATACAACAACAGCAATTACTATTAGTGTTACTCTATAGTGTTGCTTTTCATAACTATTAGAATAAACCTGAAAGGCCATAAGAATAAATCCAATTGGCATAATTAATTGTGCAAACCACCGTGGTATATTTGGTGCAATATCTATTGGGTATTGGATTTCTACTTTCACTAATTCCCAACTACCCCATGCCAATGCCACTAGTACTAAAAAGGTTGTTACCTTAGCAATCCATTTACCAAAATGGAATTCTTTATCTTTTGAAAAAATTGGTATTTTAGTAAGTGCTAGTAATTTATTTTGGCGAGCAGCTAAAACCGCACCTAGGAATCCTATCCAGAGAGTAAAGTGCTGAACTAAAACTTGAGATGCAGGAATACTTAATATATTAAAAAGACGGGCAATAGCTTCAAATAATGGCAATATAGCCATAGCAGCAAAAATAACGATAGCCAAAGTATCTTCACCCCATCTTAATCGATTGGTTACATGATCCAATCTTGTGGGTTTAACCATAATTATTTATTGTTCTTTTGTTAATGTGATTACTTTATCATAAATATCGCCTGGTATAATTTCTCCACGCAAATCAGAACTCATTTTATTAACTTCATCTTGCCATAGTTCTATTTCTTGTTGTTCGAGTGTGTGTACTGATAAACCGTATTCTTTCATAGCCATAATTGACTGAAGTTCAGCTTGACGATTAATTTTTTGCTGTTTAGCTTGAATTGATTTTGTGATTTCAATCAATTTTTTGTGGTATTTTTTTGGAATTCTATCCCAAGCTCTTTTATCTATTATAATTCCAGCCATTAGTACTCCCCATTTAAGATCCAACATATGATTTGCAATACCGAAAGACTGTTGCGATAATGCATAAAGAGGCATTGTTGCAAATGTATTAATTAATCCTGTTTGCAAACCAGATAAAATATCTATAGATGCTAAAGGCACTGGGTTATAACCAGCTTTTTCCCATAGTCGTTCCCATTTAAAATCTCCTGCCCATGTAAAAATCTTCATATTCTTTAATTGGTTTGGAGTCTTAAATGGTTTAGATGAAAACCAGTATACCCAACCAAGATCACCAAGATGGAGTAACTTAAATCCTTTAGTTTCTAATTGTTTTTCAAGATCTGGCAGTAAAGCATTAGTCACTGCTTGAATATCTTCGGAACTTTGATATGCTAAAGGAACAAAATAAGCCGAAAAGTCATTAACTATTTCAGATAATCCTTCTGTTGTTATACCTGCAGCATGGATTTGACCGATTCTCATTTTACGAACCATGTCTCTTTCATCACCTATGATACCACCAGGATAGACTCTCAATTTTACAGAACCTTTTGAAACAGAACTCCATTCTTGACCCATTTCAAGCAACATTCCATGCCATTCAGTCCCTTCAGGCGCAAGAGTAGCTAATTTAATTAATGATTTTCTAGCTGATAATACAGATAGTAGAATTATTGGAATTAATAAGCAATTTTTCATTCTAAAAAATAATCATCTGTTTTTGAAATTAACCATTTTGCCCTTCGCTTAGCTATTAGATTACTTAATTCATACATACTATTTGGTTTTGTTTCCATATTTAATACCAAATTTAACTTATTTAGATATTCTTTTTTTTGTTGAAAAGGTTTGTGTATTGATTCTGCATATGAGACAAACACACTAGCATCTAAACTATCAGAATATTCAATAGCTTTTTTAAAATAGTAGTCAACACTGTCCTTAAGCACAGTACTACCAATATCTAATCTTGATGAATTATAACTCATCATTGCGGAATATAAAGAACCTTTCCCCCAACCAGGATCAAGTTGGATAGTTTTTCTTAATAATCGACCTACATTAGGTAATTGGATTAATTCTATTGGATTACCTCTACTGGATTTTATTGTACCACCAATAGCAGCAGCAAGCCAATATAAATCCGAAATATCATCTTTATTAAATGCAATATCTTCTTCATTGTTCAGCCAGCTTTTAAAGTTTGGGTATTTTCTTAAGATTAACTTAGTTTGATAATCTCTTGCACCCAAAAATATTTCATTTGCTTTTTTATATTTTTTCATTCCTTCCATATAATTTAAATCAAGTAATCTGTCACCTTCTTCAATTAAGACTCCAAACCCATATAAAACCTTTGACTTAACTATTTGTTGTTCATCTTCCAAAACAAGATTTCCAGAATTTTCAAGCTTTGTAATTTTATTTTCAAAATAGAGTGATAAAATCTTTGGTTGATTTATAATTAGGTTCTTCGGAGAACAGGAAATATAGAATATTAAAAGAACTGGTGTAAAATAAAAATGTTTCACCAGTTTACATTTTAATTAATTATTTGTAAATAGGATAGTAGGAACAAAGTTTATTCACTTCTGAATAGATTTCAGATAACATTTTATCATCATCTGGATTTGATATAGCTTTATCTATCCAATTAACAATTTGTTTCATTTCAGGTTCACCCATACCTCTTGTTGTAATAGCAGCTGTGCCAATCCTTATACCACTAGTCACAAAAGGGCTTTTTGTATCAAAAGGTACCATATTCTTATTTACAGTTATTCCTGCTTTTCCTAAAGTGAATTCCGCATTTTTTCCAGTAATATTTTTATTGGTTAAATCTATCAGTATAACATGTGTATCTGTTCCAGAAGAAACAAGTTCATAGCCTATCTTTGATAATGCATAGGCCATTATCTTAGCATTTTTGACTACAGATTGAGCGTATTTTTTAAAGTCCAGCTTTAAAGCTTCTCCAAAAGCAACACCTTTTGCTGCAATAATATGCATTAACGGGCCTCCCTGTATTCCTGGCATAACTGTGGAATCAATTAATTCAGATACCATCTTTATTCTACCTGATTTGGGTGCAACTTTACCCCAAGGATTTTCCAAATCGCTACCCATCATTATAATTCCACCTCTAGGACCTCTTAATGTTTTGTGAGTCGTGCTAGTAACAATATCGCAATATGGGAAAGGAGAAGGATGAACATTTGCAGCAATTAATCCACTGGGATGTGCAATATCAGCCATGAGAAAAGCATTAACAGAATCTGCTATTTCACGAAAAATTTCAAACTCTATAAATCGAGGATATGCACTACCGCCACATATAATCAATTTTGGCTTATGTAAGCGAGCAAGTTTAGATAGTGCATTAATATCAACTCGCCCCGTATCTTTAGATACGTGATAAGAAATACAATTATAAAGTTGACCTGAAAAGTTTACTGGGCTTCCATGTGTAAGATGCCCCCCATGTGCAAGATCCAATCCAAGAATAGTATCTCCAGGTTTCAGGAATGTCATAAAAACAGCCATATTAGCTTGAGAACCTGAGTGTGGCTGTACGTTTGCATAATCTGCACCAAACAATTTTTTCAAACGATTACGGGCAATATTTTCAGCTTCATCAACAACTTCGCATCCTCCATAATATCTTTTACCTGGATATCCTTCAGCATATTTATTTGTCATAACTCCACCTGCCATTTCCATTACAGCTTTACTGGTAAAATTTTCTGAAGCAATTAATTCAATGGTGACTTCTTCTCTTTTTACTTCCTTTTGTAATATATCAAATAACTTAGAATCACTTTGATTCAAAAATGACATATTATTACTTCCAACCTTCTTCTGCTTTTAATGATTCAACTACCCAATCATAATCTGATGTTAATGTTGAAATAGTGCGGCTCCTCTTCACTTTATCATCTGCCATAAAACATTGTGCTTTACCATATAAAATATCTTTTTCATTTTCTTTCATCCAAGAACTTTTTGAAAAACCTCTATATCCCTTACTCTCTGCTTTTAAAAAATAATTATAGGCTAGTTTTGCAACAACTCGATCATCAATGGTAAAAGGGTTTTGCCTAAAATTATCCCATCCATAGTAATATACTTTACCTTTTTGTCCAAGAGCATCACCACTTTTATTATCTAAGCTTATAGCCTTATCCGCCCAATTGACTGCCTGCCTATAATCATTATTCTCAAGATACACATCAGAAATATTTATTGCTAATCTTCCATCTCTAGGATCAATCTTAAATAAATCTTCATATGCATTAGCAGCACCATTTAAATCATCAACAGCCAAGCTAGCTTCTGCTAATTTTCTATAAGCAAGTTTACTGCTTGGGTCTTGACGTATAACTTCTTTAAAAATAGGAATTGCATCTTGTTGACGATCAACTTGGCTTAAACGATCAGCATAATCTAATCCATAACTTAAATTTTCTGGATTGTCTTCGTATCTTTTTCTATATACATCTAATGGGTCTCTTCCACTATTCTCAAATGCCATTGCAAGTTCACTTTGAGCGATTTCATTATTTTCATCTTGTGCAAGAATTTTTTCAAGTATGAATATTTGATCATCAAATCGTTCATTCTCCTTATATAGTCTTGATAAATCATTCATAACTGATAAATCTTCAGGGACCATGTCCACTAGCCTCTCATATTCGATGATTTCTTGGTCAAATTTACCTTGTTTCTTATAGGAATATGCTAAGCGTTTTCTTAATTCAACATTATTTGATAATTTTTGCAATCCATCTAGTAATACAAATTCAGAGCTATCAAATCTTCCCATTTGCTCATAAGCAATTGCATAATATTGGTATATTTCTTGAGGTGGCGCATATACAGGATTCCACTCATCGCAATCAAGAGTAGTTATTTCTTTATAAATTTTAACTGTTTGTTTCCAATCTCGGTTTCTATAATATTCTGCTGCACTACTCATTAACCTTGGACATCTAACTTGTCTTAAGGAATCTAATTCTTTCTTATCCTGGGCAATTTGATTACCTGTTTCAGATGGTGGAACACATAATATAAGAATAAACATTCCTATAGCGATAAAAATTATCTTTATTTTTTTCATAACTATTTTTGTCTCCTTTTCACAAACCATATATCAGCTAAGCTAATTCCAAACTGTATTTGATGTATCAATTCTTTTTCTATTATATTGGGGAATTCACGATTGCCTATATAATAGTTTATATCTAATTGATTCCCAACAGTTTTAAATGTAAATCCTATTCCCAAGGAAAATCCCAACTCGGTTATATTTGAATTATATCCATTAAGCTTATATGTAGAATAAATTAAACCCGATTTATATGATAGTTTATCGATTAATTTTAAAGAAAGGTTATTTGGATATTTGGTAAATCCAGTTTTTATACAGTTAGTATTAGTAATCCAATTATTGATTGGTAACTGAACATTATTTATATTTTTCGCATTGTCTTGTTGTAATGAAAATTCAATAGAAAAAGCTGAAGATTCACCAATTAATTGACTCATCCCTAACCTTATTCCTCTAGGATTATGAAGATTTATAATTTTTTTTTCAGAATTTGAGGATACACTATCTGGATGTGGGAAATCCTCTATGACGCTCAAATCATGATGCCCATTACCATTTGCATCATCAAATAAATGTTTTTCTTCATAAACCCCTTCTAATGGTTTTATAGAAAAAGTTGTGGATGTATATAACCTTGACCTTTCTGTTCCAATTAAAGAAATATATAAATTATTTATAATACCATTATACCGTATTCTAGAACTTTGGATTATTCCACTCCCAGAAAAATTAATTGTTTCATTTTGCCTTGAAGATCCAAATAAAATATTCATATTGATCCCCAAAGATAATTTTTCTGTAACAAGATAGGAAGTACCTGCTTTAAAAGACATAATCCCTCCAAATCTATCGAAAGTTTTTTTAATAATTAGGGTATCATTAAATGCATAAAATGGAAAATAGTCAGTATCAATTAAAGAAATACGTTGATCTGAATATGGTGACAATGATAATCCAAAAGATGATTTTGATTTTATTGGTACAATCCAAATAGCATTTGAAAGACTGGAATAACCATTGAATATTGAAGAATTTGTAAAAGAACTCTTATTACCGCCATATGATAATGATAAATATGTAAAATTAAGGTTATGCCAGGTTGATGGATTAGAAAAAGAAACATTTTTAATAAACGAAGGTGTTAAATCCATTATACCATCCATTGCATTACTGGTACCTTGATTTTGATTGTAATGTCCAATACCAAAACCATTCATTCTACCTTGACTAATCCCAAAGGACAAAAAAAGAAGAAATAAAATATTTTTAATTATATACATAAATAATTTCTAATCTTGCTTTGACCAAGTTATGGTTTAAATCAAATAAAACGTAATCAAATGGATTGTTTTTTTCATCGGCTACAACTTTAAACCCTAAATTTATTTCATTACCTAATAAAATATTTTGAAGAATATTTTTTATAGAAAATATATATTCAGTAGTATCTTTAATCCCAGTTACGCGATAAGGGAATCCAATGCCGTTATAGGGGTCTATTGTGTAAACAGATATACTATCATTAACAGAACTGTCTACCTCAATAGGATCAATAATTATACTATAGTTTTCTAAATTATTAATTGAATCAGTTGGCAAAAACAAATCTGCAGAACGTATTAGAGAACCTACAGGCAAAGTATCTTCTGGAAAAAATAAATTTAGAACAAACCTTAACCCTCTTCCATTACTCAAAATTAACGAATTGGTTTCATTTGAAAATTCACTTGGCTCAAAAATTGAAAGATCACCATCAGAATAAATATTAACAACAGATGTATCAAGCATTGTAGTATCTTCAGATAATACTACCTGTTTATAATACATAATTATTTGAGGATCTCTATCCCCCGTTGTTGCTTCTTCACTAAATAATTCAATAAAATTTGTATCACTATTAGTTAATTTTATCGCAAATGTTCTAACAAGATTGGAATCTAAAGTATCTGATAAAGATTGAATAAGAGTATCAATATCCCATATTAACTCAGTATACAAAAATAAGGTTGATGTGTCTGTCTTAATATTAATATTAGGTTGTCCCAAATTAAACCATCCAGATAGTGAAAAATTTTGAAAATCAAGATAATTACTTTTATTCTCATCAAACTGAGAATCAGGACTAAAGTAAAGATTAGGGGTTGAACTTTGTGTTAATAAACTGTCCTTTGAAAAGATAATAAATCTAAGACTATCAATAGTAATAGTGCTATCATATGGGTAAGTCCAATAATTAGGTTTATTTGGATTGGATAATGGTATTTGAATAAATGTGATAGGAATTTCCAAATCATCTTTAATACCAAGATACAATTTTTCATTTGAGCCAAGATTAGGAGCAACTAAATAGTTTATTCCTGATATTTCATCAATTGTAAGTGTATCAATTTGTAAACTAGAATGATCTAATTCAGTATCCAAGGGAGTCTCTGAACAATGCCAAAATATGAATAAGGGCAACAAAACATTTAGAAACTGAAAATGGCATTTACAAATTTTCATACGATGAAGGTTATATGAAATATCAGTCAGAAAGTTTCTTTAATACTTCATCCATCTCATCTGCAATTATTCTATAATCTGGCATTTGATCATCAGACCATTTAATCACAGATACTTTTTTCTTATTAGCTAAAATTCCAGGTTGTTTTAGAAGTTTTTCCGATATCAACTCAGATGGTTTATCAAATATAATTATAGAATCTGCCTCAAAAGATGCTACATCAAAAACATTGAGAATATCACCTTTTAATGAATCATGGATTGGGACTTCTGCCAATTCAAGATCTTTTCTTTCTATATCCGAATATTCATTAAGATCATGAATAACCAATACTGTTTTAATATTTTTATAAAATTGATTAATGCCTTCAAAATGTTTCTTAAACATTCCTGGTACCATAGCGCTCTGCCATCCATTACAAATAAATATATCAGGAGTCCAAAAAAGATGAGGAAGAGTACTCAAAACTGCTTTAGCAAAATAACCATATCTTTCACCATTATCACCAAGCACTCGACCATTTTTTGATTTATAAACTAAATTTGTTAGTGGCTTAAACCAATAATCATCCTCAAGAAAATAGACTTGTACCCTTGTTTTTGGAATGAATGCACTCTTGGCACTTGCAATTTGATCAATACCTTTATATTGAAAGGGGATTTCTCTGAGTCTGATTACTTCTCTAAGTATATATTTACGTTCACTCACATAACCATATTTGGGAATTATAGTTCTTATATCATGACCTTTTTCCTGTAAGGCAAGGGGTACTTTTGTGGAAAAGTCTGCTAAAGGAGTTACATTAGCAAATGGAATAATCTCAGTTGTGAGATAATATAATTTTTTTGTCATTAATAATTTTAGAAGTTTTAATTAACAGATAATTGTTTCAATGCTTCTTGAGCTTTAGTATAATATTCGCTTCCAGGAAAATAATCTATCAATCTTTGAAATTCTTCTCGAGCTTTATCTACGTTTCCTATACTTTGATAAGAAAGTCCAATTTTAAGTTGAGCATCATCATCTTTATCTGTACCAGCATAGGTAAATACTTTTTCAAATTCAGCTATTGCTCTTTTAAAATCTTTTTGTGAATAAAAGCATTCAGCTAACCAATACTGGCTATTATCTGCTAAATTATTTGTTGCATCGGAAAGGACTAGTTCCTCAAAACCAGAAATAGCTTGGGAGAAATTTTGATTTTGAAAATGGCCTAAACTTTTCATGTAAGTTTCTTTATACTGAGCTGCATTAAATTGAGGTTCAGAGGATATAGGTTCACCAGATCTTAATTTTGCCATTTCATTATAACTATTAGTTAAGGTGACAATCTTATTTTCAACAAGTACAAGTTTATTAAAAATTTCTAAGGCCGTACTATCCATATACCTAGATTGATTTTCTAATGTAGATATTTTATTACTTAATGTATTTAACCTTTTTAACATGACCAAAGTTATTGAATCTTGTTGAGCTTTACTTTTAACAGCTTGTCTAAAAGCAGACATCAGCTCAGGTAAAAGAATTTGATTGTCTAGTTCAAGTGAATCTACCATTACTCGAACTCTATCAATTTTAGCATTAAGTCTTTTCAGTTCACGTGACATATCCTTGGACTGTCCAAATAGAATAGAACTTAGTAAGATTGTTACTATTAGAAGTGATATTATGTTATCAAACCGATTTGTCATTGTGTTAACCCTTTTTATTCGGCAAACCGACCACAAATTTACCGATTCATATTACCCCTTCAAATAAATTTATCAATCAGTATAATTCACACTTAATTTTAAAACTAAACCAACCATTAAAAAGCTAGTAATTAAGAAAGAACCTCCTGCAGAGATAAAAGGAAATGGTAGACCTTTAACAGGGATAAGACCAACTGTCATAGCTGAATTAACAAATACATGTGCTAGAAAAATTGTTGCGATCCCAATTAAAACTAAGCTTGAGAATCGGTCTTTAGAACCGTATGAGTATTTCAATATTTGAGTTATAAAGTAACCCATTACAATCAAAGTTATTGCAATAGTTATAAAACCCATCTCTTCGCCAATGACAGATAAAATAAAATCTGATTCTTGAACAGGTAGAAATTTTAAATGTGTTTGAGTACCTTGACCCCATCCTTTCCCTAACATACCACCAGAACCAATTGCAGTTTTACTCTGAATAATCTGATAGGCCGCACCTAAAGGATCTTTTTCTGGATATAAAAATGTGAGAATTCTTTTCTGTTGATAAGCATTAAGAGTATTCCACGCAAAGGGTGATAGTAGACCAAGAAAAACATTACCAAAAAAAAGAAAAACTGATACAATTAATGTTGGTCTTTCTAAAATAATAATAGTTCCAAGTACACAAGCCCAAATTGTAAAAGATAATGTATGAAATGCAGTCAACATACTTAAAAATGGAGCAATAATTAAAAACAAATAAAATGGCTTTGAGCCAGACCAGTAAAGCATGGGTAAAATTGGAGTCATCATAACAATGGATGTACCTAAGTCAGTTTGGTTCATTACAATGATTGTGGGTATTAATACCAAAATAAATGGTATAATGATCGATCTAAATTGTTTCATTTCTATTGTGTGGTCTGATAAATACCTAGCTAAGGCTAAAGTAGTAAAAACTTTTGAGAATTCACTAGTTTGTATTGCAAAAGGTAGACCTATATTTAACCAGCGATATGTGCCAACATGCGGAGGACCTAAAAATGGAAGAATAACAATGATTATACCAAAAATATATAATGGATAAGAATATTTATGAATTGTATACCTTGGGATTAATAAAATAATTATCATAAACGAAATTGCAGGAATTAAAAAAATAAATTGTTTATTAAAAGGAGTCTCCATAAAACCACCTTGGTGATGCTTAGAAATACTATTTAAAACAATCAAGCCTAAAAAAGATAAAAATGACACAGACCAAATAATTTTCAGAGGTAATTCTTTAAAAGTTTTGAGTTTCGAAATAATCATTTTTATATCAACTAAATTTTTATTAATTCAGATAAAACTATTTTTGCTATAGGCGCTGCGATGCTACCACCAGATCCTGAGTTCTCTAATAAAACTACAATAGAATAATCTTTTTCAAAGTAATTCATCCAACCTATAAACCAAGCATGATCCTCGCCATGCGGATTCTCAGCTGTTCCTGTTTTCCCAAAAACCTTGACATAAGAATTATTAAGATTAGCCGCTTTGCCGGTACCTTTATTATTTGAAATGACTTGTTCCATATCAAATATTATTCTATCCCAAGTATTATTTGGCAATAACAGCGGTATTTTTTTTAAATTTGATTTTGTTTTAACAAAATGAGGTCTCAATGCATTCCCTCGAGTGGCTATTAAATTAATATAATTAAATACTTGCATTGGTGTAACCAATATTTCACCTTGTCCAATACAATAATTTAATAGAGCTCCCTTACTCCAACCAAAACTACCATACCTATTATCCATATATTCAGTCGTTGGGACTACACCTTTGGATTCTCCTTGTATATCTATCCCAGTATTCATTCCAAATCCAAAAAATTCAAAATATTGCCCTAATTTATCAAAATTATAATATTTTATAGTTTTATAAAAAAAGATATCGCAAGATAATAATATTGCATTTGTCAGATCAACTTTTCCATGACCTGCCATACTCCAGCATCCAAATACCCTATCGCCAAATTGATATGATCCTTCACACAATTGTAGATTATTTGGATCGAATTCAGGATTATCTAGTAACACTGCTTGCGTTATCATTTTCACTATTGATCCAGGAGGATAAAGACCCTGAGTAAATCGGTTTACAAGTGGTTTATCAGGATGAGTTAAAATACTAGTCCAATCTTTTTGTAAAATTCGACCCGTAAAAAGTTCTGGATTAAAATCTGGCATACTAACAGCACCTAAGATTTCACCTGTTTCGGGAATCCCAACAATTATGACACCTCTTTTGTTTTCCATTACATTTTCCAACAATTTTTGAATTTTGATATCAATTGTAGTTATAATATCTCTACCTGGTTCAGGATTACGAGGTGGAAATTCATTAATAAATCCTACTTCCCTTCCAAAAGCATCAACTTGAAAAAATTGGATTCCATGCTTTCCTTTTAAAGATGGTTCATACATCTTCTCTAACCCACTCCATCCAATAATATCTCCTAATTCATATTCACTAGGATTAATTAATGCTTGACGTATATCTCTATCAACTTCCTTAACATATCCTAAAATATGTGACGCATTAACTATAGATGGAAAAGCTCTTTCTGGAAACTGTTGGTAATATACACCTTCAATGTTTAATCTATTCTCTTCTAATCTTGATATTTGATCAAATGATAGATCTTTTGCTAACCTTGTTGGTATAAATCTACCCCTGAAATACTTTTTATAATTTTGTGCAACTATTGTTGAATCGATACCAATATTATCAGCAATAAACCTTAAGGTTTTATCTTTAGTTGATAGTTCGCCAGGTATTGCATTGAGAATATAAGTTGGTAGATTATCTACTAAGATTTTACCATTTCTATCTAAAATTAAACCTCTAGGAGCTGGTAATGTTACTTTTCTAATTCGGTTCGTATTTGCTTTTTTTGAATATTGATCAAAATTTAAGATTTGCAGTTGAAAATATCTCAAAATTAATATTGCAATTAATATCCATATTATGAATAAGGAAAAATAATATTGTCGGGTAGATACAATATTATCCGCTTTTAACATTAATTTAACCTATGTAGAGGATGTATAAATTGTAATATGCCCGTAAATGCAATAGTATAAATAGATGTACCAATCCATTTACCAAAAAATATTTTCTGGTTTATTACCCAAATATCTTGATACTGAACTGAGCAAAAAATTAAAAATTGGAAACAAAGTATAATGATCCAACTAATAGAGAAATAAAA
>CAZPHE010000009.1:0-18560 GCA_964586315.1 uncultured bacterium | reverse complement strand
TTGTATAAACTCCGTGTAAATTTCCACTAATATAACCAGTAATTGTATATATTAATGGTGATAATCCAAAGAAATTTGCAGTACCAGATAAATCAAAAATCAAACCTAGAACTGTTCCAGATATTATACCAAAAAACCGACCATATTTTATTGACCAATATAAAATTAGAATTACTACAAAATCTGGCCTCACACTATCTATTGCTAATAAATCAGCTACAATTATTTGCATAAACCATACAATAGCGCCAGTTAGAATAATCTTAGTCCAATTCATTTAATTTTTCAATTATTACAAATACGTATTGAAAAGAACTAAGGTCATTTGGTAAAGACACATTAACAACTTTTTGAAAACTTCCACGTTCGGCAAAAACACCTTCCACAGATCCAACAGGAAGTCCAGGGTGATAAATATCACTAAATCCTGATGTAACTACTTTATCACCAATTTTAATATCGACATTTTTTTGTACTTCACGAATTTGAGCTGTTTCTCCATCAACAAATCTTAAAATACCTGTTGCACCACTAGGCAAAATTCGTACACTCAAACGAAAATTTGAATCAGAAATTAATTGTACAATCGTGGCTTCGTTGCCTGTTTGAATAGTTTTACCAATAACACCTTTAGGGGTAAGAACTGCTTGATTATTTTTTATACCATCTAATTCTCCGCCATCGATAATTATTGATAGTAAATTTGGCTGTATACCTTTGTTTACAACTTTTGCAGGTTTAATAATTAATTTCGCTTTTTTCTTAAAATCAAGCATATCAAGTAATTCTTCATTCTCTTTGTGAAGATTTAGCATAGATTCAACTTGTAATGATAAAAATAAATTTTTCTCTCTAAGTAATTGATTTTCTTGCTCAAGAAACATCAAGGATTGAATCCAAGTAAATGGAGAAGAAATAAAAGATATTATTTCCGCGGTCTTACCACGGATAGTTCCCATCTTGGGGTTTTCATTGTTTAAAAGTAAAATACTTGAAAATAAAATAGATAAGGCAAAAATAAAATGATCTTTGTGTTTAACAATTGAAAGATAAATGCTATACATAAACTCCTAAAGCAATACAGCTTCATATTTTTTAAGGTTTTCAAGAACCATACCAGTTCCCTTAACCACAGATAATAAAGGATCCTCAGAAACATTTACAGGCACGTTAGTTCTTTCCCTTATAATTTGATCAATACCCTTTAAAAGACTTCCTCCTCCTGCAAGAATAATACCCCTCTCAAGAATATCAGCAGCAAGTTCAGGTGGCGTTTGTTCTAAACATCTTTTTACTGCTTCTACAATTTGATTTACTGGATCTTTTAATGCAAGACGTACTTCATCTGATGAGACTTCAATAGTTTTAGGTATTCCCGATACTAAGTCACGTCCTTTTACAGCGATTTCCGCAGATTTCATTTTCATTGCTGATCCAACAGTCTTTTTTATTTTTTCACTCATACCAAGGCCAATCTCAAGTTTATGTTCATTCCGAAACCACTGTAATACAGCCTCATCCATTTCATCCCCTGCGATTCTTATCGTTTCTTTAGTAACAACACCATTTAATGAAATAACGGCTATTTCAGTTGTACCTCCTCCAATATCCACAATTATATTTCCAATTGGTTTACTAATATCCAAACCTATACCGATTGCAGCAGCAACAGGCTCTTCAATTAAATAAACTTCACGCGCATTAGCACGTTCACCAGAATCTTTTACAGCTCTTCTTTCTACCTCAGTAACACCTGAAGGAACACAAATAACCATTCTTGGGCGTGCAAGACGGTTTAGATTAATCTTTCTAATAAACCCTTGTAACATTCCATCTGTCATTCTAAAATCTGCAATTACTCCATCCTGAAGAGGTCTGATTGTTTCAAGTTCACGGTGCGTTTTACCTAACATTGCTTTGGCTTCATCTCCAACTGCAACAATACTATCATCATGGACATTTCTTGTGACAATAGATGGTTCATTCACAACAATGCCTCTGCCTTTTAGCCAAATTAAAGTATTAGCAGTTCCTAGATCTACTGCTACATCACCGGAAATCCAATTAATAAAACTGGGAAATGAAATAGATGTCATATTTACCTGTTTTTAAATTATAATTATGATAACAATTTAAATTTACATCGAAATTATTAGAGTTTTAACTCAGCATTTTATTTTTATCATTTTTAGCTTGTTCCATTCCAATTTTACTTAACTGATCCGCTCTTTTATTATTTTCTCTTAGGACATGATTGATAGTCCAATTAGTTAATTTATCTAATTTCTCCAAAACTTCTTTATGTAAAATAATCATCCTTTTATTTTTTACCTTATATTGTCCTTTAACCTGTTTAACAACTAATTCACTATCTGCAAAAATATTAACATTTTTAATATTTAATTCAATTAAAACATTAATACCTTTTAATAAAGCTAGATATTCTGCTTCATTATTTGTTTTTTCATATAAGGGTTTTGAAAATGAATAAAATTCATCATCATCTTTATAAATGACCCCCCCAATTCCACCAGTCCCAGAATGTAAATCCGAGGCACCATCTACAAATAACTTAACTTGTTTATTATTATCTAAATCTAAATTTATGATTTGAGCTAAATATAATTTGTTCTCTTTACTAATTCCTTTAGCATGGATTGCAGCTTTTATTGCATCTTTTTGATTTTTAGTTAATGACATTATAACCCTACACCTAAAAACGGTGTCTCAAGTCTATAATCACCAAATCCATTCTGATCTCTAAAAACAAATTGTTTACTAATATCATAATAGCTCCAAATTTGGACGAATGAATTATTTGGCATTGATGCATTTGTTCTCTGAATTTGATCAGGAGGACCAAATAAAATATATATCATTCCTCGGTCAGATTCCCATCCTTTTTGCCACCCATCAAAATTTTCATTAGTATATTTTACGCGCCTATAATATTCTTCCATTAGTTCATTAAGCTCTGTTTCTGGTGTGGGATCTCTATTTTTCCATAAAGAATAAAATAGTGTTTCTTTATTGATTTTTGTTTTGCCTTTTAATTGTTTACGTTCATCATGAGTTAAAATATATCTCATTTGTTTAAATGCTAAATCTATATTTGAAATTAAACTAGATATCCCTGACTTATAGGTTGTAAAACTTATTTTTTGCTCATCGATATTCTTATTTTGTGTAATTACGATTCTAAAATCAGTTTTTAAAGAATTAAAATCTCTAGCAGGAATAAATAAAATATTATTAAAAAATCCATTATTACCTATACCTTTTATATTATGTATTAAGGAATCAATATTTGTGCCATTAGATATAAATATATCTATTTCATATTCTGTTATATCTACTAATCCACTTATATGCAAATCTACCCCTTCACCAATTTCTCTGACTCTATATCCTTTTGTTGGAATTCTATCAGCTTCATATCCCCAATCCCCATCAAGTTTCATTAAGAAATTTGGTTTCAACAATATTGGATGTTTATTATATTCTTTCAAATTAATCTTTTTACTTATAATTCCTTTTTTCCTAGTATCATTATCCTGCAATTCACCAACGATTTCATATATCCCACCAATAGGGATTGTAAATGATGAAAAATGTTTTTTATTTTTAATAACAGAATTTGTAGAAGCATAATCATATACTACAATCGAGTCTGTCCACAACATATATCCCATATCATATCCTTCTTTATCCTTAATTCCAATAGATGCTTGATATGATGCACAATAATAGTTCAATTTTTTAATAAATTGTAAACTATAGAATGGAATTTCTATATATGTTACTATTCTAATTGAATCTTTATGTGAAGTAGATAAAAAAGGCGCAAGAATGAATTTTTCAACATTAGATTTTTCTTTTTTTATACCCGTTTTTCTTTGAGCATTAATATCATCTATTAATAGTATATGACTAATTAATAAAAGAATTAAAGTGTTTATAAATCTTTTTTCCATTT
This sequence comes from uncultured bacterium, assembly GCA_964586315.1. Lineage (GTDB taxonomy): Bacteria > Fidelibacterota > Marinisomatia > Marinisomatales > UBA1611 > CAZEER01. The sequence continues at coordinate 14,584 of CAZPHE010000009.1, read as the reverse complement.
AAATTTTATCAAACCAGTTTCAGTTCCTAGCCAAATTAGATTGCCCTTTAGAATAATATCATTTACTTGCCCAATAAATGAAAACAAATAATCTTTAATTAACCCAGTCTTACGGTTAATTCGTACTAAACCAATTTCAGTTCCTAAAAAAAGAAATTTATCATTGATAGCTAATGAATAAATTTTTTTATTTTGATATACAACTGAAGAAAAAATAAGATCCCATTCATTTTTATCAAAATCAAATTTAGCAATACCCATATCACCTGCAACATAAGTTACTCGATCAAAATTTTCAATAACAGTAATATCATAAAATCTTTCATGAAAATTTTTTCTTCCATAATTAGAAGCTTGCACTAATTGAGGGTTATCATTTGAATAAATAAATAGTCCCGATTTCGCTCCAATCCACATTTGATTTTCAATAAATTCAATATCATAAACAGGTACCTGATCAAAAAATGATTCTATGCCAATCGGATCCTCAGATTTTGTGGATCGTTCAATTCTTCTTAAACCTTGAGATGAAGCCATCCATAAATGGGTGTCATCAGCACATAAATCCCAAATCATCCCATTTGGAATATCTCTTGTACCACTTAAAGTCCTCCAATAGTTTTCTTTAGAATCAAAATATAGTATAATATCATCACCTCCAGCCCATAATTCAGAATCAAAAAAATATAACGAATATATTGATGAAGGTTGCATATTAATTGTTTCTTCAAATAAATAGACCTGTGATGTTTTAGATTGCGGATCAATTCTGGAAATCCCCTTTGATGTAATATAATCTTTACTCCCAATCCAGAAATATTCACCATCATCATAGATATCAGTCACATCACTATTTACAATATCAGGCATGATTGGCGTAAGAGTTTCCATTGTTGTTGTTCCAAAAAACATCGTCCCTTCATCGGTACCAGCATATACATTACCATGTCTACCTAATACACCTGCACTAATAGATGATTTTCTACCCATTCGATCTATTAGTGCGCCTCCATTAAAAATCCAGCCTTCTAAAATATTATAGTTTAAAAAAATATTTTTCAGATTATCCTGAGAATTATAAGGAGCGCTACTCCAATCTATAGAAATTTCATCTGGTAGTGGAAAAATCCCAATTAAAGTGCCAGATGAATGGTCAAGTTTAACAAATGATGATCGAGCCTGAAGCCAAATATAATTATTAGATGAGCCTATACCTATAATTCGGTCAGAGTTAGATAGACCAATAGTATTAAGTCTAGAAGAAAACCAATCACCTTCTCTAGAAAATGAATATTGAATATAATCAGGCGTTGCAACCCAAATTAGCCCTGTTTGTGCATCAAAATGAATTGCAGTAATATTATTATTTTTTAAACCTTGTGCAGTAGTTATTGGATCATCAAAGTAATTCCCAAATAGGTTGAATCGTTTTACACCACCGAGCTCAGTCCCAATATATGCAAATGTATATCCTTCTGTAATTGAGGTTATAGCGCCAGCTGCTCTATATAATGTCCAATCAAAAGGTCGGAATCTAGAATCAAACTGAGAATAAATTTCAGACAATAGAATTAAGAAAAAAACAATGCTTTTATAATACTTTATCATAACATTGGTATTTTATGATTAAAAGCTTGATAGTATTATCCGAATAATTAATAATATAAGAAAACATACATTTATTTCTTTTTTCTTACATTATTTTGATTATTCCTATGATAAATCCTCCTATTTGATCTTTTATTTATTTTTCTTGAAATACCCGGGCGTATCCTTGAAATATGTCCATTATCTAAATAAATCATCACCGATGCAAAATGTTTTAAATATAGTTCAGATGGTGCAGTAAGTATAATAGTGGTTCCAAGGGTTCTGTTCATTTTTGTTATTTGATTTCTAAAATCCTTTTCTACAGTATTATTAAAATATATTCCATAATCATCAATCAGTAAAACTCGTGGATCTACTTCACAAGCAAGAATCATACCCAACCAATTTAATTCACCATCAGAAATATCACTTATATTTCTATCCCATAAACTTTTAAAATTAGTATTTTTAAAATAACGATTCTCAATTAAGTTTTTTTTCTTTTTAAACTTGCTTGATATATAACCTGATACTGTTTTTCTATAACCATTAATTAATGGATCTTTCGTGTAAAAAATATTTTGATCTGAAATAATTTTTCCAAGCCAATTATTTTTAAATGGCCTCTCATCAAAAAGGACCGTTCCAGATGTTTGTTTTTCAAAACCACCAAGTATATTTAATAGAGTAGATTTTCCACTACCAACTGTACCAATTACTCCGTAGGTAGTTCCCGGATGTATTTCGAGTTTATGAATCTTTAGTATATTATAGGATTTGTAGTCTTTTATTAAATCTTTAACTTTGAAGATCAATCTTTTTGTTTTTGCCATTTTAGTACCCTTTCAAAAATATTTTTTCAATTATAGGGAAAGGATTCTCAAGCGATTTATTTCATCTATTTTCTAGCCATCTTTCAGCATCAATGGCCGCCATACATCCTGAGCCAGCTGCTGTTACAGCTTGTCTGTATATATGATCTTGCACATCCCCACATGCAAATATGCCATCTAGACTTGTATAGGTTGAATCAGGTTTTGTTATTATATAACCTGCATCATCAAGATCAAGGCTGTCATTAAATAATTTGGTATTGGGTATATGGCCTATAGCCATAAATATTCCATCACAATTTAATCGATGAATATTCCCTGTTAGAGTATCTTTTAAATCAACAGCTTCAACACCTGTTGCTTCTGTTCCTATAATATTTTCTATTATCGAATTATATTCAATAGATATTTTTGGATTTGTCAACGCTCTATCAACCATAATTTTTGATGCTCTAAATTCATTTCTTCTATGAACAATAACTACATCTGAAGCAAATTTTGTTAAAAAAGTTGCTTCCTCCATGGCTGAATCACCTCCACCGACAACTAATACCTTTTTATCTTTAAAAAAGAAACCATCACATGTGGCACACGCAGAAACGCCATGTCCCATCAATTTAGTTTCTGATTCTAAACCAAGTAACTTTGCTGATGCACCTGTAGAAATAATAATTGCTTCTGCGGTATAACTATCATCATTTGTAATAACAGTAAATGGTTTTTTTGAAAAATCAACACCATCTACAGTTTTAAATAAGCATTCAGCACCAAATCTTTTTGCTTGTTTCCTAAACTCATCCATCATTTCTGGTCCCATAATACCATTCGGAAATCCTGGATAATTTTCAACATCAGTTGTAATTGTAAGTTGACCACCAGGTTGAGAACCTTCAAATACAAGTGGGTTGAGATTTGCTCTTGCAGCATAAATGGCTGCAGTGAGTCCAGCAGGCCCAGATCCAATGATAATAACCTTCCGCTTCATTTCCCTTTTATCTTTTTTTATTAAATAATTTCATCCAAAATGTCAGTGATATTGTTTTTGGGAACTGCACCAACAAGTTGATTGACAACTTCCCCATCTTTCATAACAAGAAGAGTAGGGATACTTCTAATACCATATTTCATGGCGATATTCTGATTTTGATCAACATCCACCTTTCCAACTTTAACTTTTCCTTGATATTCTTCAGCTATTTCTTCTATAACTGGCGCAATAGCTTTACAAGGTCCACACCACACAGCCCAGAAATCTAATAGTACTGGTAGGTTAGTTTGTTTTACATCTTTATCAAAATTTTTATCTGTGAATTCATATACATTTTCAGACATAATAATCAACACTCCGTAATATTACTAAAATAAGGATCGTAAGTTATACTAACTCATTTGGGCCTAGGTATTAAAATATTGCAATTTTTTTCCAATTTAATCGATTATAATTGAACCAGGGATAATATCAATTGGCATATTTAAATATTTATTTGAGAAAGAAAAAACTTGATCACCACCCATTGCATTAATCATACCTAATGGTATAAAATTATGACTGATTATAAAATATGGTAATATTTTATATTCACCTGGTAAAAGCGTTAGTTGATTTGTATTAATAAAGTACTCCCACTCTGTATGCTCATTTACTTCAAAACTCAGGTGAATTAATTGATCATTTATAATATTTCCATAATCATCATATGCACTGTATCTATAGAACACTAATGAATCATTTTCAATATTTTGAAAAATTAAACCAGAGTGGAAATCTAATGTATCTTCATCCCATATATATTTATATAAATCAATATTCACAGACTGATGTATATCAATATTGAAAAATAAACGAATAATATTTTGATCATAAAATTTATTTTCTAAAATTTGAGGTTCAAGTTCACCTGACAAAATTTTTGTTAAATGTATATGCTTAATTAATTCACCATTAAGGGAAAAATCAGCTTGGTTTTTAGATAATCTCCCATTTGTAAAATTTACGATTGCTGAATCCATTTCATAATTATATATAAAAAAGTAAATCTTAATAGATCCAGATATTGATCCATGAGGCGTTTGATTATTCTTAATTAATACTGAAAATTTTCCATCTTGATCAGTTTTAGTGTAGCTATCGAAAATTTTTGACCAAACAAAAACAGGTGTTCCCATATGGTTATTTTCGGTCGTAACTGTTCCACTTAAAATCAACTCAACAGTACCTGGATCATTCCAAAATGGGTTAGAAGTACAAGATATAAAAAAACCGAATATTAAAATACTATTTTTTTTGTTCATTTCAGCATAATACTAATATTTAAAGAATATCTTCTATCATAAATTGATATACCTTCTAATTCTTGAGATGAACTATTCAAATTTCTTCCAGAAAAACTGAAATGAGATTTAAAAAAACCAACCTGAAATGCTCTATAAATATTAATATCAAAATTGGTAATTGGATCCAAAATTGTCTGTTTTTCAAATCCATTTTCTTCTATTGTTGTAACATGTCTGGAGCTCTCATTTCTTTGAATAAATTCAATATTAAACCATTTGTTTTTTATAGTAATAATAATCCTCAACATTTTATCTGGCTGAAGCTGGAATGCAGATGGATCTGAAAAATAATAATTAGATAAATATGTTTTAAAATAAATCCAGTCTATTTTGGGAGTATAATTAAAATATATCTCTAGACCCGCAATACTGGCTTTTCCAAAATTAATAGGATACTTTATTGGTGTCCCCGTAAAATAAAGTTGCTTTATTTTGCCATAATAATAGTAGGAAAATCCTGATATCACCGCACTATATGATCGGTCACTATCTTTATTATTATTTATTTTCAATCCTAATTCATACATCGACTTCTGTTCCGGTAAAAGTTTATTGTGAAAAATATAATATGGATAGGTTTGATTCCCAATCGATTCACCTACACTTGGCACTCTAAAAACATTACCTAAATTGATATACATAAGAAGTCTTTTATTGGGCTGTTTTTTTAAAAATGATGCAGTGAATTGTGAATTATTATTATCCCAATAATTATCAGATATTAAATTACCAACTGATGTGTCTGGTATGTCTGTAACTCGGTGTTTACTAAAAACAAATTTTAAATCTTTAAATTGAAAATCTTTATCATTCTCAGGTTGATATATTTCGAATGACCCGGTGAAAATAGAGCTCTGTCTTTCAAGAATAATGTTATTATTGTCTATATTCCAGTCTGTTTCCGTTAAATGGGTTTCCGTTGAAAAACGAAATTTCGAATTTTCTACAATCTTTTCATACTCAAAACCAAGTCCTTGAGTATTATCATTTTTTATTCTAGAGTCAATTCCAGTTTTTTCATTGCCTTCAAAATCTTGGAAAAGACTAAAAAATATAATTTTACCTGTTAACGGATGACTATTCTCCATCTTAAAAATAAGATTTCTCATTTTTACATCAATAGAATCATTAGTACGAATATTTTGAAATAATTTTTCATTTTGAAAAGCCATCATACGTATTTCTAGACTTTTTTTATTTTTAACACCCGTATTGATATAGAATCGATTGGAGATTGTATTAATCTCGGCTTCATTTGTATCACTATATGCTTGCGACATCTGAACTTGAGAATAGCCAGAATTAATAGTACTATTTTTAAAACCTATAGATCCAAAACCATCGTATCCACCATAATCATAGGTTCCAAACTGCTGATTAAATATGATACTATTCCCATAAGTTAATTTTGGGACAAAATTTATAGTACCTGAAGATGAAAGTGCCTTTTCATGGCTTCCTGAGATAAGCTCCATACCACTCAAACCCAAAGTAGTTAACTGGGACAAATCCATTAACGCATCACCCATATTATTTATCCTGATCCCATCATATAAATAAACCATTTCTTCTGAAGATGAAGCACGTATAGAAATAGATTTTTTTCCATCTATTGTTTCATTTAATAATACTGGATATTCTGAAAAAACTGCATCACCCAAATCCATAGAGCCCCGAAGTGAGATATCTTCCATATCGATAAAGACTACATTATTTTTATCTTTAAAAGGATCAAACTGCCTCCTATTTGCTGCGGTTACATCCAAAGAATCCATCAACAGTACTTTTTCTTTTAGAATTATATCAGTACCATTTTCATATAGTATAATATTTATAGTATCTGACTCATATCCTATATGATTGAGACTGAGTTTCCTATCCTTGATTGGAACAATTAAAGAGAATTGGCCTTCATTATTTGATTTTGTCCCTGTCTTAGAAGGCAACGAAATTATATTCACATCTGAAAGTATATTACCATCTTCATTTAATATCCTACCTTCTACAGGCTTTGTCTTACCTTCCAAAGATACAGAAAGCAGGAATACAATTAATATACAACTAGTTTTCAAAGGATTACTCTTTTCTGGATCTATTATTTTAATAACTTAGACAAGTTTTCTTTTAGCACAACTGACGCTGTTAGTAAACCAGAAAATAAAGCACTTGATACCCCAACTGTAGTTACATCCTGCCCTGTAAAATATAGATTATTAATCTTTGATTGTGGTCTCAACCAACGCTGCCTAAAACGATCCGGAGTATGATTAATTCCATACATTTCTCCCTTTTGGCAATTCGCAAGGTCTTTAACTGTCAAAGGCGTAGAGAGTTCTTTATAATCTACAGCATTTTTTATACCCTTTACATGTTTAAAGACCACATTCATCATCCTTTCAGATAATTTTTCTTTTGCATTTTCATAATCATCTCCGCGATTCTTCCATGCCAAGTTCTCCCATTTTTGATACCAGCTCCAGCGACTCAATGTAATTGCTTCCATTGTTGCAGAATCAGGATTTAATTCATCCCACGAGTCATCTTTTGCAGACGGGAATGAAATATAAACAACAGGAAAATCTGATGCATGATTATCTAAGTACTTTTTTACAACTAGATCATGATCATAATGAGGATATACCCAAAGATTAGTATTCTTCAAGCCCAATGATTTTGCAGATTGGTTGAGTCCCATATGAAGACATACATAACTCTTTGTTTTTTGAACTGTTTTTAATTGGCTGGGTATATCAAATGATACCGAATTATTATTATCTATAAGTCTATTTAATGTATTAATTACACCGGCACTGCTTATAACATTTTTTGTATTAATGATTTCACCATTTTTCATAATAACTCCTACTGCATTTTCTTTATGTAATTTTATCTCTTTTACATCTGCGTTAACAAGGAGTGTGCCTCCATTTTTTTCGATACAATCTGAAATAGTTTCGGCAATTCTGCGGGATGTTCCTTTAGGATAATTACCTCCATCAAGATAATGGTGAGCAACAAATGCATGCATAGCAAAACTACTTTGACCGGGCGGTAAACCATAATCACCCCATTGACCAGTAAGAACACCAATTAATTTTTTATTTTTAGTTAATCCGGATAATACATCTAGAGTAGTACGATCTGAATATTTAAAAAATTTTCGATTCATAAATGGGTAGGCTATAGATCCAATCAATCCTGTCATAGCTTTTTGACTAAAATAATTTCGAGAACTATATGCCACTTCATCTATAAGACTCATATAGTTTAAAATAGCAGATTCTTCATTAGGGAAATAGGATATCATATTCTCAATAAATTGCTGCTTAGGTGCAACAAAATCATAGGATTGGTCAGGAAAAATTATTCTATCATAATTGATATCCATCGAACACCATTCCAATTTTCCATCTGAGATCAGATCGAATAATTTTCTAACAGCAGAGGAAGGTTTATGAACCTGCCCTATATAGTGTATACCAACATCCCACTCATAATTATTTCTTCGAAAAGTATGGGTCCAGCCACCTATCTTAAAATGTTTTTCAAGGACCAGAACTTTTTTCCCTTTCATACTGAGAAGTGCAGCTGTACAAAGACCACTTATTCCTGAGCCTATAATAATTGCATCATAAGATTCATGAATTAACTCTGAATTATATGTCTTCCACTTCTTCAAAATAGGATTCCTATTAGAACTTAATAAATCCTAAACAGAAAAGAATAAAAAACCCTGTGTAATATTACAGGGGTTTTTAAAGTTTTATATATTTTGATAAATATTTAGGATTACTCAAGTTTTAAATAACAAAAATAAGAAAAGCCTGCAACTAGTATAGAAGTAATGCAAGCACCTAAAAACTGACCACTATATAGGTTAGGAAAACCTATAGAAAGTTTATTAATTACCACTATTGTGCCTACGATTATTGGTATCAAAGATGGATTGAATCTTATCACTTCTTTATGTACAAAAAAGAAAATAATTGTGCACATGATCCCAGCTATAATCCAGAGCGGAATTGATTCAAATGCCCCTCTATTTTGAGATGTTATTGCCAGTCCAACCACAAACATATAAAGGCTTACTAATGGCAACCTCTTTAACCAGTTTTTTGTTATATAGCTTATACAAAGTGTGATTGATAAAACATCAATCAAAATATTAATAAAACTTGACAATGAATTATAAAACTGACCCCAAAATGGAATCCTATCATTTAGAGGCCACCAATAACCAAATTTAGGACCTAAAGTAGGATACAGAGTATTTAGGATGCAGTATATGCCAACAAAGAAAATTCCAAGACAGATTCCCATTCCAATATGGGTTTTGCTTTTAACTGGCATAATATTGCGAATCATATTTTGAGATGAACTAATGACAATGGCTTTGATTAATGAACCAAATAAAATCCCAATAACAGCTAAAAGCATCGTCTGGTATAATTGATCCCCAAATGGCTGTTCGGTCTTAAAATTGAACAGCAAATTTGGCATATCACTCCATAAATCGATGGCTTCAATAAATACCAAGAACACAAATGTTTGCACAAACAGCTGAATATTAAATTCTTTTTTGATCCAACGAAGGGTACCGTAAATAAGTATATATGCTATAGAAAATGTCTTTGCTAACCCCATAATGATTTTGATTGGATTCCATTTAGATTTTTTTTCTTCTTCTTCCCTTTTCCATTCCTCTGGAACAAAAACTCTTCTATTTGAGCTAGTAATTTGTTCACCTGATAAATTAACTTCTATCCTTAATTGTCCATCATCTAGCTTATAGGTTACAGTGTCTTCAAAAATGAACTGCCAGTCCATGCGGTTTGGTTTTTTTGATGAATTTGCTTCAAGTTCCGTAAATGTATTTGGCTTGATATCATATTTATTGAAAATATATTTTAAAACTATAGACCGAGCCCCATCTTCTTTTAATGTTTTTCCATCACCATCTTCTGGAAGTTTATGCCATATACTTGTTTTATCACCATTTGGACTAACATAGCATGAATATTGTTCTGCTCTATCAGCAACATCTCCTGTATATTTCCTGTAACGAACTTCCCAATTAGGAACTCCCAAGTATTTTCCCCTTAGCTTATGATAAGCATCTTTCCCATATTTCTGCCAAATAAACCTATCATTCTGTACTTCCCATGAATTGTGTCTTGTCTCCATAGTCCATTGGGAATCTGGCTCAAAACCAAACTCAGTTAAGGCTGCACTGGCGATATCAATTGCTTCATGTTTTGAAATTTCCATCTTTGGCTGATCGATATCAAAGGGCCCTGAAGTTGTCCATAAAATCAGACCAATGAAACCCAATATTAAAATGTTTTTATAAGAAACTAGATGCGATTGTTTCTGTAATTCGGGCGTATTGCCTATCACATCATCAGACTGATCTTGTTCTTGTGGTACTTTCCACTTAGAATTATATATTGCACCTGTGTCTGTATTCCATCTACCAGATTTAAAACGATAATAAAGAACCACCCAAAGAGGAATAAATAAAAATAATAGGACCAAAATTTTCTGTAACATTATCCCTGGCACATCTGCAATAAATAACTGTCCTGAAATCATTACTACATCATAAGCATAATGCATTATGATACCAGCAAGGAGTCCAAAGCGAAGATAAATATATCCGAATAAAAAGGATGGCAACATCAACTCTATCAATCTCGCATATGCAGGTTGCACAGGATAATTTGCATGTGCAGCACCAAAAATAACAGCTTGGAAAACGAACGCTATACCAATAAACAGATTACGTTTACCAAAGCGATCACCTATTAATGCAGCACCTGCCAATGGTACAGCACGAAACAGACACTCTTCCCAAAATCCAGCACCTAAAGAAATACCGATTGAAGTTAACCAAGGAAAATATGTTGCAAGAAGATTTGGATCATAATTTGTATCTGCAGGTGTCCACCAGCCAAGATTGTTTGTAACAAAAGTATAAAACGAAATAGCATAAAACATAAATATACCTGTTGCGAGATAACCACCCAGAGTTTGACCCAGAACATTGGTTGATGAAGCTGCATCCTGAGACCACAATTTCCAAAATTGAAGGTGATTAGGAAAGGCTTTCCGTGTGAGAGACTCTGCTGCTATAAAGGATAAGGTATAGAGTGTAGATTGAAGAACAAACAATAATATTGACTGAACAATTAATTCAATCATAAAACTACTTTCATTAACAGCTGTATTATATCCCATCCACATCATCGGGAAAAAATTTAACTGCACAAAAACCTGAAATAGTCCAACCACCATACCCCATCCAAGTGCTTTTTCCCATAAAAGTCTACGCTCACGCATTAAAAAGAATAGACTCACCACTATGCCCAATAAACCATAGAGTAGACATACTGCTATAGTTGCTGAAAATGCAATTGTATCATTAGCAGATCTAATTTCACTAAAACGCCTGTTAAATGCTTCCGGTACATGAGGAAAATGGACTAGCTCTCCAAGTCTATCACCCTGTATTGTAAGTTTCAAACGGATATACCCATTCTCACCAATTGTCAACCCAGATCGCTGAAATGTAAAACTGTGATCTACTCTTCCACTAGGCTGAACTTTTTCAGACTCATCAATTAATTCATATTCATCAAGGTCAACAAACCAATCATCCTCAAGACTATTCATAGCAATCACATATGCTGAATCCCTCTCCAAAGACTCTCCAGGATCATTTTCACTCAGTTTTTGGCTAAATGAATATGGCTCTCCAGTAGGTGTAAACCAGATAGAGAGTTCTTTTGGGTTTTTTTCCTGAAAATGTCGCACTCTCCACTTATATGGATGAAAAAGATTGTCTTTATATAGCATTCTAAAGGTATCGAGTCCACCACCCTCCAATTCAACAAAAGTTTGAAAATTTCTATCACCATCAAATGATACAGCCTGTCTATATTCATCTGGTAGCCAATTATATTTTTTTGAAAGTTCATCAGCCTTTTTCAAAGCCATTTCACGATTCATTTTTATATCAACAGATAATGCAGGAAATGCAGTGTCATAATTCTTAACAAAGTAAACTATACCACTAAGCGAAAGCAGCGTTAGAATGATCCAGAATAATGGTTTTCTTCCCATGTTTATACTCCAAAAGAATTATATTTAAAACATTAATTACAAAAATAATTAATATTATTTAATACAAATTAAGGGAAAATACTTCAAGACACTAAAAGTGTAAAATGTTTTGTATTTATGGGAAATGGAATAAATAATCCTTTCCACCCACAACAGTTCTTAAAACTTTTGAAGTTAAAATTTTATCTGGTTCTACCTCTAGAAAATTAACTGAGTGTACAACAAAATCAGCATATTTACCTATCTCAATCGATCCAGTTCGATCATCCCAAAATGCTGCATATGCATTGTTAATTGTATAACACTTTAGTGCATCATCTATTTTTATTTTTTCTTTTGGAAACCACCCATCTGGATTATTCCCATCTCTGGTTCTTCTCGTAACAGCTGCGTATATCCCTGTCAAAGGGTTGAGTGGAGCCACAGTCCAATCCGATCCAAAGGTAAGGTTTGCTCCACTTTCTATTAAAGTCTTAAACACATAGGTGCGACTCAAAAGATCATTCCCAATTCGCTTATGAGCCCAAGAGCCATCATCATAAAGATGATAAGGCTGCATGGAAGGAATTATATTTTCATTTGAAAAACGATTTAAAGCAGAGGGTGATAGATGCTGAGAGTGTTCAACACGTGGTCTACGGTCTTTTGTACCTAACTCTGTCCTGATTTTAGAATATTCATTAAGAATCCAATCGTTTGCCTTATCTCCAATCGCATGAACTGCATGTTGTATATTTGCTAAGTCTGTCTCTCTAAGTACCTGTTTAAAATCAAGGGTATCTTCAAGTGTAATGATACCGACTGTAGACAAGCTTTCTTTTTCATATGATAGTGGATCAAATAAATAAGGTGTATGCATCCAAGCAGTACGCGATCCAAGCGAGCCGTCCATCATGCCTTTTAATCCATCCCATCGAAGCCAGTCATCACCAGGACCATTTTCTTTTACATAACGTATAATATTCTTCCAATTTGTATACCAAGGAAAAATTTTTATACGAAGTTTTAGCTTTCCTGCATCATGGTTACGTCTATAGGTCTTTAAATCTTTCCAAGATCCCATATCATGGACTTGAGTTAACCCAAGTGATATTGCATGATCCATTGCAGCATTGAGTGCATTATCTAATTCTAGGTTAGATACATCCGGTATTAATGAGGTAACCATATTCATCGCTTGATCTTTTAAAATACCAGTGGGCTCATTATACTGATCTTTCAAAATAATTCCCCCAACTGGGTCAACCGTTTTAGCGGTTATATTCGCAAGTTCCATTGCCTTACTGTTTGCAAGAGCCATATGTCCATCAAGCCTATCTAGGATTACTGGTCTTTCTGTTATCACATTGTCTATCCAAGATTTATCAGGATATTGTCCTCCCCAAAGCTCATGATCCCAATTACCACCAAGCATCCATACATCCTCTGGTAACACTCTTTCATGCTCAATCAAACGCTTTTGGAATTCTTTTTTTGTAGTGACATCGCTCAAGTTCACTCTTGAAAGTTGGAGACCACCACTAATAAAATGAACATGGTTATCTATAAAACCCGGTGTAACAAAATGACCTAATAAATTTATTTTCTCCGTGGTTTCAGTTGCTTTTTCTAAGGTTAATATATCATCACCAACATAGACAATCGTTTCATCAGTTACAGCTATTGCACTAGAAAATGGATTATTCTTATCCCCAGTCCAGATTTTACCATTATAATAAATTTTATCTACTCTGTCTCGTGAGCAACTGCAACAAAAAATTATAATCACTAATAATCGTTTTAACATTTTCAAATTCATATAGATTTATTCCTAAAATAAAACCAACCACCCATACAGATTACATAGATAGAAACATATAAAATTGCATTCTCATATGTAAGTTGATCATTAAAATATCTCCAAAGTAAAAGTGAGATAACAATTAACTCTACTAGTATAAGTTGCTTTTGTATTTTATTCATGATTTCAATCTATTAATATCTTTATTCATATTTACTTAAAGCTTTACTTTCAATAGAAAGTTTGATCACGGATTTTTCAGTTAATAATTAAATAATATATGAAGTTATTATGACGGAATGCATTGAACAAAACCCCGCTAATATATTTTTCCTATTAACGGGGTTTTGAATTTTTAATAAAAAAAACTCATGGTCTTTCTACTCTATAGGGGATGGACCATATATTCGTATTATATCCACCATCAGACACAAACATGGTTGCAAGATCAACGGTCTCTATAAAAGTCCGGAACACACCTCGTACCTGACCTGACCCAGGACCGTGTACTCTTATACCACCTGAATGTAAATTATCATTCATGACCTGATCAAAGAACAAACCGGAATCATGCAGATGGCGTCTTCCCCTCTGCTGGCTATTCCTTCCATAGTTCAAGAATACCCACTCACCAACGCCAGTATTATCTGTAGTGTATTCTGGACCATTATTGGTGACATTAACATATGCCACAACTCTAGTGAAAGAAGTAAATACTGGTAAAGATTCCCTGTCGATGTATAGGTCACCTAACTCATCTGAAGAAAATGAATAGAGCAATTCATCTACCTCCAAGCTATCTGTTAGTGAATAAAAGGACAGATCAACTAAAGCAACCTTATCTCCAGAACCGCCTACCATAGGAGTCAATGCGTCGATCTTCCATCTATAGCCATCTGGGCTAGCAGGGTCATCCACTTTAACA
>CAZPHE010000008.1:34039-53054 GCA_964586315.1 uncultured bacterium | reverse complement strand
CGATTATGACAGTGGTACATCTGGGAAGTAATGCTTTTGTTGTATCTGGTGATACATCTTCTTCTTAATATTATAAAATGTTTGTTTAATAGAATGCGTATACTAAATAAAATTAAATGGATTTTTATTCTTCTTTCAATAGTTGTAGGGCAAGAACTTGTAATAAAGACACAGCATATATCTCAAAGTAGAGGATATATGACGGGTGATTCACTTAAACTTGTTGGATCTATTGGGGCATCACTTACTCATAATGGTTCGGGGGATTCGCTTTCTTTAGTGGGAGGATTTTTATCAGCAGTAAACGGAATTTATAAGACTCCACCAACTCTGACAACTGAAGTATCTGATACGATACCCGCAGGTGTTGATTCGGTTATGGTGCAAGCGATTGCTAATGATATAAATGGTATTATTTCCGCAAAACTTTATGTTCAAATTGGTGGAAGTAGTGAAATAATTGAGATCCCTATGTATTCTTTAGATGATAGTACCTACCAGGCAAGTATTCCTGATTCACTTTTATCTGTTCGTAATTTTAGGTCTTGGGTTGTAACGGTTGATGGGATGTATTATGAGGCAACTAGTAATTATTCTACACCTGTACTAGAATTTGGAGAAAATGAACTCAAGATGGATGATACATTAACTACAACCCGTTTTCCAGATGGTGTTATAAGCAATAGATGGCGAATGGTTTCCTGGCCTGCGGAACTATTAAATGGTGATCTAAAAAATTCAAATCTTGAGAATGGTTATGTATTCTACGACTGGGATTTAAAAACAGGAAAATGGACTAAACCTGATTCCATTATAACTGGGAAAGCTTACTGGTTTAAACACAATTACAAGGATAACGTTGTTTTTACGAATAATAACTCTGGTGGAAGAGCATTACCATTAGTGGATTATGAATTAACGCTCAAGGATTCGGGATGGAATATTATAGGAAGTCCGTTCTCTTTCCCCGTTAAAGTTCAATCTGACTCAACTCCAGTTTCACTTTATACTTTTGGCTATAATGATTCTACTGAAACGGATGGTTGGACCGAGCCTACAGAAACTTTAATTCCTTGGTCAGGATATGCAGTCCACGCAAAACAAAAAGGACAAATTTTAACCCTTAAAACTTCTACAGATGGTGAAGATAACAGAGTTGTTAATCGTTATGAATCAGAGGAATGGATCTTAAATCTCAAACTCAGGTCTGAAACTTATTTAGATTATAGTGCAGTTATCGGTAGAAATATATTAGGCAAAGAGAATAGAGATAATCTAGATATTTTTGCTCTCCCAACCCTTGAATCATATGTTGCAGTTAGAACAGATATAAATGGTAGTGGTAAGTTTAAGTATGGGGCAGATATTCGTTCTATAGATACATTCAATGGTGTATGGAAAATTAAACTAATATCAGATGGAATAGATGGACCCTATACTTTCTCAATTGGGACGAAGAACGATTTTCCATCAGGTTTGGATTTTGCACTTCTAGATATCCCGAATAAAAATGTTATAACCAATATTTTTGAAGAAAATCTAGTTATTCATGAAAATTTGGATAATGGATATGATCTTGTAATTATAGCGGGTGATGAACAATATGTTTATAATATTACAAATGAAATATTGAGGAATATACCTGATGTGTATTCACTTGGGCAAAACTACCCAAATCCATTTAATCCTACTACAAAAATTGATATTTCCTTACCTCGATCTGGCGATGTTTATCTAACAATCTATAATTTAATTGGTCAGCAGGTAAACGTTTTGTTGAATTCCAATTTAGAATATGGATACCATAGTGTTATATGGAATGGACTAGATCAACTTGGTAAGCCTGTAGCTTCTGGTGTTTATTTTTCTGAGCTGCGTACTAGAAATTTCCGCCAAACTAAGAAGATGTTATTATTGAAATGATCTACCTGAAGCTTATAATTACAGCTCTTTTGATAGTGTCTATAGGATTTTCTCAGTTTGCATTACCTTCTTTTCAGGCGGTTAGTGTTAAAGATAATGTTGGACCTAGAATCACTATTACTGCAACAGATGGTTCAAATGCTGTTCCAACAGGATCTCGTACAAATGATGCGAATCTATCCTTAACTTTCACAGCCAATGAAGTTGCTACAAATTTTATAGTTAGCGATATTGTATATATTGGTGGAACTCTAAGCTCTTTCTCAGGAAGCGGTAGAACGTATACAGCTACATTTTCTCCAACATCAAACCGTTTAACCTCCATATTCATTCCTGCAGGGCGATATACGGATGTAAAAACCAATACGAGTTTAGCATCTGTTCCATTTACCTGGACTTATGATAATTCACTACCAGTGATAATATCTGGGACTACAATAGCATCTGACAATAGTACTGTGACAATAAAGTTTAATGAGCCAACATATGATACAAATTCGGGAAGTGGCGCTCTTGAGGTTAGTGATTTTTCTTTTGCACTAACAGTACCTATGAGTGGAGATCCCGCAACTCTAAGTAGTGATACCCCCAGCAGTATTTCAAAGGCTACACCAACATTTAGTGATAATACTGTCGATGGAAATTTAAGTGGTGCAGCTTCAATCTTTCCTATCGATTTAGATCAAGATGGAGATATGGATATTGTAGTGCCAGCTGGAGTTGCGGATTATGTAGTATGGTATCAGAATAATGGCTCACAAAGTTTTTCAATGTATGGTATTGATGAAAGTCTAGATGGGGCCAGGGAAGTTTTTCCAATTGACTTGGATAGGGATGGTGATGTTGATGTGGTCGCTATTGGTGAAGTTTCAGATGATGTAGTGTGGTACGAAAATAATGGTTCGCAAAGTTTTTCGAAAAATACCATAGGAACAATAGATGGTCCGAGGGGATTAGAAGTAGTTGATTTAGATGGTGATAGTGATTTGGATATTGTGGTTGATGCCTATGGTGATGATATTATAGTGTGGTATGAAAATAATGGTTCACAAAGTTTTTCGAAAAATACTATTGTTTCTGATGCTGGTTACATACCTGTTATAGTCGATTTTGATGAAGATGGTGATCTTGATGTTGTAACATCAGATAAAACAAGTGATGATCTTCTGTGGTTTTCAAATAATGGTTCACAAAGTTTTACAGAAAATACCATAGATGGTAGTCTGGATGGAAGAGGTCTTGCTGTATCGGATCTTGATGAAGATGGAGACTTGGATATTGTTGTTTCATCCTATGATGATGATGATATTTTGTGGTATGCAAACAATGGTTCTGAAAGTTTTACAAAAAATACCATAGATGGGAACCTAGATGGTGCAACGGATGTTGTGGTTGCTGATCTTGATGCAGATGGAGATTTGGATGTTGGAGCAATTGGGTATGATGCTGATGATGTTGTCTGGTATGCGAATAATGGTTCTGAAAGTTTTACAAAGTATACGGTTGATGCTAGCATTGATAAACCATACAGATTAAAAGTAAGCGATATTGACAGCGATGGTGATTTAGACATTGTTAGTCACGGAAGAGATGCTAATGATGTCGCGTGGTATGGGAATATTGATGGAGGATATGTTCTAGGTGTATCATTATCTACTACAGCAATTGGACTTGAAGCTTTAGCTGTTACTCCTGCTAGTAGCGCTATTTTTGATATTGCGGGTAATATAGCTGCGACTTCTCAAAGCTATAACACCGTATATTTAAATGATAAAAGGGTTCCTACTATGACTATTACAGCAGTCAATGCAGGTAGTAATGCTGTGAGTGATGGTGCAACAACAAATGATTCGTACTTAACAATTACATTCACTAGTAGTGAATCTACATCAAACTTTGCTGTAGGAGATGTTTCGGTTAGCGGGGGAAGTTTAAGCTCATTTTCAGGAAGCGGTACTACATATACTGCAACGTTTAGCCCCTCGTCCAGTGGTGCTACAACTATAGATGTTTCTGGAAGTACATTTACAGATGCCGCAGGGAATAATAATAGTGCAGCCAGCCAATATAATTGGACTTATGATGGTACGGCACCAACCATAACAGGTAATAGTCTAGCATCTGACAATAGTACCATAGCAGTTACATTTAGTGAAGCTGTCTATAATTCAGCGGGAGGTAGTGGATCACTGGAAGCATCTGATTTTGTTTTAACTAGTAGTAGCGGAGGTATGGGAGGCGCAACACTTACAAGTAGTACACCGAGTAGCATTTCTGTGAGCAGCAATACCTATACGCTAGGCATCCCTCTATCTGGAACATCAAATGGGAGTTTGAATATAATCGTTAATCCTGCTTCCAATAGTATCTATGATGTAGTAGGAAATGCCGCAAGCACATCCCAGAGCAACAATACCGCAACATTAAATGCTGCAAATTATGTTCTCAATCTAAACGGTAGCGATGAATATGTTAGTATTGCTAATAATTCAGCTTTTCAGCCGAATGCTTTTACTGTTCAAGCATGGGTAAATTTAGACTCTGAAGCAAATGGAACCGAACGGTACTTTGTCTATCGTCATAAAACATGGTATATCGGAATGAATAGTGGAGGTACTAAGTTTATAGGTGCTGTTCGCGATAGCGATAATAATCAATGGCAGGATCCTGAGTCTTCAACAAATCCAGATCCTAATGCAGGGTGGTATCATGTTGTGTTGACATTTTCCAGTTCAGTAACTAGACTGTATATAAATGGATCCCAGGAAGATTCAGATAATTCAAGTGGGTATTCAACGAATTCTCAGAATACTGTTGTAGCTATAGGTGCTAAAAATAATGATGGAAGCATAACAAATTATTTTGATGGTCAAGTGGATGAAGTTGCTTTTTGGAATGAAGCTCTTACTGCTTCTGAAATAACTGCTTTATATAATAGTGGCTCAGGTTTGGATGCCGGGTCTAATTCTGGGAATTATACCTCATCTGGTAATCTAGTGTCCTATCACCAAATGCAGCAAAATCTGAATGATACAGAGGAGAGCCACAATGGTACTGGCAGCGGTATAGCATCCTCGAATTATGTAAATACTAGTTTTGAGTAATTATCACGGTTTTTAAAAAAAGATTATATTAAAATAAGGAAATCAAAATCCAAGTAATGATCGATTCAAAAAAATATTATGGTACTCCCATGATTTATTTTTTTTAATCATGTTGTTAGAATTTAATAGATAAATTATTTCATGATGCTAAAGACAAATATCAAAATTAGAATTTTATTATTATTCTGGATGAGTTGTTTTTTTTGTACTTGCGGAATAGAGGAAGAAACTTTGGCTCAAGATTGTGCGGGTGTGGAAGGTGGAGAAAATATTTGTGGATGTATGGATAGTACGGCATCCAACTATGATAGTTTGGCAACTTTTGATAGTGGAGATTGTGAATATTTTTTGAATGGAGTATCCATTAAATGGATTAAAACCTATGAAGGAGATGAAAGTTGGAGTGTCCAAAAAACATCTAATGATGGTATCATTATTGCAGGTGCATCAAACTACAGTGGGTTGCTGATCAAAGTTGATTCTAATGGCGAAGAGGAATGGCATCAGATTTACAATAATGCAACTTCGTTATATCGAGCTCGTGAAACATCTGATGGCGGTTATATTGCGACAGGGTACTATGAGTGTGATACTCTTCCTGGGTGTTATCCAGATATTTATTTGGTAAAAACAGATTTGGCTGGCAATATAGAATGGGAACAATGGGATGGTACAGCTGATAATAACGATTGGTCAAGAGATGTAGTACAAACACAGGATGGTAATTTTGTTATTACGGGTACTTGGAATGACGATGGATGGAACTCTAAGGCAATGCTTCGAAAATATGGTAATACAGGGGAACTTATTAGGGGAAAAACTTTCAGTAGCTCTACTACCAATGAGGGTAATGCACTGATAGAGACCGTAGATGGCAATCTTGTTCTTGTGGGATATTCTGGAGAGCAGCATGGTGCTTACAAACATTTTATGGTAAAAGCGGGTTCTGATGGTGAGCAGGTCTGGAAAAAGAAAACACAATCTGTCGGAGATGCTTTATTATATGCAGTCAGTGAATCCCCTTCTGGTGGCTATGTTGCTGCAGGGTTTTGTAATAGTTGGAGAAGTAATTTATTAGTCGAACGTAATGTTTCTGGTGGTGGAATAACATGGGAAAATTGTCATATTGATACGATTAGTCACTATGGATACTATGACATCGCACCTTCTTTAGATGGAGGCTATTATCTTATAGATGATATGTGTTATTTGACTAAAATAGATGTTAATGGTAGTATAATTTTTAGCGTTAAATTGAGCCAAGTAAATCAATCTGTGATTGAGCTAAATGATGGAGACCTTGTAATTGGAGGATTTGGTTTTCGAGAGGGTAATAGTGGAGGAACAATTTCCCTTCTGAGGTTGGATCCATCTGAGATTCAATCTTATGTAGATTAATATTTCAATACTAAATCATGAGAAATAGATTCAAATTATTTATCCTCATTATTTTTTGTTTTTATAACTGTGAAAAAGATGAGGAATTCTTAGCTGAAGATTGTGCAGGTGTATCAGGTGGAAACAGTATTTGTGGCTGCACAGACAGTACAGCTTTCAACTATGATAGTAATGCAACCCATGATGATGGAAGTTGTCAGCTTCATGTTGATAATGGGGATTACTACCTTACTTTTAATGGGACTAACTCTAATGTTGATTTGGGAGAGATATTTTCCCTAGGATCTTATACAAAAGCCGCCTGGGTTAAAAGAAATTATGGATATGGAGTTGCAAATAATATTATATCTGGCAATAGTGGACATGCCTTTTGGGCACCCCAGAATCAAGGGGCGAAACTCTCTGCTGGTCATAATGGGAATTATAATATTGTGCAATCTCCGGATTCGTTACCTGAGGGAGTTTGGACTTTTATAGCTGTAACCTATGACTCTAATGTTGCGTCTGGGACCATTACGCTTTATACCAATGGAGTACAAGTATCTCAAGCTACAGGTGTCGCCCCTCCTAGTGAAGGTGTGACTACATATATAGGAAGATTCGGTAATGGTAGTGTTTGGTATGGCTCTATTGATGAGGTTGCAATATGGGACAAGGCTTTAAGCATCTTTGAAATTATAGAACTTGGAAATATTACAAATGATATAAATGCTACCTTTGAAAGAGGAAGTTATGTTTCATCTACAGATTTAATAGGTTACTGGAAAATGAATGAAGGAGAAGGGGCATACTTATCGGATGCCAGTGGGAATGGTAATGTGGGTACAATTGATCTTGCAGTTTGGAGTACATGCGATGGGTGTGGGTGTACAGATATGAATGCATGTAATTATGATCCTTCAGCAACTATTGATAATAGAACTTGTGAATATTTAGATGATCCCTGTGATGCGTGTGTGGATAGTCAAATTCAAACAAATGATTATGATCTAGATGGTATATGCGATGATTTGGATGAGGATGATGATAATGATAATGTTAACGATGATAGTGATATAGATCCTTTTGATAATACAATTTGTTCTGATACAGATGATGATGGATGTGATGACTGTTCTTCAGGTATATATGATCCATCAAATGATGGACCTGATGATGATGGAGATGGAATCTGCAATTCTTATCTTATAACAGGTCGAACAGTGTATATAGTAGGGAGTTCATACAATGAAGCAGGTATTTTAACAGCGTGTTATTGGGTCGATGGAACTAGGGTTGAGCTTCCTGGTGGAGCCTGGGCAACAGATATAGTTGTTGTTAATGGTACAGTATATACCTGTGGTACTGGGGAATCCTCTGATGCATGCTATTGGATTAATACAACTCGCTATGATCTTCCTGGAGATTGGAGTGAAGCTGAAGCCATTGCTGTTGATGGCGATGATATATATGTAGCAGGTTGGTTTGATAACGGATCTTGCTATTGGAAAAATGGTGAAAAAATCAATTTAACCACAGGCAGAGAGTCGCAGGCTTTTTCAATTGGAATCCGTAATAATGGCTCTGTTTATGTTGGAGGTTATTTTATGAATAATCATCATTATTTTTTACCATGTTTTTGGAAGGATGGTAATAATAGAACAACTCTACCAGTAGCTAGTGGTGGTGATGGAGAAGTATATGATATGGCTTTAGAAGATGGTAATATGAGATATTATGCTGGATATATACTAACATCTGGGAAATTAGGTTATGTCCAGAAAGCCTCCTACTGGCGGCATACTACTAGAACTACATTGCCTTTAGGTGGCTCTCAATGGGATATATATGGTGCAATAGGTAATGGTATCACAATAGAAAATGGGAACGTTTATGTGGCTGGTTATACGGACTGGTATGAAGATACAAATAATCCATATACAACGGGGGGTTGGTTTCCGCAATATTGGAAAAATAGTAATATTTATGATCTAGAGGGTGGACCAATGACTGATTTTGGCACTGGTGCTGCCCATGATATTAAAGTTGTAGATGGAAATGTGATAGTAGTTGGTGAGGCTACCCGTGATACTAGTTATTATGATAGTTATACCAGTGCATGCTATTGGCTGAATGGTGAACTTCATTACCTTATCAATCAAAATGATGTCCCCTCTGGACAAGAAGATTGGTATCAAAGTATTGCTCGTGGAGTTTTTGTAGAATAGTTTTCTAGCATTAAAATATTTTATACAAAAATTTCTTATTAATAAAACCTGAAATAGGGGAGAACTTTTTGTAAAATCCGCGGTTAAAATTTTAAATAAAAGGATAAAATAATGTCTAAAACAATTAAAGAACTATTTTGATACATTTGAAGCAGAGCATGAGAAAAATATGGGTGGCAATAAAGCTGCAGGTTCACGTGCAAGGAAAGCTATTGGTGAAGTTAAAAAACTAGTTACAGACTATCGTAAGTCGTCAGTCGCTGGAGAGTGATAATATAATTATCAAAAAAACCCCGCTTTTTAGTGGGGTTTTTTATTTTTTGAATCAAAGGTTTTTTTAAATGCGTAAAGAGTCACTTAGAAATATTGCTATTATTGCACATGTTGACCATGGTAAAACTACATTAGTAGATGGGTTGTTGAAACAGAGTGGAACCTTTCAGTCACATCAAGAGGTTGAAGATAGAGTTATGGATTCAATGGATCTTGAAAAAGAACGAGGAATCACAATTACAGCAAAAAATACCGCAATATTTTATAATAATGTAAAGATCAATATTCTTGATACGCCTGGGCATGCTGATTTTGGTGGAGAAGTGGAGAGAAGTTTAAATCTTGTTGATGGGGCACTTCTTTTGGTTGATGCCAGTGAAGGACCTCTACCTCAGACAAGATTTGTCTTAAAAAAAGCACTAAAAAAAGATCTGCCAATCATATTAGTTATAAATAAGATTGATCGAACCGATGCAAGAATTGATGAAGTGCTTAATGAAGTATATGACTTATTTATTGATCTTGATGCATCTGAAAAGCAAATAGAATTCCCTATTATATATACTAATGCAAAGGAAGGAGTTGCACATGACAAACTGGGTACAGACTCAAAAAATCTTTTACCATTATTTGATGCAATCATAGAAAATATTAAGGGACCTAAAATCTTAGAAAA
The DNA here is from genome assembly GCA_964586315.1 of uncultured bacterium. Taxonomy (GTDB): domain Bacteria; phylum Fidelibacterota; class Marinisomatia; order Marinisomatales; family UBA1611; genus CAZEER01. The sequence continues at coordinate 43,473 of CAZPHE010000008.1, read as the reverse complement.
TCAAATTTCTCAATTTTTAATTAATAGTTTGGATTATGATCCTTATGTGGGTCAAATTGCTGTTGGACGATTGAATAGCGGAAAACTTTTCATGAGTAAATCTTATTCATTATGTACAAAGAAAAACATAATACCAGATCAAAAATTTTCTGCTCTATATACTTTTAATGGACTCAATAAAATTCAAACTGATGAAGTAGAAACAGGGGATATTATTGCATTTGCAGGAGTAGAAAATATATCTATTGGTGATACTATTTCTGATAATGAAAACCCAGTAGCTCTGCCACGAATTGAAGTTGATGAACCAACTGTTTCTATGTTATTCTATGTGAATGATGGTCCATTCTCTGGTCAAGATGGAAAGTATTTAACTACTAGACATTTGTCAGAGAGATTGAAAAAAGAAATTTTGAGTAATGTTTCTTTAAAGGTAGTATCCACAAATAGGACTGATGTATTCGAGGTTAGAGGAAGGGGTGAACTACAGATGGCAATCCTGATTGAAACCATGAGAAGGGAAGGATATGAATTTATGGTATCAAAACCTCAGGTAATTACCAAGGAAAAAAATGGAAAAACTTTTGAGCCTATGGAGAGAGTATTACTTGATATTCCTGAAGAAAAAGTTGGAGTTGTTACTGAAAAATTATCAATCAGAAAAGGAAGAATGATCAATCTTCAGAATCATGGGACAGGACGTGTTAATCTAGAATTTTCAATACCTTCCAGAGGACTTATTGGTTTTAGGTCTCAATTTATGACAGATACACGAGGTGCTGGAATAATGAATAAATTATTTGATGGCTATGCTCCATGGTTTGGACTTATTCCACAGAGAAATTCAGGCGCTATAGTTTCAGATCGTAATGGTAAAGTAACTACCTATGCCTGTATTGGTATGGCAGATAGAGGAGAATTATTTGTAGATGTAGGAATGGAAGTCTATGATGGTATGATTATCGGAGAGAGAAACAGGGATGGAGATCTGAATGTAAATATTACTAGAGAAAAAAAACTTACAAATATGCGTGCAGCAGGCTCTGATAATACTATAAATCTGAGACCTCCAAAACAGTTATCACTTGATCAGTTTATTGAGTTTATAGCAGAAGATGAACTAGTTGAAGTGACGCCAACGGATATACGTTTAAGAAAAATGGAGTTAGATCAGAATAAACGGGCATCACAAAAAAAGAAAGAAAAATATTTAAAGCAATGAATGATGTAATAAAATTAGATCTACCATTAAAAAACATTATAAAAAAAGCTGAAAATAAAACTGATCATAGTCCAAGTATATTTTTTCTACATGGATTTGGTAGCAATATGCAAGATTTGTTTGGTTTATCTCCGTTTTTTGGAAAAGATTGGACATGTGTAAGTCTGCAGGCATCAATCCCAGTACAATATAATGGATGGGCATGGGCAGAGCTAGACTATAATAATATCAGAAAACTACCTAGACCTGAACAAATGCATACTCATCAGAAAAAGGTATTTCAATCTATTGAAAAGAGTATTGAATTCCTGGATTTAAATCCTAAAAAGATAAATTTACTTGGTTTTAGTCAAGGTGCTTCACTATCAATATATACTGGTTTAAAAAATGCTGGTAAACTTAATTCAATAGTGGCAATATGCGGATATTTTCCTGCAGATCAGGTAAAGGATGAAATAGATTTTGAATTGGCTAGAGATTTGAATCTTTTTTTAGCAAATGGACGATTAGATCAAATTGTTCCAATTGGTCTTGGACATTCAACTAAAAATGAATTAGTGAATTTGGGTATTGTACCAAACTATCATGAGTATGATTCTGAACATACTATTTCGAATGAGTGCTTAAGAGACGTTTTGGATTGGCTTAAAGAAAATAATCTGTGATTAATTATCAAAAATATTTAATCTACCAATCATCATCACCCCAATCGTCGTCATCACCCTCCTCTTCTAAGTATTCTGCTTGTTCATCCAGCCAGTCCTGATAGCCTTGATCATCATGAATTGTGACAAATCCTTTCATTCTATAATGGCCTAAGCCACATAATTGAGCACAGGCGATTTCAAGTCCCATTCCTTCCCTGGCTGTTCCTATTGCTGTTTCCAAAAATTCATCCGTAGTCATTGTTGCTGTAAAATGAACCGGAATAACCATTCCCGGGATAGCATCTTGAGAGACACGTAGTTCAGGGAGTTTAAAATTATGGATTACATCTTTTGATGAAAGGTCAACCCTGATTTTTTTATTTACAGGGATATGGAATTGATTCACTGTATAAAAGTCATCCGCTGAATTTTCACTTGATCGATCTAGACCTATAGGGTTCTCCTGTTCATCAACTAGATCGATACGTACTGAACCAAATTTACCATCCGGTCCAGGATAACGGACATTCCATGCAAATTGTTGAGCTATTACGCGTATGTGTACCGATTCACTAGGATTGGGTACATCTGTAACTCGGTGTGCCCATATTGGGAATGCAAATCCAAATAAAATAACTATTTCAATCACTGCAACAGCAGCTTCTAGAACCGATGAAAAATGTGATTTAACACCTGCATAATCTGCCTTGGAATTTTTTGATGCACTAAATTTCACAAGGCTTACAATAAAAAATGTACCCCAGCCAATAAATAAGATTAACATAAGCCAATGGACAATAGCATTGATTTCATCAATCTTTACGCCTTGAACGGATAAATTGATAGGTAAACCAAAATAATGTAGTATCTCTATCAAAGTGTCTCTCCTAAATTTTTATCAGATCGATTGAATTGTTTTGTTTTTTTAGCAATTCCTACAATGGAATGAATTACTCCACCTAAAACACTTCCAGTAACACCTAATAGTGTAATAATTGCCCAATTTAGGCCTTCTGAAGCTGGTGCACTGGGATCTCCGAAACATGTTGAGCATGCATCTAGAGAATTTGGTAGGATAGTGAAAATCAGGAATACTGTAAATGTCTTATAAATATGATTCATTCTAAAGTTGACTCAATTTTTTATAAACGTTTATGCCATAAAAAACTAGGCCTAAGGCAATAATAAATGATACTCCGGCAAGAAAATTTGATATCATGCCAGGGTTTGATGGATGAGATATTTCAAAAAAGCCATAATAGGATGTAATAATTACAGAAATGCCAATGAAGAAATAATGAAATGTTTTTAAGGATATCATAGGGCAGTGCTATCTGTGGTTGTGATAAGTGGTAAAAACATACAGACAAGAAAGAATAGAAATGTTAGACAAAGGATATAGATGATTGTCTGCTTTTCAGTAATAAGATGCATGAAATATCCTGCAACTAGGCTTGCTTTTACTGTAGCAATAGCCAAAGCTAGGAATATAGCTTCTGTGCCAGAAATATTCAAATAAGATGCAGCAACTGTTAATACAGTAAGTACTCCTAAAGCACCAAATACAGTTAGATAAACTTTAATATGTTCTTCAATATGTCCTTGATCATGGTCACTCATAATTATATAACCTTTAAAGTAAATATAATACTGGAAAAAGAAATATCCAGACTAAGTCTACAAAGTGCCAGTATAATCCAGCTACTTCAATTCTGTTTGTAAATCGTTCAGGATCGCTCAGCCACATGCTATTTCCTGCTGGTAACCAAAAATAGGTCATTACAATCATTCCACCAATAATATGCAAACCATGCAACCCTGTAAGGGTAAAGTAAATACCCATGAATGTACTTGACGATGGATAAATATTGTGGTGAAATTTCCCAGTATATTCAAAATATTTAATAACTAGAAAGATTAGAGCGCATAGAAGTGTTAGCCCCATATAGAGCTTATATTTTTCAAAATCTTTCATCTTTAGAGATGCCCAAGACATGATTACAGTTACACTAGATGAGATTAAGACCAATGTATTAATTGTAGCCATAGGGATACTAAGTTTACTACCCCAATAAGCAAAATCACCTTCAGGTGCTGCTATCCTTAGAAAAACGTAGGCTGAAAATAGGCCTCCAAAGAGCATAATTTCTGAAGCTAAGAAAACCCAGATCCCGAGTTTTGAATTATTTAAACCTGTCTCTGGTCGTTCTGAAACTGTATATGGAATTTGCACTTATTGGATTCCTTTATTTTTCAGTTTGTGGTAAAAAATCTTTATCTGCATCGGGAACACTATATTCATAAGGATCACGATACACTTCAAGAGGACCTTCAAAGTTTGCATGAGGTACGGGAGGAGAAGGAGCTGACCATTCAATTGTTGTTGATTCCCATGGATTGCGGTCTACTTTTTCGCCATGAAACATTGAAATAAATATATTAATTAAAAATGGAATTTGTGCTGCACCTAGACAGAATGCTGATATAGTCATAAACTCATTCCATTCTAGTACGCTTTGAGCATGTGCATAGAGCTGCCCACCGTCATACATTCGTCTTGATACACCCGCCAAGCCTTGAATAAACATTGGCATAAAAATTCCATTCATAAAAATCAGTGATGGCCAAAAGTGAAGCTTTCCAAGACTTTCGCCTAATTTTCTTCCGGTAATTTTTGGGAACCAATAATATATTCCAGCGAAAAGAGCAAAAATAGTACCAGGAGCCACTACATAGTGGAAGTGGCCAATAACATAATAGGTGTCATGAAGATGAATATCTGATGCCCCGACTCCTAGGGGAAGTCCAGTTAATCCGCCTATTCCAAACATGGGCAAAAATGCTAGAGCAAAAAGCATAGGAGTTGTAAAACGGATTGATGCACCCCATAAGGAAATAAAGAAAGATGTTAAAATAACAACGGATGGAATTGAAATTATCATGGTTGTGGTTTGAAAGAATGCGCTCATGGCCTGTCCCATGCCAGTGAGGAACATGTGGTGAGCCCATACAATAAAGGACATAAATCCTAAGAATATTGTGGCATATACTAGGGATTTATAACCCCATAACGGTTTACGTGTATTGTTAGCTAGAATTTCTCCTACTATACCCATAGCTGGCAGTATTAATACATAGACTTCAGGGTGGGCCAGGAACCAAAATAGATGTTGCCAGAGCAATGGAGAACCAGAACCATAGGCTTCAACAGGAGCACCAGCATAGACTAAACCACTTGGTAGGAAAAAACTAGTACTTGCAACTCTATCCATAAGCTGAAGAATAGCAGCTGCTTCCAAGGGTGGAAATGCAAGTACTAGTAAAAAGGATGTAACAAACTGAGCCCATACAAAAAATGGTAATCTGTACCATGTCAAGCCTGGTGCTCTAAGTTGTACTATGGTTACAATAATATTCATTGAACCTAAGAGCGATGATGTAATCAAAAAGACCATCCCAATAAGCCACATAGTCTGTCCTGATTCAAAAATAGATAGAGGTGGATAAGATGTCCATCCTGATCGAGCAGCACCTTCAGGCATAAAAAAGCTAGCCATCATAATTACACCACCTACAAAGTAGGACCAGTAACTAGCAGCATTTAAACGAGGGAATGCCATATCAGGTGCACCAATTTGTAAAGGGACTATATAGTTACCAAAAGCTCCAACTGCCAAAGGTACTACTCCAAGAAAAATCATAATAGTCCCATGCATGGCACCTAGGGAATTATAGATCTCCGGAAGTAATATTCCAGTTTCGCCTAAAAGGCTACCCACAATCGGGACAGGTGTTTCTGGATATGCTAATTGCCATCTCATAACCATCATAAGACCAAAACCAAATAATAGGAATAGCAAGGAAGTAATTCCATATTGGAGTCCTATAATCTTATGATCTACAGAAAATATATATTTCTGTATAAAATTTTCTTCGTGGTGGTTAGAGTCACTCATAATATTTTAATCGATATCTAGACTGTAATTTTTTTCAAAAGTTTCCGTTCCAAGCATTCTAATGGCATCCCAAGTCATTTTAGTGCATACACGGGCACATACTTGACAGCCGGTACACTCGTTATAACGTACTTGTACAGGAGGAATCACTGGGAATTCATATTTATCACTTGCAACCGGTTCAATGCAATCTACTGGGCAGAAAGGTACACATGCTTGGCAGCCTGTGCAATTGTCTTCATCAACCACAGCGATAAGTTTTGGTCGCTTTGTTTTTTCTCTAGCGTAATCAGGGAGTTCTGGAATCCCTTTAAAATAATTATATGCCGGCATGTGTAGTCTGTACTCTAATTAAATCTTAAATATATAAGACGCAGAATTTAATAATATATTCCCCGAATCAATTAAAGAAATTTTACTTTAAAATATACTTTTCAATTGCCCATCCTGAACCAAAACAAATAGCACCAGCAAGTAATAATTTAGGATCCATTAGACCTGGAAATTTTATAAAAAAACCAACTGCAATTATAAACATACCGAGTAATTCTAAACCTTTGGCAGCATAATACATTAATTATCTTGGTTTTGGTTGGGTTCTAATGCACTTATAATAGCAATTTGTTCTTTAAATGCATTATTCTTAATTCTCAAAGTCCAGGTATGATGAAGATAGGCCAATATGAACAAAGGTCCGTGTAGTAATGCAGTAGGCATATTATTTTCTACTGCACCAATATGAATAAACCATCCACCAACAAAAAAAATTGTAAGCATTAATTGAGGGAAAAGATTCATTTTTAATTTTCTTTCTCTTTTCCAAAGTGTATCCTTTCCGAGGCCTGATTGGATGGCATTCTTTATAGCTTTTCCTGTAGAAATAAAAAAATACATAACAACTGTTTCTGTTATGGTAAAGATTAAAATCATAAATAAGGCAAACCGTGTGTGGCTTGCACCTAAAATATCAAAATTCCAATAACCAGTTACGCCGACTAGTGTCAAATTAATAAAGTTAATCAACATTAGAACGTAGCAAGAAATCATAAAAATATACATGTTTTATACTTCATTTTTGTTAAATGCAGTTTGAAAAGTACATTATTATTTTTTTATTTTCATACATTGTTAACTAATAATTTGTATTCTTTAGTTATATAAAATTTTGGTAATTTTTAGTATAAATAATTATGGATTAAAGGAGCTTCTATGATTTTTAAATATTTAATTACTTTTATTTTGTTCATTGCTCTAGCTGATGCAGGCACTTTAAAAGGTCATGTAAAATATGATGGTAGTGCCCCAAAGAAAAAACGCCTTAAAATGGATGCGGATCCTGTTTGCGGTTCAGCATATTCTGGACCGGTATATGGGGAAAACTTCAAAATGGCTGAGGATGGTTCAATGGCAGATGTTCTTGTATGGTTAAAAAATGTATCATATTCAGATGGAATACCATCCGAACCTGCTGTTTTAGATCAAAAAGGTTGTATTTATACTCCTCATGTTTTTGGTATGGTTGCGGGACAGGAACTATTAATAAAAAACAGTGATGCTACTTTGCATAATATTCATTCTATGCCAAAAGTGAATAAGGAATTCAATTTTGCTATGCCAAAAGTTGTTAAAGAAAAAAAATCTACTTTTTCAAAATCTGAACCAGATCCATTTTATATTAAATGTGATGTTCATCCATGGATGAAATCATGGGTTTTGGTGTCTGACCATCCTTATTTTGCTGTCACAGACGAAAAGGGTAATTTTTCTATTGATGGTATCCCATCTGGTACATATGATGTGGTGTGCTGGCAGGAAAAATTTGGTAGTAAAAGAGTTTTAACTGCAAGTGTGACAATTGGGACTGGTGAGACTACCAAAGATTTTGTTTTTTCTAAACCAAAGAAAAAATAAAAAATAATATTTAAACTTAAAAAAGGCGGATTTTTCCGCCTTTTTTTATTATATAAAAATGAAATATATACGATTTTACTTTTTTTGTGTTTTTTTTATATGTTGTGAAAAAAAAGATAATCAATATTTAGTAAAAGGTACAGTCCAATCAATTGAGCATGAATTGAATAAGATCATTATTGCACATGATACTATACCTGGCTTAATGATGCCAATGGTTATGCCATTTTCAGTTCGTGATAAAGAAGAAATAGATAATCTGCAAATCGGAGATAGTGTACACTTTCAATTAATATGGAATGATATTAAACCATATGCAACCAAATTTAAAGTTGTTAGCCAAGGAAAAATTTTAATAACCGATGATTTTTTTGATGATGAATATTCTGTTAAAGAAGTCGGGCAAATTATTGATGATGTAACTCTATTAAATTTATATGGTAAAGATGTAAGATTGTCCAATAGTGATGGACGGTATAGATTTATATCATATATTTTTTCTCGCTGCCCCATGCCTAATATGTGTCCTGCAATAGTGATGAAAAATCGTTATTTGGCCACTGCTTTTTCAGAAATAGAATTTATTATGGTTAGTTTTGATTATTTATATGATACTCCTAGAGTATTAAAGCAAGCTTTTGGTCATATTAATGATGATTTTGACAATTGGCAAATTTTATCTAGCACGGATCATATAGATGATATTTATAAATTAGTCAGGCAGTCGGGAGGAAATTTCTGGGGTGTAGACCAAGGTAAAATTGGTCACACTTTGAGCTCAGTATTTATTGGTCCTAAAAGAGAAGTATTGAGAATTTGGAAAGGCGAGGAATGGGATGTTAATCAGGTTAAGAATGCGTTGAGGTTGTATGTACAATAAAAAAGTTTTATATAATTAATTTAGGTATTTTTTTATAAAAAAATTGATTTACCAATCTTCATCATCACCCCAATCATCTTCATCATCCCAACCGTCTTCACCATCACCATCACTATCAAAATCATAGCCGTTTTCATCAAAATAAGCTTTTATAATATCATCTATATTAGTTTTACCTTTTATATTCCATAGATAATCTCTTAAACCATTTAACATAGCTGTACTGTCACCATCAAGTTTTACAAGGGCTTTCCCCCAGTCAATTTCTGCTCCTTCGAATGAAAGAATTTCACTATCTGGAAGATACGGTGCAGGCATTTTTGTGCCAGGCATTATTTTTTGTGGGTTTTTTAACCACTCAGTAACCCACTCAGCATTTAAACGATCTTTTGTCAAAGCTAGGTTTGGTGCCCATGTAGGTGCGTCCCCTGTAGGAAATGTTTCACCATAAAAATGACAACTATTACACTGTCCAATTTCATGTAACTTATTGCCAGCAGCAAACTCTGTACTCGATTTATCGAATTGATGGATACCATGATATTTTACAGTTTCGTGATCTATGTGTTGGAAATATGCTATAATTGCATCCCATTCTTTATCAGTTATTTGATGAAAACTAGGCATCTTGACCTGCAGATTAGGTCTAATTATAGAAGGGTTATTAAAAAATGATAAAAGCCAATCAGGGTTAGCTTTTTTACCTTGAGAATTTAGATTTGGAGGTGCGTATTCAGGAGATCCGATATGTTCAACCAATTGCCCACCTTGATTATCAATTAAATGACATCCTTGGCAATTATATTGTTTAACAAGGC